>JABDAU010000024.1 GCA_013289045.1 Bacteroidota bacterium | reverse complement strand
TCCTGTGCGCCACCCAGGGAAATACGGAAGCCTGTCCACATTTCGTCGAATATCAACAGTGTACCGTTTTCACGGCATACTTCGGCCAGTTCCTGCAGGAAGCCTGGTTTTGGCGCTTCGAAAATGAAAGGTTCCAATATTAAGGCGGCAATGGTTTCGTCCAGCGCTGCTTTTATTGATTCGATATCGTTATACTCGAAAGTATAGGTCAGATCCTGTATAGCGCCGGGGATGCCTGCGTTACGGCTGGTGATGCCGATGTACCAATCGTGCCAGCCATGGTAGCCGCAGCAAAATACTTTATCGCGACCGGTAAATGCCCTTGCTACGCGGATGGCAGCCGAGCATACGTCAGCGCCGGTTTTTGAGATCTTTACCGCTTCGGCATTCGGGATAACTTCGGTGATCAGTTCTGATAGCTCCACCTCCAGCGGGTGCATCAGTGAAAAGGTAATGCCATCTTCCAGTTGTTCGCGGATAGCATCATCAACTGCCGGGTAGCAATAACCTAAGGAAAGCGGACCAATAGCCGCGTTGAAGTCGATGTATTCGTTCCCGTCGACATCCCATACGTGCGAGCCTTTGCCTTTTACAAGATATTTTGGCGCTACGCCTTTGGTAAACTGGCCCGGGCCTTTAGCCAGGGTTTGGGTAACCGGTTTCTGCACCTTCAGCGCACGCTCATATAATTTATCCGACTCCGTGATTACCGGATAGTCGTTGTTTAACGCAATCTTATTTGCCATATCGTGCAATTTGATTATTCTGAAAATACATTCATTAATATTTCGGCCTGTTTGTGTACCGTTTGGTAGCCCAAGATCTTTTCGGCTATCTGTTTGCCGGTGAAGCCTTCGTGCTTTAAAACATCAGGCAGCAGGCCCGGTTTAAACCAACGGTTGTTGAGCGCAATAGGCAATACATTTGCCGTTTTGCGGTATTTAAGCAATGTTTCGGCTACTATGGTATAAAGGCCGCCGGTTACAAAGTGGTCTTCCAGCGTTACCACCATCTCCGAGCGGGTGGCGGTGAGGATAGCCTGCTCATCCACCGGTTTCAGGCTGCGCATGTTAACGAGGCCAACAGAGAGGCCTTCGCTCTTCAAGATCTCAACGGCTGCAAGCGCCTGTTCAAACAGCAAACCGTAGGTGAGGATAGTCACATCGCTACCTTCGGCTATCATTTCGGCTTTGCCCCATTCATAGGGTTGATGCTCGTAGCCGGTTTTGCGGGTATTGATGCGGGTATAGGCCGGGCTGGGAGCGCTCCATATGGTTGAGAGCATTTTTACCAGGTCGTCTTCATCTGCAGGGGCAAAAACGTTTACATTGGGTATGCCTCGCATGATGGAAATATCTTCGATGGCCTGGTGCGTAGGGCCGTTACCATCGGACAAAAAGCCGGGGATGAAGCCGCTTAGCTTTACCGGCAGGTCGGGGATGCCGGCATCTGTGCGCACAAACTCAAATGCGCGCATGGTTAGGAATGACGCCAGCGCATGCACGACGGGAATGCGTCCGCGCAGGGCCAGTCCGGCGGCGGCGCCGATCATGGTTTGCTCGGTGATGCCTGTGTCGATAAAACGCTTGCCCAGTATGGTGGGCAGGTTGCGTACCAGGGCGCGATTTTCGGCGGTCATGACTACCACGCGCTCGTCATTAAGGGAAATTCGGGTCAATAGTTCTTCGTATGTCATCTTATCGAACGATCAAAGTTTCTGATGTTAATTCGGTGTTATGTGCGCCATGCAGCTCCAGCAAAAGCTGTTCAACTTCGTCTGCATTAAAGTTGCAGAACCAGCGGTCGGCGCGTTCCTGTATACTTGGTAAGCCTTTGCCGCGTACGGTATCGGCTATCACTACGTTTAATTTGTCTTTTTGGAAAGGGTATGCTGAAAAAGTTTCGTCCAGTTGTGAAAAGTCGTGACCGTTTATGCGTTTCACTGCTGCGCCGAAAGCGATGAATTTATCGGCAAGCGGTTCCAGCGGGATCAGGTCTTCCGTACGCATATTGGCCTGGAAGTTATTACGGTCGACTACGAAGATCAGGTTATCCAGTTTGTAAGCGTTTGCCACCAGAACGGCTTCCCAGCAGGTGCCTTCGTTCAGCTCGCCATCGCCTAAAATGCAGATCACTTTGTTATCGCCACCGCGCATCTTAATGTCCAGCGCTACACCAATGGCAACCGAAGGTAAATGCCCCAGCGATCCTGAATGAAATTCGATACCCGGGATCTGCGTATTTGGGTGCCAGTAAATATGGTCTTCGATGGAAAGGTGGTTTTGCAGCCTTGCCTTGTCCATCAGGCCTAACTCCACAAATGTGCCATACAATGCCGGCACGTCATGCCCTTTGGAAAGGAATAGGTAATCGCGGTTTGGGTCGTCGAGATTGTTTGGATTAATATTTAAAAAACTTGCGTACAGGTAAACGACCAGGTCGACCGCGGAAAGCGAAGCGCCGGTAAAGCAGCCGCCATCGGTGGACATGCGTACGATATGTTCACGTACATTGAGGGCAATGGCCTCCATTTCGGCTTGAGTATGTTTTTTGTTCATAGTTAAGCGGTTGTTAATTCGCCGGGGGCTTGTTTGGTTTGCCCGGCAGACACGGTTTTCAATTCATCCAAATGATTGCGGTACCAGTTTACACCGGCATAATGCGCATTCAACTGGTATATTTCGGGCTTACGCACAAGCAGCTCAAGGATATCATCGCAGGAGAAATTCTTTTTTGCAGGGTACAGTTCTTCGAATACGCGTTTGATGAATTCGTAATCATCAGCATAATCTATTGTAAACCGGTGCGACATGGAATAATCCAAACCCGATGACCAGCTTACATTGCCGATGCGGAACTTGCCGGCATTTTCCCATATATAAGGCGTGGTATGTTCCTGCTGCATGCCTTGTGCGGCATGCTGCCATGCTTTTTCGAGGCATTCAATGGTCATCACTTCCACATCGTTGCCATCGGGCCAGGTTGCGGGGTGCAGGTTGCTCACGTAATCGAACTTTTCGCGATTGGCGAAATAATGATCGAGCACCTCATCAATTACCTGCGGATCGATCAGCGGGCAATCTGACGGGATCTTCAATACAAGATCCGCACCGTGTATCTTTGCCGCCTTGTAATGCCTGTCGACAAGGTTATTAATGCTACCGCGATAAAAAGGTATGCCGAGCATCTCCGCCTCCAGCACAATTATATCGTCCTCGTTACTAACGGTAGTAGCTATTACGATAGTTACTTCATGCCTCACCATCTGCAGCCGTTCTATCATCCTAACCAGCAGGCTTTTGCCCAGTATAGGCATCATTACTTTACCCGGTAAACGGGTTGACGACATGCGGGCCTGCACAACAATTACGGCTTTCTCTCTCATAAGCACTAAATCAAAGTAGGTTCAGCTATTGACGGCAATGGCGTCTCGGCCAAAGCAGGTTCACTTAAATAATGCGGTAAAAACGTATTCCATTCACCTTTGTAAAGCGCATAGCTCCTGCATAGAGCTGCTATATTTTTTGCGGACGCGCCACCATTTTGCACCGGCTGCAGCCTTTTAAGCTCTTCCACATCAAACCATGAATGAACTATTTTGCCAAGCGCAATACCTGTGTATACGACTGTAGAATATTGGGTGATCAATTCGCAGCAGTTGGCTATCATCTCGTTGGTGTTACCGCTGTTGTATATCAAAGTGCCTGCGGGTGCGTATTTGCGGATCTCCCGTTCGGCACGGTCCAATTTTTCATTCGGGTGAAGCTTGAAGAGCAACTTTCTGCCGGCGGCTATTTTAACGGCCTTTTTAATAAAGGCAGGGCGATTTTCAAACCTGTAGGTCTCGCGCATGTCGGTAGTGGCTACCATTACGTAGTCTTTATGCGGGAAATCGTTATTGTTGAACTGCTGCAGGTTATCATAATTGGCCATACCTGTTACAATCAGTTTCCGGGCATCGGTGCCATTGATTTTAAAATACTCGCTATACCCATCGGATGCGGTACAATAGATATCGCATACATTGCCGCTACCATTGAGCGAAGTGTTGGCGCATAAAAAAGCCGGCAGCTTTAACGCCCGCACAATGTGGCTCATGATAGTGAACCGATCAGTCATGCCCTCCTGTACCCATATGGTTTTGGTTTTGCGCATACGGGCGGGCACCACCATATCAGAGCAATACACTACCAGGTCGTAGCTGTTTAGCTTTGCGCTGTAATCTATCTGCAAGCCGTGCGACGTTAAATATTTTTCGGAATTGTGCCGGTACTTTTCAGACATTACGGTACCGTTAAGCAGCGAAGTTTTTTTGAGAAAAAACTTAATAAGCGGTGAATCGGTAAATACCTGGCTAAACCAACAGTCAAATTCCGGTAAATGATCAGCAATCTGATGCATTTGCGTAGTTTGGTTGAGAGAACCGGTAATAAAGAGAATTCGCTGCATTAAGGGGCAATTATCAGGGTACAAAAACTTCAATAATTTAACACAGGAAAATTAGCCCTATATTAAAAATATCTAAAGCTATTGTTGGCAGTTTTACCTAATAAGAAGTTATCGTTATCAAATTATTAACCCATATATTGCCCTGTATATCAATGGATAATATTTAATTAACTTTAGCATAAACCTTGACATCATAGAGTAGAAAGTTTTTCAAATTATCCAATTGATCGGTATTGATCAGATCCACACCACAGTTCAAAAGCTCGTTCCAAACCGCTTTATTTTCGGGCGAGGCCCATAAACGCACCTTCTTGCCCAGGTGGTGCGCGGCCCTCACAAACTCGCATAAATGCTCATGTTGCTTTAATGGTATAGGTCCCTCTCCTATCCAGTCCAACATGCGCGAATAGCGGCAGCTGGCCGTTTCATAAAAATTCTGATTTATTGTGTCCTTCTGTACCTGCATCAGGTCTTCATCCACAAATGCAATGCGGTCGGTCTCTTTGCGCAGCAATTCCACAGGCTTGTGCCCGGTAAGCACTATGGTGATCTTGCCCTGTTTAAAGACACCGTCCTTACACGACGATAGCAACGGCCGATATTTCTCAAGCAATTGCCTTAAGGCGATATAAGTACTGCCAGCCGCCGACTTTATATCGATCATCAGCATTACGGGGTAGTCCGGGCAGGTGAACTCCCTGTTACTGCCATTAATGCAACTGGCCAAAGGTTTAAGGTATAAACTGTCTAACGTTTTTTGCATCCTTAACCGCGGCAACAAGTGCGCTACTACCAGCTGACCGTCCCGCAAATAAATATCCGCTTCGATATGGGTGAAACCATTGTCCAGCGCATCGTACAAAGGCCTTTTGTGCCAGTAGTCGTTGTGTGCGTAAGCGTTGGGGAGCGAAATGTTTTGGGGGTAAGCTTTAAGGCTGATAAAAATCGGCAGAAGCAATAAGGTTAATAATTGAATGCGCCTGGGGGTAATTTTCACGGTGTGCATCGTTTTATTATTGACTCAAATTTACCCTGCCAATATTAGGCTATTGTTAATTAATAGTTATGTGTTAACAAAAGCGATGCGGCAATCTATCCACATATAACTACTTGATTACCAACATTTTTCTATAAAAAGCCATTTAACCACAGAGGGCTCAGAGAAAGAAACACAAAGAACACAGAGAAAAATGCTTCAGCTGCTGTTTTCTACGGCTATCGTACAAAAAAATCCCCCGGCATTATACCAGGGGATCCCGGGGAAATCGCTTTTTAGAAGTTTGCTGAGACTGTAACTGATTTTGGTTCCCCTCTCGAGAGTAATAGCCCACCATTTGACAGACGATGCTTCTTTATGGGCTGGCCTGTGCGATTCCCTCCCTTGGGAGGGCGTAGGGAGGGGTTTATGCGATTTGCATAACGACCAAACCCCTCCCTGCCTTTGCACTCAGGCACCCACACCCCTCCCCAGGGAGGGAATAAAAAAGCACTGTCTTTTTATGGGCTATTACTCTCTCAAGAGGGAATCTGGAGCAACTCATTTTAAAAGCGATTTCCCTGCGGGCGAATCTTCTTCATTAACCTAATTAGGTTTTACTCATTCCCACTGGCAGTTCTTATTAAACGGCCGTGTTCACTGTAAAACAAATTTTCATTATCCAGCCCGCCTACGCCCTGGTAAGCTGTTGGGTTACCATTGTTATTGTCTACGCTTAAACGGTACTGGTAGCTATGATCGGGCATTTGCAGCCGTGCCATTTCATCTATGTGATAGCTGGCGTATTTACTGCTCCTTACTGCCATGCGTACTTCAGCAGGTAAGTTGGCCATATGCTTAATGTTTCGCTCGCTGCGCAACCAGTTGCCATCGGCCGAATAATGCGCCGTCCAGTCGCGATTATTGTATTTGAATGTGGCGATATATTGTCCCCTATCCATGCTCCAGCCTTTTAAACCGGCCTGGGGATATTGACTGGTAAATGCTGAACTCACTACGGCAGGTACATTTGCAATTTTCTTTTGTGCCATAGCACTGTATGATGATATTCCTATTACTGCAATAAGAATAACAGATTTTAAAGTTTTCATGATATTAATTTTCTTTTGATCAAATAAAATTTACAACACAATTAATGCAATGGGCATTGCCATTACACGATTTTGAAATAATTCAAAAAGGACTAGCTGTGAATGTAATTTTCAGATCCGCAATACGCGATTGCTCAGGTAAGCGAAATGATGATCGATCAAAAAATATAGAGCGGAAGTATTTCCGGCCAGTAATAAAGGGGTTTTGCCTGTAATGGACTTTTGTGAAATAAAATGCGCTGCATATAGCTTTACCTGTGATTTCGCAGGCTTATTATCATTCATCATACACCTGTTGGTGCGGATGAGGTTGTAAATTAGCTGGGTGTTAACCGTAAGCCCGGCATTGCCTGAGGGGCCGTTGTTTTGAAATACCGGGGTAAAAAACAGGTAAGCAACCATTATAAAAACATACGCCATCATCACCAGCATTGCTGTAGTGCGGATGAGCGTATATTTTTTTAGCTTATGCATAGGTTAGTTAAAACAATATCCGTACCAAGAGAAACAATCAGGATATTAAGTTTTGGTTATCACCTCTTTATAATTATACATTCATTTAACTTTATTAGCTTGCCGAAGCAACACTATTAAAAATTGTATCGTATATTTTACAAATTTTACGGCCAATAAATAAGCTATATTTATCCATGCATTCCCTTAAGCTATTGTTTACTGCCACAATTTTGTGCATGGCATTTAATATACATGCGCAAGGTTCAGAAACAAGCTGTCCGCCGGGTAATATTGGTTTCGAAACAGGCACACTTTCGGGCTGGCAATGCGATACAGGAGGCATAAACAAGGCCGGCGTTATCAGCGTGATCTCTACGGTGCCGATCAGCAACAGGCAAACCATAATCGACTCCAACTCCTACCCTAAGCTCGATCCATACGGAAATTTTCCTACGCTTTGCCCCTATGGCGGTAATTACTCCATTATGCTCGGTAACGGGGAAGGAGGCGCAAGGGCCGAGCGGGTAACATACACATTTACAGTACCGCCAACGGCTGCTGTTTACGATATAACTTTCTATTATGCGGTTGTGCTGCAAAACCCCAACCATATGCCATCCCAACAGCCCCGTTTTACTGTAAACACTTTCGACCTGACCGATAGCCCTGATACCATTTCTGCTAATGGTTTAACTATGCCCCCGCAGCAGGTAACCTGCGCCTCGTTCGACTTTATTGCATCGGCAGCTTTGCCTGGGTTTAAACCGGCCCCTGTCTCGCCCAAAACCGGTATTGTTTATTATAAGGACTGGGCGCCCGCAACCATACACCTTGCCGGTTATGCCGGCAAAACAATGCGCATGGAGTTTACCACAAACGATTGTACGCTTGGCGAGCATTTTGGCTATGCTTATCTTGATGTAAATGAGGCTTGCGGATCGCCGATAACGGGCGCTAATTATTGCAGCGGCCAAAAATCGATAACCATGCTGGCCCCGGGCGGCTTTGGTACTTATGCATGGTACAATGCCGATTTTTCAAAACAATTGAGCGCAACGCAGGCATTATCCATCACCCCGCCCCCGCCTGACCAAACAAAATATGCAGTGGTGTTAGTTCCGCAAAATGGCCTGGGCTGTTTGGATACCATATATGCCGATGTAACGCGCATAAATGCAGGTTTTACCTTTACGGTAAAAGATACGGTATTCGCCTGCCCTGGCAGTACGGTCGATCTTACAGCAGCATCTGTTACGACCGGCAGCAGCAGCAATCTTACTTATACCTATTATACCGATTCCATCGGCACGCAATACCTGTACCAGCCCAACCAGGTCAGTACAAGCGGTGTTTACTACATCAGGGCGCAAAACCCCGAGGGATGCACCAATCTTTTGCCCGTACAGGTGTTTATCGGCAGCCCCCCATTAACAGTTACAAACCCGCCGGAAGTATTGTACCCGGCAACGGTTGATATATCTAAAACGTTCACTCATAGCTCCGTTCTCACTTATAGTTATTATACCGATGCAAGCCTGAAGGCGCCATTAGTAAACTACCAATATGTGAGCAAAACCGGAACCTATTATATAAAGGCCACCAGTAACGAAACGGGATGTTTTACCAGCGTGCCTGTAAATGTTCATATCGGGCCGCCACCGCCGCCTACAGTAAACGCAGTTAATACTTTTACCCCTAACGGCGATGGTATAAACGATTATTTCTTTGTGACGATAGTGGGATTGGCAGAATTTAAATCATTGAAAGTATTCAACCGCAGCGGTCAGCTCATGTTCCAAACCACATCGTCAACCGCGCAGTGGGACGGCACGATGGATGGCAAACCGCTGCCGGCGGGCACTTATTACTGGGTGTTTGAAGGTAAAAATGATTATTACCACACAAAAGTAACACAGGGCGGTTCGATAACTTTGTTGCGGTGATATTTCGTGAATAAAGTTGCTCAGAATGGAATATCCTTTAAGGAACGCGTGGCGCGCGCACCAGCATTAGGATAGAAGGCGTAGCTATGTAGCATATAGCTACACCTACACACAGTAAAAAGCTACGAAATGCTACACTTTGCTACAGGTAATGCTATATTTAAATAGCTGGTATACAAGTAAATACAATTTTAAAATCCTACAGAATCGCACAAATTAAATGCTACGCTTTTTGCTGCAAAATGATTAAAAAAGCAGTAATTTGATGGAACTTTATGATCATTTAAGCACCAGCCTTCATCAGGATATTACCGATTATAAAGTCGAACAACATGTCGGTGCATTGCTTTACCGAGCGTGCTGAAGTATCCAGGCGCAGGTCGGGGTTTTGGGGAATGTCAAACTGGTCGTTGACGCCGGTAAGATTATAGATTTTGCCGGGAGAGCCATCAGGCAGGAATGCCTTGCGGTATAAACCCTTTGTGTCGCGCTTTTTGAGCACGTCAACCGGGCAGTCCACATAAATAAGCCGCATCTCCGGAAATTCGTTCCTCAGCTCATTCCTTATCTCATCATAAGGGTTTATAGCGCTGATAATAGGGATAATACCATGCGATGCGAATTTATTGGCCACAAACGCCAGCCGGCGGATATTTTCGCAGCGGTCGGCCTTGCTGAATGACAGGTCCTTGCTGATCACCTGGCGGTATTCGTCGCCGTCTATGATCTCAACCGGGAGGTTAATTTCATCCAATTTTAGCTTGATGCTGTTGGCCAATGTTGATTTACCCGCGCCGGATAAACCGCAAAATAAAAGTATCATGGCAGAAAGGGTTTTTAGTAATACCTTAATTTAAATATCAGGGTTGCCTGGGTTTTACCGTAAAGTGTATCGGCGACGGTCGCTTTTGTGTCGACGAACGAAAATTGGCGCACAAAAAACCCGGCGGTTTCTCGCAAACCAACCGGGCCACTCGCTATGAAAAAAAATTATCTTAATGTAATGTTATCGCTTTCACAAAGCTACCGCTGCTGTTAAAGCGCACATCGTAATTGGTACTGTTTTCGGTGATCAGAACATCATATCCCTGTACACCGGCCGGGCCATCCAACACAAAAGCCCCGTTAAATACATAACCCGGATAGGTTGTAGTAAGATAAGTAAGCACAGCCGATGGCAGCTTATCCTGCGCAACAGCCTTTGGCGCAGGGCCCGGAGACATGATCTGCATCCTGCTGATGAGCTTGCCCGCTTTTGAAATGGCCGTCGCATACATGCCTTTATTTTTGCTGATAAGAATATAAGTGCTGTCCGGCGTTATCGAGGCATGCAGCAAAGTGTCGGACGGATAATTCTCCACGAAATATTCCGTCACAGCCAGCGGGATATCCGCCAGCGCAACAGTATCCTTTTTAGGGTTATTCCTGTCGCCGAACGGCGCTCCGGGGCGTCCCGGCTGGCCGCGCATCTGGTTACCGTCCTGTTGCTCCAATACTTTCTCAAACACGCCTGCCGCGGTAAACTTTAAACCTACCGGGGCGCCATTGTATTGGATCACCACGATGTAATCTGTAGTGGTGCCCACGCTGTCGACGATCTTAAAGGCTGTTTTAAAGGTGTAGCCCGAATAATTTGTTGTAAGATAAGTGCCAATAGCCGATGGCAGGCTGCTAAACGCCACGCTATCCTTTTTGCTGTGCGGCGGGAAACAGTTCACCATAAAAATAGTGTCCTTAGTAGTGGAATCCGTGGCGCTGGTAACTGCCACGGCAATGCTGGTTGAAGCCGAAACATTTGTTACAGTTGTTTTTTTGGTGGTGGTGCTTTGGCTCGTTTCCTTTGAACAGGATGAAAAAACCGACAGCACCACTGCTGCCAAAATCATCGGATAGTAAATTGTTGCTTTCATTTTTCGTTATTTTTAGGGGTATTAAATTGATTGATCCAAATTTATCGGGGCGCTATAAGCTATTTAAAAGTGTATCGGTGAATGTGCCGATTGAGTCGATAAACGATTGCTCAGGATGCCATCAGGTATTCTATGCCCGGGATGAGCGTGCCCATATCAAATGGCTTAAGAAATATAGCCTGGCAATTATTGGCTGCCGTCCGTATCTTTTTTGACTTTTTTGAGCTGATGATAATAACCGGGACGGGTTTTAAAAGCGGGTCGTTACTGAGCTTATTACAGATACCGGCACATTTACCAGCCAGCAGGCGATAATCCATCACTACCAGGTCGGGATGGAAAGCTAATGCCTGGTCGTATATATTTAAGGCGTTGTGGGTAATTAAAACCTCCCATTTCCCTGTTTGCAGCAGGTCGTCAACGGCATCTATTATGCTGTTGTCGGTATCAAGCAGTAATATTCTTTTTTGATCTTTTAAAAGTTTCATGATGCACTGATTTATGAGTTAAATATCAGTGACTGAAGCCTTCCTATATGCAGTGTCCCGATAAAGCGGGGAATTGTATCGACTACCTGCTTGCCTTATTTAATCCATCGGTGCAGGATTCATCACCGGGTTTAATGATGAGGGCTTTTTCGAAGAAGGATTTGGCGGCAGGTTTCTGGCCGTCCATCAAATAGGCCCAGCCCAGCATCTGGTTACCGTCGTAATCGTAAGGGTAAAGCGTGGCCACTATCCTAAAGCATTTTATAGCGGTGGCATATTGCTTGTGGTTATAATAGATCACCCCTGCCCAATAATTGGCCTGTGTATTTTGCGGGTCGATATGGATGATATCGAGATATTGCTGCAGCACTTTGTCCCAGCTTTGCAGAAAGGACAAGGGCTTTATATACCCAAACTTAGCCTCGATGGATGAAGGCTTCAACGCAACAGCCTTGGCATAATAGCTTTGCGAAGTGGTATAGTTTTTATTGAGATAATGCAGCCAGCCGAGGCGAATATTGATCTCGTAATTATCATCCGAATAATAAGGCATCACATCGCTTATGGCTGCGGCGTAGTTTTTGTTGGCTTCATCGGCATAGCTGTTATGAAATGCTTTTTGCAGCACTTCGTTGCTTTGCGCCGATGCGACCAGAACGCAACAGCTCAGTATAAAAAGCCAAACTATTTTTTTCAGAACCTCCATAATATCCCGGCTGCTATTGAATTTTGATTATAATTGAATTGCTGCACAGCATCCTGCTTTTTTTCATAAGTATAACTTAAATTCAGCATTAAACGTTTACTGAGTTGAAAATATGCTGTTTCGGTTAATTTTAATTTAGTGTCGTCAAACGTGTTGTAAATATACAATCCGCCGGCTTCAACATAATCATCCTGGTTGCCAAATGTTGCCGATGTTTCCAGCCAAACGTTTTTTATCGCTTTAAAACCGGCCGTTTCGCTAAAAATAAAGTTATCTGTAGTATTCCTGTTGAGATAAGATATGCCTGAAATAAAATACAGATCAAGGTTACCTAACGGACTAACCATTACCTGCCCATTGTACTGCGTTACCCTGTCCGTCATCAGCCGCCCTATATCAATATCACCCTGTACATTAAAAAGAACGGCATTATAATTAATTCCGCCTACAAACAGGTTGCCATTATAAGTAGTGGTTTGATATTTTGTATACAGGTAATGCCAGCCGCCGGTTAACGTAAAATGATCAAATAACGGATAGCTCAGCTTTAGGAAATTTTCCGTCTGCCGGTCATCATTCTGCTGCCACGTATGCTCAAAATTGTGGTATTCATAAATATATTGACTGAAGTAGGAAACCGCATCATAAACCTGCAGTTTGCTTAGTACATGGCCCGATAGGTCAAACTTCGTGTAGGAAGCATTACCCCGGTAATTAGTGTTGGCGATCTTATAACTGCTTTCCAAACCCGCGCTTGTAATGTCCGTACGGTTAACAAGCAGCAGCTTTAACGAAATGGAATCGAGTTTGGCCAATTGTTCACCTGCAAGCGCCTCGTTATTCATGTATTTGTAACACAGGTACAGGTAATAGCATGCAGTTTGGTTATGAGCATCATCCTGCAAAACCTTATCATAATTTTCAATCGCTGCCGAGTAATTGCCCACCATAAATTGCGCAAACCCTATTTTTAACCGCAGGCCGGTATAGTCCGTACCATTTGCTATATATTGCTTGCCCTGTGTGATGGCTTCCTTCCAGTTACCGGCATTAATGAGCGAATCAGTCAGGCTATCGGCTCTGGCAAATGGCTTATCCTGTGCACTTGTAAGATAGGATATGCCCCCAAGCAAAATGATCAATAAGTATTTTTTATATCCCATTTTACTTCGATTTTGTGTTTACCCGTATTGAACGCAAAGCGCTGTATACCTTCCTGCCCGATCCATAGCTGCGCATCCGAAATTCGCCTGTCTTTCATTCCAACCGACCGTACCTGTTTGCTATTGAAAACGATCTCAACCGGAGATATATTCACCTCCGCCTCATACTTCAATTTAATGAAGCGAAAAAACGGCGACGCAAGATCATTCAACCATCTCAGCGGATCTTTTGCAAGTTGCAACGGGAAAGTGTCCTCAACCGGGTAACTTCCATTACAGGCGAAGACAACTTTATAAGCGGCCTGGTAAAAAAGATATAATAACGATTGCTTGCTGCCGTAATAGGTAGTAAAATAGAATGCCGTGCCGTTGTTTACGAAATAGGCATATGCATTGGTCTCCTTGCTGTGCAGGTAGCATTCGTTGCCGTAATCTATCCCGATCTCAAACGTCTCAGTTCTGCCGTCTGTTGTGGTCACTGTAACTGCTGTGCCTGGTTGGAAATTAAAAGCATCCTTTAGCAGGTTATTGATGGTTACCGGGCTAACGGAATCGCCTTCAGCAGGTATGCTGTAGGTCTTTAGTTCTTTCTCATTGCCATGTTCACTCATAAAATAAGCAAACGGATAACGCAATGTTTTTGAGCCGATGCCCGGCGTAGCCTGGAACTGGAAATGCAAATGCGGCTCTGGTGAACGCCCCGAACTGCCACAAAGCGCAATGATATCGCCCTGCTTAACATTATCCCCAACCTTCACTTTCACCGACGCCCTTTTCAGGTGCGATGCTTTGGAGTATAGCCCGACGGCGTGTTGTATCACAATGCTGTTGCCCCAGTTCTCCTTCAGGTTCACATTGTTTATTTCATTATCATCAATCTTATCTGTTACAGCTACCACCACGCCATCACCGCAAGCCAGCACAGGTTTGCCAAAGCAGTAGTAATCCTCCGGCTTTGTCCCGTTGTTTTTATAGGTATGGTGTTCATCATCCTCTATCACAAAATCAAGCGCTTCGGCCCAATCGCTTTTGTGGGTGATAGCGCCATTATAGCCCTGCGATACCTTCCAACTGCCCATAAAAGGCAGTTTGAAGTTAAAATAGTGATAGTCCGGCAAGCGCTCTTTACTGTTCAGGTATTGATAAAGATTAACCTCCGGCGAGTAAAATTGCAACGGCGTAAGCACAGTCTTTGCAGATTGGCGCGATTTAAAGAAATACAGCAGCAAAATAGTCGCTACGCAAAATGGCAGTGATAATACCGGCAGGTCATATATACCTAAAAGCCTCGTGAAAGCGATGATAAAAAGGATCACCAGCGGCACAACAACCATCGCCCATAGATATGAACGATACGATGGTACAAGGAAAAAGCTGCCAACAGCCATCGCAGCTATAACCAGGTTACTGCCTAAATGGTAATAGCTCAAACCCTCGGGGAAAACGCCGGTAAACCTGTTGAACAAACACGCCGTTACAAACCCGATTAACGCCACAGAAAGCGCGATCCGTGAATGGATCAGTAAACCAACGGCGATCAGCAAACCAACAATGGCATTATTCTGAAACAGCATCGCGCTTAACGAGCGGAAAAACAGATCGATATAAAAAGGGAAACGATGCGCATTGAGGTTCATGGCGGTGATGAGCTCATACATTACCGAACTGCTCCGCTGCTCCAACCCTAACCTGAAAATGCTGCCCGCCGCTGCAAGGATGATCCAAAAAGTGATAACAAATGGCAGCGACAGCATCGGCAAACCACGCTTAATGAGCAGCACATATAAGCTGAGCGTAATGGCAATGCATACCAAACAGCCTATCAGCAGCCAAACAAAAAATGCGGTATTGGTATGATAAAAAGTTCCGAAGCCTATCCCGAAAAGCAGCGCATTAAAGCTAAAAAGACCTTTTTCAATATCTTGCCTGTAATATCCGCTTAAATCAGCACAAGCCAGGGCAATGAGTATGCACGCCAGCCCCGAAGCGCCTGCAACCGGGTTAAAAAAAGATACGGCAAGCAATAAAACGCCCAACACCTTGTTTTGCGAGAAAAACAAAATAGCATAGCTGTTGATAATAGCCTTTATGATATATGCGATCTTATTTTTCAACAGCTTTTGATTTGGTTAGTTCGGGCGTTTGCTCCATTTCGTCTACATAGTCCAGCGTTTCGGCTTTACGGAGCAGGTGGGTTTCGCCGCTTTCGGCGATCATTACTATAGCAGGGCGATAAGTAATGAATTGCATCCATTGTGTCATGTTGTAAGCGCCTGCTTTGTGCACCACCACATGGTCGCCGGGATCGAGCACCGGCAGGTTAATGTTTTCGCGGATCACATCGATATTCATACATAGCGGACCATATAAGGTCATTGGCTCGGTATGGGTTGATGTACCCTGTGCAGGCGTAATTTGGTGATCGTACCAAAAGGAGGTAAATAACGTATTCACCCCAAAATCAAGCACGGTACCGCGCCGGCCGTTCGCCAGTCGCTTATTGGCGATCACCGTTCCCAGCAAATAGCCTGCGTCATCTATCAGCGCGCGACCGGTTTCCAATATCAGCAACGGCAATTTATCCTTTTCAAAACCAAAATTGAGTATGGTTGTGGTGATAGCTTCCGCGAAATCATCAACCGATGGTATTGAATCCGCACTTTGCAGGTGCACACCTTTAAGTACGTTGTTTGATGGGAAACCGCCGCCCATATCCAAATACTCAATTGGATTATTGAGGTCTTTCGCGCAACGCATTGCCAGCCCGCACATTTTGGTGGTGGCTTTTGTATAGGCGGCAACATCCAGAATATAAGTCCCAATATGGCAATGCAGCCCGATTAACTGCATTTTATTGTTCTGCACGATCTTACTGATCGCATTCCAAGCTTCGCCATTTTCATAGTTAAATCCAAACCTGTCCCATTGCGGGTACAGGCCGGTATCCATGTTGACACGAACGGCGACCCTCGGTTTTGTGGAAGAAGACGCAGCCAGCTCCATCAGCATATACAGCTCATCAAAATGATCGATATGGATGAGTGAATTATTTTCTATCGCAGCCAAAAGCTCCTCCCGTTTCTTACCCGGACCGTTAAAAATAATATGACTGCCATTTACGCCATTCTTGACCGCTTTCTGGTATTCAAATCCTGAAACCACCTCTGCCCAACTGCCTTCCTCGTGAAATATTTGACAAACTGTGCTTAAATAATTGGTTTTATAACTCCATGCAAACTGCACTTTTGGGTATCGGGTATTAAAAGCCCGAAGGGCAGCACGGTAATTATGGCGGATACGTTTTTCGGACAAAACAAACAACGGCGAGCCATACTGTTCGATCAGTTTTTTTACCGGGATGCCTTCAATGGCATCAAAAGCCTGCGCCGGGTTAGCGCTGGCAAATTTGTTCAGCATCCCGGTGTTGAGCTTTTTGATGTATGGCCTTTCGTATTTTAACTTTTGCATTGCTTTGTCCTGATCTTAAATTTCGCCAAAGGCGGAGAATTGCTGAAACCGCGCTATATCTACCACATCATCCCACGAGTGTCGTATAAACAGCTTTCCCGGTTCATAACTTTCAAACGGCTGCACGTCATCGCCCATTGCCATTTTCACCAAAGCTGCCGGCTGATTTTGTCCGCTAGCCGCCGCCAAATATATCCATGCCGGGAAACGCGGGTTGATCTCGATGATGTACAAATTGCCTGCGTTATCCTTTATAATTTCCAGCTCAAACCCGCCTCTCCATTGCAGCGTCTTGGCAAATTGCCCGGCGAGGTCTACCAGCTCCGCATCTTCAATGGTCACTCCCGCCCAGGCTTTGCCTTTATCAGTTATATACAATTTGCGCATGGGCACAGCACTTATCAGGTTGCCCTTACCATCGCCCAACCCGGCGACATTTATTTCCGTGCCTTTTATGCATCGCTGCGCTATCACCGGCAGCCCCCAGCGGTTAGCTATATCATGAAAGATCTTTTTTGCTTCATCCGCATTATCGGCCAGCCGCGCTTCGTAATATTTACCTTTTATAAAAAGCGGGTAGCCTAGCTTGTCGCCTGTTACTTCCATATCTTCCGCCTTTGTAAGATTTACATAATCCGGCACTTTAAACCCGTAAGTTGCTGCAAACTCATGCAGTTGTGTTTTGTCCCGCGCCGCCAGTTGTACTGCATCCGGCAGGAACGTTTTTATATCTTCAGCTGCCAATCGCGGCGCTATTTTTATAAAATTGCCCAGCTCGGCATCAAAGTTCGGGATGATCATATCCAACCCTGTCATCCCGTTTATTTCAAGCAATCGCTCCAGCAATACGGTCGCGCCTGCTGCCGGGTACGGGATATGATATGTTTTATCTAACAGCTTATCCATATAAATACCCGGCTCCAGCGCCTCATAGGCCAACCCGATCAGGCGGATGTTATCGCCGTAAGCATCTTTCAACGCCCTCGCCACCGCAATGCCCGGGCCCGGATTATCATGCGCGTTAAGGCCTGTAATGCCTACCGTTAATATGTCCGCCGGTTTCATCAGTTATCCAACAAATTAGCTTCTTTTAGTTGTACCATCCAGTCGTCCCAATCGCGGTCGAGTTGTTCGGGCCGTACATCATAGCGCGCCAGTATGCCCGTCTTTATTTCCTGCTCTGTTTTGTCGCTTTTCATTTCGGCAAGTATCCCCGCAGCAATGCCATTGGCCGAAAATGAATCGCCGGTTGAGGGGTTAAAAATGAACCCGCTCTCGCTTGTAGCTATATTTTTTTTAAGCTTCATGGTTTTGCAACACCTGTCAATAAGCGATAAATATATAAGTTTTGAAGGCTTTCCGGGTTTAGTAAAGCTTTATTCATTTATTATCCGGCTTATTTTGGCTATACTGAAATATTACATAAAAATCCGGTTATCCGGGCATAAATAGCGGTAATGTATCGCTAAACAGGGTAAATGTGTCGATGAAATGGGTTGGATTTTAGTTGCCCGTTATTTGTAAGGATATCTTAAATTTTTAGAAGATTAATAAATCCCTCCCCAGGGAGCCAGGGAGGAATAAGAAGCATTATTTGTTCCGAGGCTCAAAACTTCTTCCTAATATTCAATTTCTACTTCGACCACTTGCTGATCAAATCGTTATAACTGCTACCTACGGGTAGCTCTATAGTTTCCAGCTGCACTTTTTTATTGTGGATAGATTTGATATGGTTCAGCGCTACCACATAGCTGCGGTGAATGCGCATAAAATTGCTTTGGGGCAGTTTTTCCAATACTTTTTTTAAGGGCATCAAAGTCAATACAGGTTTAGGCTGATCGAGCAGGTGGATCTTGATATAATCTTCCATGCTTTCGATATACTCAATCTTCTGTACGTCTATCTTTATCATCCTGTATTCCGAATACACATACAGGCTTTCCTGCTGCTGCTGGTTTTGGGCCGCGTTACGGTAGCTATTAAAATCTATTGCCTTATCCACCGCCTTTTTAAAACGCTCAAAATCGATGGGTTTCAGCAGATAATCTATCGCTTCCAGCTCAAATCCCTCAAAAGCAAAATTCTTATAGGCCGTGGTAAAAATGATCATTGGCCGCTTTTCCAGCGAACGGGCCAATTCAATGCCCGAAATATCAGGCATATTAATGTCAAGGAACAAAATATCAACCGGATTACGCTGTATATATTCCGAGCCCGAAATGGCATCTTCAAAAGTCTTCAGCAATTTTAAAGCAGGCATACGCGAAATATATTCGCTGATCAAACCCAGGGCCAGGGGCTCGTCGTCAATGGCTATGCAAGTTAACTGGTTCATCGTTTAAACATTTAATGTAAGGTTTACTTTAAATACGCCGCCTGTATCATCTATCAGCAGAATATGCTTTGCCGGATAAAGCAGCTGCAATCTTTGTTTTGTATTAGCTACCCCAATACCTGAACGTTCGGCAACCTGGCGGGTAAAGATGCTGTTCTGCGAATGGAAAACTACCGTCTTCTCGCCTACCGCAATATGTATCACAATAGTGCTTTTTTCCTTTTTACTGATGCCGTATTTAAAAGTATTTTCAATGAACGACATCATGATCAATGGCGCTATTTGTTGGTTTCCTGCCTTCCCGCTGATCTTAAAATCGAGCGTGGTTTGCTTGCCGAGACGGAGTTTTTGGAGATCGATATAATCACTTATACACTTCAATTCGTTCGACAGCGGCACAAAATCCTGCATCACATCATCGGTTACATAACGCATAATGTTGGAGAGCTTCATGATACTTTCAGACGTATGCTCGCTGTTCATCATTGACAGCATGTAGATGTTATTCAGGGTATTGAACAAAAAATGCGGGTTGATCTGTGCCTTGAGGAAGGACAACTCGGCGCTTATCCTTTCCGATTCGGCCTTAGCCATCCGCTGCTCGCTGGAGTGCCATTGCTCAATGCTTTTTACCGAAAGCGCCAGCGCCGTGATGATGCCGAACAAGATCAAACTCACCGCATCGGTATGATTGGAATGGTGCCAGAGTGGATTGATAGACGAATGCCGCGCCACGGGTTCTTCCATGCGAAGGCCCTGGTTAGGTAATGGCCCGAATGGCATTGCGGCGGTATCCATACCGGGGCCTTTACCTGTAAGCGCCTTTTGCAACGCGGCTACCGAATCGCGTTTGGATTGTGCGACCATTTCAGCCTGAAATCGCGGGTTGTGGCCCAGCAACTTGTCAAACGGCTGCAGGAAGAACACACCGCCCAGCAGGATAAGCACCACTAAACTATAGATCACATATCTCCCCTTAAGGAAGAACCCGGGTACAAGATACCATACGTTGAAGTAAAACAGCACCAGGTAAGTAACGCAAAACAACCAGTAAAAAGGCGACGAAAACAACACCCATGCATTGCTGATCTTATTACCACTGTTAAGGAACAGCAACGGCAGTAACAAAAACAAAAGCCAGCCGGTAAGATGGATTACAAATGTGCTTAATTTAAACCTTGACATTCCTGCTGCCTTTATCTGCCTGTTTTAAGCGATGTATGCTGCGGCACAATCGCAAAGATTGATAAAGATAGCACTGAAATTGGCAATTAAAACAAAAGGTGTCGATGAAAGCGGCCTTTATACCGATAGACGCGTTATTCGGAAACGACCTGCTCCCGGCTAAAATCCATAACCTCAACAATGCTCGCTATAATTTCGCTGCGGTAGTGTTTTGAGCCGGTTTCGTCCTTCATTTGGCGCGTTTGCAGCTTGCCTTGTATGTAAACCTGCATGCCTTTCTCTATCGTTATATCTGTTATTAACTCCTCGGGTACTCGTATCTGATGCCATTCCTGGTGATCGACAGACTTGCCATTCTTCCTGAACAATTCGTCGGTTACCAGGGTAAAGGTGAGCGATCTTTTCCGGTCTATCATATGCCAGCGCGGTTCTTTGGAAACAAAGCCCAGCAATATGACCTTGTTAACGCAGGAGCTATTGTACATATTCCCTCCGGATGATGCCTGTCAAAAATGAACGGCTATTAAAAAAAGGTATGCGCTTTTTATTCGTTTTTAACATAGGGTCGATGAAAAATTAGTATCCGGAAGCGAAGCTAACTTTACCGATTTGCCACATTTACGTATAAATACGCCAACAATCACCGTTAAATACGTATAATTAATTTGTAATTAATAAAATTGGAGAAGAAAATCTTAATTGATAAGCTTATTACGCACTGCATAACGTACAAGTGACGCAGTATTGCGCGTACCGGTTTTATCTATCAGGTTTTGACGATAACCTTCCACTGTACGCTTACTGGTAAACAAACGGTCGGCTATTTCCTGGTTGGTGAGCCCGTCGGCTATTAATTCAAGTATCTGGAGGTCTTTTTGCGATAGCTCCACGTCACTTTCGTGCAGTACCTGGCTGGTAGTCGGCAGGTCCCCCATGCGGTCTAAAAAGCGGAGTGAAAGTTCCGATGAAATATACCTTCCATCACCCCGGATATGCTTTACCGCAAAAATCAGTTCTTCTGAACTGATGCTTTTTAAAAGATAACCATGTGCGCCCGCTTTAAACGCTTTCAGCACATACTGCTCACGGTCGAGCATGGTCAATAAAACTACTTTAGGCTTGTGGGGCATTTGCTGCAACTGTTCGGTCAGTTGCAAACCGTCCATTTGCGGCATATTCATATCAGCCAGTAAAATGTCTGCTTCGGTGCCATTTCTTATTAGGTCGAGCGCCTCTTTACCATCCACTGCTTCGGCAACAACTTTCAGTTCCTCGTCGCGGTCCAACAAATTACGGATACCGTTACGCACAATATTGTGGTCTTCGGCCAGTATTATCCTGATCATCCCGTTACCTTTATCCATATAAGAAATAGCATTGAAAGTTGTTTTGATTGCGACAAAATTAATTTATGCCTGATAAATTTCCATATTCATAAACAGTTTATTTAAATCTGTAAAAAAATTATAATTTTGTAGTTAAACATTGCACCTACTCTACCTGTTTTAGCTTTATAAACGCGATCCGGTTCCGGTAAAGCTTTCCCAAAAAGCATCCGTCCCGCGAAAAGGATTGTGTAAATCACCTAAATAGTTTTTAAAGATACATTCCGAACCATGTTGTAATACATTTATGTATTACGCTGTTTGCTTTTTATGCAGAAATGAAGAGAAAGAATATGAACGATCCTTCTTCTGAAAAGAATGAAGCTATAAGAAAGGAAGAAAACAACACTGCTGAAACCCCAGGAAAGGCCTCTGACAACGAAGAAATGCTAAAGGAAAGCATTGCCGAGTTAAAGGATACGCGCGACTTGCTGCAAACGGTGTTCGATTCATCTTTTAATATTATCTGCGTTTTGCAGGCCGTAAGAGATGATAAAAACGAGATCATTGATTTCAAATATTTGATAACCAATAATTCCTATTACCCGGCTATACCGAGCAAAACCCGTGTAGGCAGGCGTTATTCGGAAATACATCCCGGTATTTATCCCTCAGGTATTTTTGCGTACTTAAAAGCTGTAGTTGAAACCGGGGAACGGACAGACTTTGAAGTTTATTATAACTATGAAACTATCGATACCTGGTTTAGAATAGTTGGTGTAAAAATGGATGACGGTGTGGTGATCACCGTTGAAAATATATCCGAACGCAAGAAGGCCGAAGAAACTATTAAAAAGATGGAGGCCGTACAGCAGCATGAATTATTCAAGGCTACGCTGGATGCACAGGAAAAAGAAAGAAAGCGCATAGCCGAAAGCCTGCACAACGGCCTCGGCCAGATCTTATACGGCGCAAAGCTTACGCTGAACGATCTGCGATTGAAACCCGGTGACAGCTGGCAGGCAAAATATCAGCAAATTATACACGATACCGATAAACTGCTTGCCGAGGCGATAAACGAAACCCGGCGCATGTCGCATGAGCTTATTCCAACCGTGTTGGAAGATTATGGGCTAAAAACCGCCATTGAAGACATATGCCGACAGTTTAAACACGTACTAAATATTGTATGTGTTTTTGAAGGCCTGCCTGCAAATATCGATCAATATATCGAGATCGCGGTGTACCGTGTAATACAGGAACTGGTGACCAATATTATTAAGCATGCCAATGCCACCGAAGCTTCCATACACATCAATGCCAATTCGCACATTAGTGTAATAGTGAAAGACAATGGCAGAGGCTTTACAAACCCTATAGGCAAAGACAGCGGAATTGGCCTGAAAACCATACAGGGCAACATCAAAATGCTGAATGGCAAGCTAATGATCGCCTCATCGCCCGGCGAAGGAACTACTGTAAATATCTCTATCCCCAATAAGCCTGCCGGCGTTTAATTTTATATACTGACAACGCTTAAGAAATGCCGTTAAGCACTAACGGGCCCTCTTCTTCGTCGAAAATTATCACTGTTGTTACTGTTATCATGGTGAAATTTTTTAATCCTAAATTATACTTACCGGGACTGAAATCGTTCCCGTTTGTAACCCAAATTTACAAAAACCATACCGCGAAAGTGTGTTCCATCACCGAAAAGTTTTCAACGGATGGTTAAATATCAAGATACGATCAAAATAACGCATTGATAACAAGATGATTACAAAAAAAGCTTACCAATATAAGGTAGAAGGATGGAAATGCTTCCACGAATGCCAATACTCCTGGTAAGCCTGTATTTTGGTTAGCCGCCTGCCCTTGTAAACACCAGCCGTGCACAAACCATCCCAGTCCCAGGCAGATTTGGTCTCACGGTCAATAAGCTGCTGATCGTTTATATCAAAAGTCAGTTTTTTACCATCAACTACCCTATTCCAGGCATGAAAGTTCGCTGTATCTTTTTCAATCGCTATTACTAACGGCATTGAACCAATAGAATCATTAACTACCTTTTTCTTTATCAATTCGCGCCAGTTGTAGGCTTTAGGCTGTTTATTTATTATCACGCCTATCACCCAGCTTCTGCGGATCAACGAGTCTTTGTTTTTATTGGTCGAATCCTTGTCAACCGCCTGTATGCGGTCATAACCTTTCAGGTCGGCGTAATCGTCGCTAAAGTACCTATCCGGCTGCATGATGAGTGAATTGGGGTGTTTCATCAGCCATTCGCCGAGGGTGGATTGCTCATAGGGCAATTCCTGCAAATGCTGCCCTTTCAGCAGGCCTGCGGCTGCTTCTCCGGTGGCCTGGTACCACCAGGTGCCTGTGCTTGCATCTTCAATAACAGCATTGTAATGCCTTGCCCCCACCAGTCGGAATGTTTGGCGTTTTCCGTTAACCACAGGATTATAAACCCTGCCCGTGCGGCACATGGTACAGTAAGTGATCAATACCGGCTGATCGCCAACATTATCCTGCACTTTATGATGATAGCCTAAGTAAATAAGCGGATAAGCCTTTGCAACACCATTCTTCGTCACGCCCAAAACCACATAGCTGTAAGGCACTTTATTGTGCTTAGCATCGGCCATGAAAACAGTACCGGGTTCCTTAAACATTTGCTGGGCGCTAAACATTACATCGGTAATATAATAAGACCCAATGCACAATACCAGCACAATAGCCTTGAACCATTTACTGCCCGTGGATGTACCTGCATAATACCTGAAAATATAAAACAACACCAGTACAGCCCCCGCAATGCGCAGCGGCAAAACGAACTTTTCAAGATAGTAGCAGAATACGATGGTTTCACGATCCTGGCTGCCGGGGAACGGCATCAGGAAGTAGGCGTGCACCAGGCCGGGAACAAGCAATAAAAAAATGCCCAGCCAAAACAGGTAGCCATAGCCGCGCTTTACGTGCGATGAAGGTTTTCTTCTCATTTAAATTAACAGTAAAGGTACATTGGTTCACCCGGCGTAACCGGTTAACATATTTAGCAATAATATTTGATAACTGCTAAACAAAACTACTTGACGGTAATTTTTTGACGCTGAAAGCCGATCCCCCCGTTAAGGTCAACCCCGTTAACCAGTATAGTGTAATTGGCCGGTTTATCCGCAGTGTAAAAGCTCACCGTAGCGTGGCCGGCGGTATCAGTAATAATATCAGGCTCCCAATGTATGGTGCTGCGGAGATCCATACCGGTGGCGGGCGTTTTTACTTTGTATTTCGGCTTATAAAACTGTTTGGGAAGCGTAACAGGTAATGGTTTATACAAATATGTGCCCAAAGTTTTTTTCATAAACGGCCCGTGGCCCGAGCGGGTGGTTATTTCAATAAATGCAATAGGGCTCCCCAATGCAAACGGCGAAATAAATTGAAGGATATAGTTATCGGCAAATGAAGGGTTAAACATTATTTCAATACCTTTTATGTCTTCGGCTGTGTAGTAGTCGAGGTAATCCTGTTCGTAATGATAGTAGCCGTTTGGCTCAGGTGTGGGGGTATAAAATCGTTTGATATACATGCCGTCAAAAACAAAATTCACTACCTCATCATGTATCATATGATGCAGATCGGTTGAATGCAGGATATACCCCGATCGGTAACCCTTGATCGTTTTTTCCAATAACTGTGATAAAGTCATTTTCCCCAGTTTGGACAGGTCATCCTCATTCAATACCTGATCTGCTGCACCGGGGCCATTCAAATTTTTCGAGTCTTTTATCACCTTTTTATCATTCACCTTTACCTCTTTAAGCATGTGGCCCATCCCCTCAAATTTCTCCATATTCTTTTTTTGCGTGATATGGGCGCTGATGTTATTTAACAATAACGTATCGGTATTTACATACCATGGCCTTGATAATTGGGGCGCATTTGTAAAAACAGGCGGCTTAAACTCGTCCACGTTCACCTGCACATTTAAGCTTTTGCCCTTTTTATTGCGTGCCTGTATCATAAACGAAGCCGTATCCACAGGTAAAAATCCCCGGAAAGCGAAATGCCCGCCCTTATCCGTCGTAGTATCGATCACAAAAAACGGTCTCTTGCTTAGTATGGTTATATCGGTATTGGCAAGCGGTTTGTTACCGCCAATATTGGTAACGCTGCCGGTTACCTGGTATTCTTTTTCGAGCGCAAATTGCGGAGGTGTCTGCGTACCAAACACTTGCTTCCAGTCGTAACCGGTCCAGCCCTGTGTAAGCAATAGGTCATCCAGCTCAGCTTTATGGTTAGCGCTGTTATCTGCAAAATAATAGCCGGGATCTTCCACATAACCTTTCAGATCAGGTGTATACAACAAGCCGGTTAGGATATTCCCCTCCAGGCTGTCGGCTTTTACCTGACTGTCGTCAGTTACAGCCATGGAAAAACTACCGGAAATAGGTTTGCCGTTTTTGTCGGTCACGTTTATTTTAAGCGATACGCTGTCATGCGGTAAGTAGCTTTGTTTATCTGCCGCTATGCTGATATGCAGATTATCATGATGATCGATAAAAACGATACGCTCAGCCAATGGCTGGTTTCCGGTATTCAACACCGTAAAATGAGCAATCCCGGTAGGAAAAGCGCTTAACGGTACATGTATTACGCTGCGCACGTTCCCGGCCATAATGTGCGCTGCATAACAAACAATGTTGCGCGATAAACCCAACAGGTAATACCCGGCAACACTATTGGCAATATCCTGCGTAGCAAACACGGTTACCTGTAAGGAATCATTCATATCCCTTATGTGCAACCCGAAGCCTGATGGATTAACTGCCGGCAAAGGATATTTTTTCATGCTACCATCCGGCAGTTTTACAACGGCAATATAACTTTCACCAGCCTCGGGCGCCAATTCAAACGAGCCCATGCCTTTATGAAGCGAGTTGAAATCAGTAACCACGTTATTTTTGCTATCGTAAACTTTGCCATTGATATTTACGCCTTCACCGCTTTCGCCTATCGCTTTAAAAGCAACCAGCGACGGTAACCCCGCAACAAGCTGACCGCCTTCCGGCATAAATTGCAGGTCGGTATATTCGGGGCGGTTAAGCTGTACCGGGATGGTGTAAACCGGGGCCTTCCCTTTTTTCACGATATCCTGTTCGGTAATCATCAGGTTTTTGGTGGTTTGCTTATCGGCCAGGCTAAAATCAACATCAAGCTTGCTATCCATGCGGGTATTGCCTTTCACACGCGCCACAAACGATTTTCCATCAGTTACCTTGAATAATGCATCCTGCAATAAAACCGGCTGGCCGTTAAAATTATGCATCGTAACAGACGTTTTAATGCTATCCTTCCCTACCAGTTTCGTATAGCCAAAACTCACATTAAACAGGCGTGTGTCAATACCTCCCGCAGTGATATAAATTGGCCGGGTAAAAACGGCTTCTTCACCAAAATTCCGCATCCAGCTGGTGTATGCGCGGAGCGTGTAATTCCCTTCTGCAATATCATCGGTATTGAGTGGCAGGTAACCCCTGCATAAGCCCAAAACAACCGGAAAAAGCATTCGTTTTATGCATTTATTGCCTTCGTCATCCAACTCTACATATAAAAGGCCGCTTTGCGACGGCGTAAGATAACCGGCATTTAACAGGTAAGCTTTGAACCACAATGTATCCGTTTGCAGGTAATTGGGCTTATCAGTTTGCAGGTAAATTTTTTCGGACGGGAATTGTGTGTTGCGATCATTCACTTTACTGATCAGCGCATTTAAAGGCGATTGGCCAAATGCCGAAAAACTGTAAGATAAGAGTATGAAAAGCAGCAAACGGATAAGGCCGTGATTTCTCATGCAAAGGCTGATCGGTGATAACGTAAATATACTATTCAGGCGTTATTTTTTTCCTTTTTAGTGAATTTTTTAAAGCAAACGATAGTTTGTCAAAAAAGCCTCCATTATGCAAACCATTTATATATTTGTTAGTTTATCACCAATATGGAAACCAACCGACTTTCGAAAACAATTGAAGCCGCGCTTAATGCGCAAATGACCAACGAAGCACATAATGCGCAAATATACCTGGCCTATGCATCGTGGGCTGATAGCAGGGGTTACGATGGTATTGCCAACTTCCTGTTCAGGCATGCCAATGAGGAGCGTAACCACATGATGAAATTCCTGGAATATATCCTGAAACGTGGCGGCAAGGTGGTTGTAGCCCCTATTCCCGGCCCTGGAGAAGACCCTGTAAGCATGCAGGATTGCTTTGAAAAGGTATTCAAGTACGAGGTAGAAAACACCACCAACATTTACGAGATAGTTAATATAAGCATGGCCGAAAAAGACTGGGCCACCTGGAATTTCCTGCAATGGTTTGTAAAAGAACAAACTGAAGAAGAAACCTTAGCGCTTGGACTGCTTGATAAGATAAAAATTGCAGGTGGTGCTGCTGCCAAAGATGATGCACTATACTCGCTTAACCAGGAACTTGCCAAAACACCTGATGATGCTACGCTGGCAC
This sequence comes from Bacteroidota bacterium, assembly GCA_013289045.1. Lineage (GTDB taxonomy): Bacteria > Bacteroidota > Bacteroidia > Sphingobacteriales > Sphingobacteriaceae > Mucilaginibacter. The sequence goes on along the minus strand of JABDAU010000024.1, from coordinate 17,822 downwards.
AGGATGTTACGGTAGAAAATCCGTAAGCTCAAAAACCATAAAATACATCATTGCACTTCCAATAGTGCATGATGTATTTTATACCGTATCTGCACTCATCAGGTTTGCCCTGCTCCACTCGGACAGGGATACCATAATATCTGTTAACGATCTTCCTTTCTCACTCAGGCTGTATTCGACACGTGGAGGTACTTCGGGATACGCTTTCCGGGAAATGATGCCATCTGCTTCCAGTTCTTTTAATTGCCGTGACAGTACTTTTAGCGCAATGCCCGGTATCATGCGGTGCAATTCGCCAAAACGTTTTTCGCCCGGTATCAGCAGCCAGATAATGATCGGTTTCCATTTGCCGCCAATCACATCTATGGTAGCTGTAATAGGGCAATCCTCTGCGCCGCAATAATTTTTTTCAATTTCTTCTTTTTTTATCATGCTGATAATCAACAATACTGACAATTTTGTCAATACTTGACAAAAGGGTAACTACTTGACAAATATACAGTCTTAAGCTTAGTTTTGATAAAAAAAGCCTTATGGAAAACATCAAATCAGAAACTTATCGAAAAGGCCTGGCACTGTTAAACCAGTTGCATGGCGGCCAGGCCGGCGAACAACTGGTGAATAATCTGCAGGACATATGCCCCGATTTTGTAGACATGACTATAGAGTGGGCCATGCAGGGTATAATGGCCCGGCCCGGACTCGACCTGCTTACACGCGAGTATCTGCTAATTGCATCATGTACCACGCTCGGCCATACTGTTCCGCAATTAAAAGCGCATATTGATGCTGCCCTTAAACTGGGGGCTACGAAACAACAAATAGTAGAAGTAATTTTACAAATGACGTTTTACGCAGGTGGCGCGGCTGTAAGCAATGCGCTGGCCTATGCTAAAGAAGTATTTCAACATCATAACATTTAAATTAAGTCACATATGAAAATTATTATTGTAGGCGGCACAGGCACCATTGGCAAGCATGTTACCGCCGCGCTTAGCAAAGACCATGATATTATTGTTGTGGGATCGAAAAGCGGAGATATGCAGGTGGACATCACCTCGACCGATTCCATAAAAAGCCTGTTTAATAAGACGGGCAAGTTCGACGCGCTGGTAAGCGTTGCGGGCGACGGACACTTCGGTCCGCTGAATTCAATGACCGATGCAGATTTCCGTAAGGGTATCGACAGCAAACTGATGGGGCAGGTAAACCTGGTACTCATTGGGCAACATTATGTAAACCGGAACGGTTCGTTCACGCTTACATCCGGCATCCTCAGCCATGATCCTGTTTTTGCGGGCGCTGCATTAAGCGCAGTAAACGCCGGTCTGGATGGCTTTGTACGCGGCGCAGCAATCGAACTGAAAAATGATGTACGCATTAACACGGTTAGTCCGGGCGTTGTGGAAGACTCGCCGGGCTTTTTCCCTTATTTTCCCGGCCATATACCGGTAACTATGCATAAAGTAACGCAGGCTTATCTGAAAAGTATTTTAGGATTCGCTACGGGGGCGGTTATTGAGGTGTTTTAACATTTTTTCCATGTCTTTTACAAGTTATTTGTAAGAGGCATGGAATTATTTCACTTATATATCCGCCCTATCATCGGGTCATCAAATATTATCTTTTTTAGCTGCTCAAAATTTATGGCGCCTTCGTGTGCATAAACGATCCTGCCGTTGGGTTCAACCAATAATGTGTAAGGTAATGCGCCCTGCCATTTGGGGTCTACGGCGTCCATCAGCTTGTATTTATTGTCGCCTGAATAAATATAATTAAGGCCCGATGCCTGTTTACGTTGCAAAAATGCAAGCGCTTTGGCGCGGTTTCCCATATCATCGGTAGTTATGGTGACCAACTGCACGCCTCGGTCGCGGTACATGTGGTTAAGGGTAACGAGGTCTGAAAACTCAGCTACGCACGGCCCGCACCATGTTGCCCATATGTTGATAAGACGTAGTTTATCCGAGTGATTTTTTACCACATCAGCAATTCCTTTAGCGCCGATGGTATCCAGTTTTACCGGTTCATTGGCCCATTGGATGGCCGCTTTTGCTGTCCAGTTACTTTTTTCGGCCCATTTAATGGAGCAGCCGAAAACGCGGGTAACTTCTACCGGCACAGGTTTGCCTGCAAGCAGGGCGTCTATTGCGTTGCGTGCATCCTGTACAGTTGGGGTTTTGGCAGGGTTTTCCATATCATCTATCCTGCCCTGGTAGCGCAGTTTACGATCTCTATCGAAGATAAACGCGTGTGGCGTGGCAATAGGGCCATACTTATTTGAGGTGATCTCGGTTGCACCATCGTACAGGTAAGGAAAATTAAAGTGTATATCCTTAGCGCGAATCTTCATTTCGGCAAATGAATCGCCGACATCGCTGTAACCTAATTCATCTAATCGTAATGATTTTGGGTTATTGGGGTTGATAGCCACTACGCGCACCCCTTCCGCAGCGTAATCAATGGTAAGTTTCTTTACCCGCTCCTCGTAAGCCTGCGAAGTTGGACAGTGATTACACATAAAAACGACCACAAGCACTTTGGCATGTTTAAAAGAAGCAAGGCTATACATCTTTCCATCAACTCCCGGCAGGTGAAAATCAGGAGCTTTAGCGCCGATGGCTAATGTAGGATGATCGATAGCATAAGCGGCGACAGCGAATGCCGCCCATAAAAACATGATGAAATAACAAAGGCGGAGATATTTCTTCATTGCGATTTAAATTGGATATACCAATTTATAACAAAAAATCGCCGTTTACCTTATATATGGCATAAAAAGAATTTGCAGAAGTACCTGATGGCCTTCTGCAAAAACACCGATGAGTTAGAAGTAATATATGATGGGTTAAATTATAGCCTGCCCTTATTCGCCAAATGGCGTAGGATCGTCCTTTTCTACCGTGATGGTGCATTCGGTTACCAGGGCTGCAATAGCGCCGATGGCTGCGAATACCGGTAATACTAACGCGCCCACTACGCCTACTGTCAAAGGGAAATGTGCTATTTCTTTTCCGTGTTTATCAGAGATAATGATGCGGCGAACATTGCCTTCATTAATGATCTCTTTTACTTTATTTACGAGGTTTTCACCGCTTACTTTAAATGATTCTTTCGACATGATCGTTTTGTTTATACATCAAAAATACATCGAAAAATAAAAACCGCCTTACCCTTTTCGGTGTAAGGCGGTTTTTTGGCGGTGAGATTCGGTAACGAATCCGCTAACCGGGCGCTCTGTTATTTCACCGTGTAATGGTAAACGTGCCTGCCTATGTTTCCTTTCGTGTCCATTCCTTCAACTACTACCCGGTAAGTCCCCGGATCGGCCGCATTGAAGAAATCGAAGCTGGCGTTTCCGGTACCATCGGTAGTAAGCTCGGGCTGCCAGTATATGGTTGCGCGCTGATCGGGATGGGTAGCTGGAGGTGTAGCAACATCATATTTGGGCGAGTAAAACGCACGCGCTTTATCAAATCCATGGAAGGTATAGTATACTGTCCCATCAGCACTTACTACGGGCGAGTCGCCACCGCGTTTCAATGTCACCACGAGGGCGCCGCCTGTTGCCTTTGAGCCATATACACCCAGGTAACCCATATTTACCAACACTTCAATGCTGTAAATGTCAGCAGGGTTCAGGTTATATAATGCAGTCTGATCAGAAATCACACCGCCAATAATAACGGCCATAACCGGTGTTTTTCCATAAAGCTCTATCGGCGTACGCATGCTGATTGCCGTTGGAGTGGCGGAACTACCCACCCATCTCACCTCTCCCGATGGTATCAATGACTGTAAACATTGAATTATACTAACACAGCCTGCAAGCTGATCGCCCATTATCACATTATCGGCCATACCCGGGCCGTTCAGATTATCAGAATGTTCAAGGTGCCGCGACCATGCCGGGTGTTTGTCGCTTTTTATGTTAACCTGTTTAAGCACGATACCGCTTTTTATCGATCCGCTTTGTTCATAGCGTTTTTTCATGGCTGCCGCAATTTCAGGTGTGATAGGTGTCCGGCTCGTATCGGGGTCATTTATCCTAACCGCCGCAGGTATATCATGAGTGATCTCGATCTTCACTTTATCGTTATTGTTCTTCGTGTTGCCGTGCAGCACCAGTCTCGCGGTATCAGTTAAAAACAGGCCTGTAAATTTAAAGTTGCCATTGCTGTCGGTCGTGGTATCTTTTGCCAGCGCATGCCTTGTCGATAAAAGTGTTACTGTGCCACCCGCTACCGGCTTTCCGTTCATCGTTTTCATTGTGCCCGATAATGTCAACGCCGTTTCTGCGGGATATTTTACCTCTGGCTTAGTGCCATCAAAAACCTGTTTCCAGTCAAAACTGCGGTAGCCTTGTGTAAGCATCAGTATATCCAGATTATTTAATACATCCGGTGTTGGCGTATTAAAGTAGTAATTAGGTTGCTCCACATAACCTTTTAATTCAGAAGTAAGCAGCATACTAGTGAGGATGGTATTTTCATTATTGGCCTCAACAGGCACCTTGTTCTCATCGGTAACAGAAACCGAGAAATGGCCAACCGTGGGTGCGCTGTCTTCATCAAGGGCGTTCAGCGTCAGGCTTACTTTGTCCTTTACCGCATAGCCGGGCTTGTCCGCGCTTATCTTCAGCTTCAGCTCATCAAAGTTTTGTACAAAAACCAGCCGCTCACATAAAGGCTCACCGCCGGGTGCAAACAATGTTATCCTGGCTATGCCCGAATGCAGTGTTTGCTTATAAATATCCACAGGCACCGCAGGACCGTCTAACTTGACGATCAGACTGCTGGCCTTGCCGTTCGAGTAGATGATCAGCGTGTAATCTTTCCCTTTATGAGCCTGCAGATATTGCGGATCGGTCATTATCGTTACGTCAATCTTATCCGGGGCATCGTTATTCAATGCCATTGCTATACCCTTGTCTGAGAACGCGGGCAGATCAACTGAACTCTGTGTGCCATCGGGATAAGTCACATTGGCCTTGTATGTCTTTCCGGCTTCGCCGGTTACATAAAAACAGCCCATCCCCTTATGCGCCGATATAAAAAACCCGATCGCTTTGCCAGTGTTGTCGATCACATTCCCTCTTACATCCATTCCATACCCATCCGGGCCAATTGCCTTAAAGGCGATCTTGGTTTTTATCCCCGGCAGCCAATTTCCTCCTTCAGGGAAGAATTGAATATCAGGCTTTGCTGCCGTCCGTACAGGTGTATTAACTTTTATACCGCTTTTTACTCCGGCAACAGCAGCAACAGGAACAAGCTTATCAAAAAACGCGGCCGGGCCTTCGTTTCGCATCCATTCGGTATAGGCCCTCACCTGGTAGTTGCCGCCTGCCAGCGAATCGGGCAATACCATATCTCCCCAGGCTACACCATCAACTATTCCTAAGCTGATAGATTGATTAACGCTGCCTTTGCCATCTATCAGGTCGACATGCAGCACATTGCTTAGGGTTGAAGGCTGGTGGTCTTCGCCTGTAGTAACATACGCTTTAAAGAACATAGTATCGCCTGCTGCGTAATAAGGCTTGTCGAAATGCAGGTATGCTTTTTCTGTAACGTGATTAGTATTATAATCGTTAAGTTTTACGATGACGTTTTTGCTTACCGTGCTGTCCGCTTGTTCAACAGCAGCAACCGGGGCGCCCTCTGCCTGCGGCGGATCATAATCAACCGGCAGCAGATCAGCGTTTCGCTGTGTTACCCAATAGCCCATAAAGCTTACGGCAGCCGGGTTTATCATCACCCCATCGCGGTTAAGAAATGCAAAAGTGTTATTGAAACTGATCAGCGTACACTCGGTATTGTGTGGATTATGCAAGTGTTCCATTTTAATACCTTTATCAAACCTCCCCTGTTCGTCGTAAGTAACAAATATGGCATCGTTATCACAGGTAAATGCAAAAACACCGGGCTGATCGGTAGGCCTTATCAAATCATTCTGCGTAAGTGCGTAAGGGATCAGCTCACGGATTATTTTTGGTAATTTCAACTCCCTCTGCCAATACTTCCACCATTCCCGCAATACAACCGGATCTCGCACTTCATCCGTATCAGGCTGCCCACCTTTTAGTATATTGTCATAGTATTTTATCTTTTTTAAGATCACACTATCCGGATGACGATCGTAATTTGCATGAATAGAAAATAACTGCGCTTTAAAGCCTTCTTCTGCAAGCCTGTCGGCCATTAATGCCCGATAAAAGTGCCTGTACGAGTTTTTATAGGCATCGTAGCGGTTCTTTTCCCAGCGGCGCATATCCGATGGTTTACCCTGCATCTCCTCAAAATGCGCAAAGCCATTATAACTGATCCTCGGCGAATCCGGGTTGGTTGAATAATAAAAGTTGTTAAGCTTAAACTTCAAGTGATAGCCCAGATCAGGGTTTTCGATAATGAGATAGCCATCGGATGTTGCCGTATAGCTACTATCCGACATATTGAAGTTAATGGTGAGTATTTCGGGGTTTAATATCTTGCAGTCATGTGCTATTTCGCTTTTACCCAAAAACTGCTCTTTGAATACATACAAGTATCCCGCAGGCATTTCTTTGGGCTTTATTACAACCTCCTTCAGCGTTTTATTTGACGGCGCCAGGTAAATATCCCCTAACCTTACCTCGCCATTTACTACCTGCACCTGTTCGCTAAAGTCGGTATATCCAACTATCGAAACGATGATGAAATATTTACCGGGCCTTACATTGGTTATCCTGAAATTACCATTGCCGTCTGAACTGGTTCCGGCAGTAGCATTGTTCAGGAATACATCGGCGTTAGCAACAGGCTTTTTATCGCTGTTATTTAATACCCTGCCGGAAATGGTGTATTGTGCAAAGCTGCTTAATGGTAATAGTAATAATAGGAAAATAAGATATTTAGGCATAGTTGCGAGGTATACGGTATGTAAATATATTAACTTGTACTAAAAGTTTAGCAGGTAATCCCTATTGCAGCGCTATTTTCCTGCTGATAAAGCCCTAATCCATCTATTGTAATACAAATTTTACTTTACCTTATGCTTTTGCTTATAATACCTAATGAAATTATGAAGAGCAGGTAATAAAGAAGTCGTTGTATTACAACTTATTACATAAAAATGCATTTTTCAGCCTAAAATAAAGGAATGATTAAAACATTTAATTATAACGATGTGTTCTTATAATAAACACACCCGATGAAAAGATATAAAGAAAACGACCTGGTAATTTATACCGACAGCGAAGGCAGACGGATTGATACCTTCGTGATATTTGATACTGATTCAACAACCGGCCTTACCCATATCAACCATTTTAATTTAAAAGTAGACCTTTCGTCGCTTGAATTACATCCCAGTGCTGTAATACCCGGCGTTTTGCCAATTGCCGATGCATTCAGCTTCGAGCTTTTTTCAAAGCTAAAGGAAAAATACGCGCTTATTGATCAAAATAAGGCCACAGATAAATCACTTATCCTTTACCGCGATATCAATCAGCCGCCATTAGCCCAGGCATCATAAGCCGCAGCTGCAAATGCGATGGCTCTTTTTCACGGGTCTGTTGTTTTTTTTGAGCTTTACCGCAATTGCGCAAACTGAAAATTTTCATGGCGAGATAAAAAACCCGCAGGGACTCCCCCTTCCATTTGCTTCGGTATGGATAACTGAGATCGGTAAGGGTACTGCCACCAACCAAACGGGCTTCTTCCAGATCGGCCTGAAACCCGGCACTTATAAATTCACTATCAGGCAATTAGGTTATTTACCGCTTACCCAAACAGTAACCATAAGCCAAGACAAATCTGCCGGCGCCTTTATATTAAAACCGATCCCCAGGGCTGCCTCAGTTCCCAATGCCAATATTATTGTAGATAATGTAATTGCGCACCGTAATTCATTTCGTCGGAGCGTACTTCCCTACGCCGGGCAACTATATAGCAAAAACCTGCAGCAGTTGGATGGCGCCCCCCGTATGTTTTTTAAAAAGGACGTGGCGCGAAAGCTCAACGTCAGCCCCGACCGCCGGGCCATCATCAGTTTGTCTGAATCGGTCTCTGAATATCATACCCGTTCAACCGATTACATTAAGGAGCGGCTCATCTCTGCAAGAATGACCAACGACAGCAACGCTTACGGTTTCAACAGTGCTGCCGAACTGCATATAGATCTTTATAAAAGCACCACCATACTGAAAGGCTTGAGCGATCATGCATTTCTTTCGCCTATTGCTACCTACGCGCCTAAATTTTACCGATACAGCTATGCCGGTGGGTTTTATGATAACGGTAACCTCGTTTACGCCATCAATGTAAAGCCCAAACATCATAACGAGCATACTTACAAAGGGACGATATATGTACTTGATAAAAGCTGGCTGCTATACGGCGCCGACCTGAGCCTGAACCATTATAACCGACTGGATTTTGCCGATTCCATATCCATCAAGCTTCAATACGCGCCGGTTGACAGCGGTAATTGGGTGGATCAGAATATGGTGTTCAGGTATTACGGAAAGCTGTTCGGGTTTAAATACTCCGGGTATTTTTTGCAGCTTTTTCAAACCATCAGTCGCGATACACTGCATGATCTGGGCCCGTCTAAAGAAATATTCAACAGTAACCGCAATAACTATCGTAATAACGAACAGGTGCTGGAAAATGAACGGCCATTGCCGCTGCTACCTCCCGAGGAAAATTTCTATACCACATCTGAGCTAAACCAGCGGCATAAAGTAGATCAAACGCTTACCGATTCGATACAAAATACGCATGGTAAGTTTAAGATCATCGACTACATTTTTAACGGTTACACGTTGCATGGCTATAAGAGCAATACCATCTGGACCTTTCCATCACCTCAATACATGTGGTTTTATAATACGGTTGAAGGGTTTGGCATAAACGCTTATGTACGCTATAAAAAGGTATATAGCAATACCCAGCACAGCCTAACTATCATCCCTGACGTCCGCTATGGTTTTTCTGATAAACTTTTGAATGTCAATGCATTTGCAAACTACATTTACAACCCGTTTCACCAAGGCTCATTTTACGGGCGGGTGGGCACCGATTTCCTCGACCTTAACGAACGCGGAACAATCAACCCCTTTATCAACTCCTTAAGTACATTGTTCCTGGGGAATAATTATATCAAATTATACCACTCCAGATTCATAATGGGCGGCGCGCAGGGGGAAGTTGCAAACGGTGTGCTGCTTAACGGGCAATTTGAATATGCGGAGCGTTTGCCCCGTTATAATACCTCACTGCATACTTTTAACAGCGATAGCGTAAAGCTCACTTCCAATAACCCGCTCGATCCTAACGGCGATAATGCCTTATTCCCGGCATACAGGACGCTGATCTTCAGGGGATCGGCTACCTTTACTTTCGACCAGCAATATAAGATAACGCCATCGGGTAAATTCATTATTCCAAATCCATATCCACGTGTGCGGTTCAACTACAAGGTAGGCATACATGCGTTGGGCTCGGACGTAAATTATAGTAATATATCTGTTGATGTTTTCCAGGACAGGGTGGACATGGGCCTGTGGGGATATACGGCATATTACCTGTCATCAGGGTTTTTCCTCAATACCAATAAGCTCTATTACCCGGATTATTACCAGTTTTTAGGTGGACAAAGCTTTTTCTTTAACGCCACGATAGGCACCTTCCACTTTTTAAATTACTATACCTATAGCACCGACAAGCCTTATTTCGAAGCGCATTTGGAACATAATTTTACGGGAAGCCTTTTCAGCCACGTGCCATTGCTGAATGAATTGCATTTGCAGGAAATAGTCGGCGGCTCATTCCTTACGCAAGGGACTTTGCCCGATTACAAGGAAGTGTACTTTGGTATAAAGCGCACCGTTTTCAGGCTGGATTATGGCCTGGCATTCGGGCGGTTTACAACCAAGGTACAGGGATTCCGTTTCTTTTATAGTTTTTGATGTCTGAACTCGAATTCAAAAGAATTTAATGAATTTGCAGAATACATATCAAGCTCATTCTGATTAATTCTTTAAATTCTTCCAAATTCGAGTTCAGACAACTATTTCGCCGAATCACTCACTACCGACAAAATATTACCTGCCGGATCTTTAAACCAGGCCTGCGTAATATTTTCATAGCGGAAGATGCCTTTTGCGTCGGTTTTCATTTGCGGATAATCGTAATGCTCAAAACTTACGCCTTTTGCGGTAAGCTCATCAACGGCCTTTTCCACATCATTAACCGGGAAGTTGAGCACCGTATAAGATGCCGGCTCGTGGTTGGGTTTTGGGTAGAGCATTACGTGGTTGTTATCGTTCAGGTCGAGATTGACGATGCCATGCATACTGTCGGAAACTTTTATGCCTAATGTATCCTGGTAAAATTGTTTGGCTTTCTGTGTATCATCTACAGAAAAACTGCTGAATGCTTTTGCTTGATCTAACATAATTTATGTTTTTATAGGTTTTGTTACTATGTGGCAAACTTCAGGCCAACATCGTAGCCCTCAATACAAACTTAGGCAATAGATTTTGGCTGGATAAGGGTTAAACCGGACAAGGTGAGGGGTATAACAGGACTATACACAAACCCCACATATTTTATCATGAAAAGAATACCTACGAAAATGCGTAATGAATTAGTCAGCTTTCTTGAAATAAATAATTGCGGGTAATTTGCCGAATACCCATTCAGTAACTTCGCAAAGCCACATTTCCTGGTTCAACTCCACGTCTTTGTAAGCCTTCAATAAATAAATTCCGCCACCTCCGGTTTGATTGCTGTAGTCGTGCATCAAATGCAATTCGCTTGCTCCGTCGAAATCAATCTCAGAAAGAAATAGCTTTACATTTTTATTGCCTTCACCCACATAGTCTAACATTTTATCGGCACCCTCAACCATTTCAAGATCAGCTTTCAACCCTTCATAACCGGGCAGGTCGATATACCATTTGCCATCGACTTCCTTATTAAAGCTATATAGACTTTTGGTTTCTAAACTCATATCAATACGTATTAAACTTCCCAAACGGCGGTCTGCCTGTTAACTGGTGGTACACCGGCAAATCCTCATGCGGCTTGGCCGGCACGTGGAAACGGGTGCAATAATATACCTGCAAATGCAGCTCATCGCGGCCGTTACGGAAGATGGTAATATCCGGCAGTTGCTTTACCGTATCAAAGAACGGGCGTACATCATTATCCACGCTTACTTTGGTATCCTGCCCGATAACGATGGCATCTTTGCCCAGCAATTTATTTGGATCTACCAAATAAACGATGTTACGGGGATCGGTGTTGAAGCAAACAATGTCCTTCTGCCCTTTCAGTGCCCAGTCTACTTTGCCCACCAGCCACCAGCGTGGGGTACCTGCAAACAGGTTGGGTTTATTTAGCCAGCCTTCTTTTACAAAGCGGTCGTAAATGCCGTCGTAATCCACGCCCTGCATGGTGGGGTCAACTTCTTTGGCTTTTTGTTCGGGAGTTGAATCATGCAGACCTACCACCCATCTCGGACCGTATGATTGCCAAAAACCCGTCACCTCGTGCAGGTTAAGCACAGTAATGGTAATTGCACTGAATAATATGGAGAATGTCAGCCACCTGCGTGTACCCTTTTGCGCTTCGGCACTGCCGCTGAACTTTTTATCGATAGCATACCCCAGCGGGATAAACAGCATCATATAACCGGGCGCCTGCCAATGGAAATGGTATTGCAGGTCGTTCCATAAGGTAACGATGGTGAAGAATACGAGGGGCAAAACAGCCGTCCAGAATAAAAAGCTATAGGATTGCGACTGGTTCCGCATTTTAAAGGAATAGAACAGCTGCCTGATAAGCGGGAACCACAGCCACGGCAGCAGCCAAAGCATTTGTCCACCGATGCTCCGCAGTACCCATAACGGGTGCAACCCACCATCCGAAACCGCTCTTGAGCCCTGGAACGCGAAGGATACCCATTGGTGATGATAGTTCCACCATAGGATAGGCGTTGCAAACAGCATGGCGATCACCAGCGCCATGTAAGGACCCGGATGACGAAGCCAATGCCGCTGATTTTTGTTTGCACTAATAAATATCAGCACACCTAAAAACAGGAAGATAGTGTGGTACTTACTTAAAATAGCCAGCCCCATGCTTACGCCCACCATCAGCCACAGGAAATATACACGACCAGTGCTCAGCTTAGCGCGACCTTCGCTGGTAATAGATAATACATCAACAAAGAAATAAGCGCTTAACAGCCAGAAGAACATCAGCGGCGCATCCGGCTGAAACCAGCAGGCTATCGGGATGGTGAACACCGCGCTTAGGTTCATGATCAGTACGGCCCAGAAACCGGCTGCGGCATTGAACAGTTTGCGGGTAATAACAAACAACAGCCAGCTGGTACCGGCAAACAGCAGCACTGCCGGGAAACGTAAGCCAAGGTTAGTAAGGCCGAATATTTTAAGGCTTGCCCCGCTTAGCCAGAAGAACAATGGCGGCTGATCGAAATAGCTCCAATCCAGGTGCATGGCGCCGCGGAAGTAGTAGGCTTCGCCGATGCCGAGGCCGGTGTAGGCGGCTACCAACAGGCGCAGAATAAAAGTAATGACGATGAGCAGCAGGGTATTGCGGGTGGCGTTGCCTTCGTTTATTTTTTTCATTTCGAGAGGTAAGTCCAGCGTTACCGGGCTGGAAAATTTGTCAAAATTATCAGATATTATCCAGCTTTAGGCAATGCCGTTAAAATTTATGCCGAAACCCATTTCCCCACAAACGGTATCTTGCTGACCAGCCAAACCAGCAGCAACGCCGCAGCAAAGCAAATAAGCGCCGTAAGCGGGATACTAACCGACGGGTTGCAAAACTGCCAGTTGATGCTGATATGATAATCCGGATCGCCCATAATGTCCAGTAGCAGTGCATGGGCCAGGTAAATACCGAAAGTGTAGGCGCAGATAAAGTCGCGGGCTTTTTTAAGCCATGCGGGCCATTTGATAAGGGTAAACCTGAATAATAGATATACGCTTGATGATAACAATACAATAGTAGGGCTTAAAGGCTCGTAAAACAACGTCAACCCTTTATTTTGCAGGCACGCCCAGTAAGTACCGCCAACGATCAACACCAGCGTAAATAAAAATATCAGCAAAATCCATCCACGGGTAAACCTTGGCGAGAATTGCTTTACCGTAAGATAATGGCCCAAAACCAAATAGCCGATATACCCCACAAAATAATGCAGATCCACCGAAGGATTAAACCGCACCAAATAAGGCTGCGCCAAAAACATCACCGCCAGCCAAACGATCAAAAAGTAAACGATCTCCTTTTCATTCGCATTCCGCACAAATTTGCCCAGGATCGGTATTACAAAGTACAGTCCGATAAGCATGTACACATACCATAAATGGTAATAAGCGCCATATTTCAGTTGGTGCAGCACCATTTTGGTATCGGCCCAAATGTTGGGGGTGAAATTGATATCCTCGTTGTACCAGGCATAAGCTACATACACCAGGCTCCAGAAAATGAAGGGTGTAATGATGCGCCCCAGCCGGCGTTTCAGGAAGTCGCCCAACTCATACTCTCGTGGCAGTAATAATGCCCCAGTGATCATCACAAAAACAGGCACGCCGAAACGCGCCAGTCCGTTATAAAAATCGCCCCAAAGCCAGTCGCTCAACGGCACGCGACCGTAGCCCATGAGTAGCGGCGACGAGGTATGGATGATCACCACCATAAACATGGCCAGCACCCGCAGGTTGTTGATCCAGTCGAGGTTTTGGTGTTTGTGGTGGGTGGTATCTAAGGTCATGCCTGGTGCAGAGTTTACACCAAATGTCACAAAAATTAGCACTTTCTTCGCATTTTTCGTCAAAAAAGTGTAGCGCTAATCATAGGCGAATTTGCACTTGACCACAAATTAAATAGCTGTATATCTGATACTTAAATTTATTAAAGGTGTAGCAAAGTGTAGCATAAAGGCCGTAAAGCGTAGCGTTTCCCTGTGTAAAGCGTAGCGCAAACGCTACACCTACTGTATGTCATATAGCAAACAAGCGGTCAATCAACCCAGCAACTGCAGCTACCCTCTTTCCGCGCAGCGGAGAGAGGGTCGACGGGCGAAGCCTCGTCGGGGTGAGTCTACCGGGTCGCGTTCAGCGTTAGGGATTGTAGGGGTTCAGCCCGCAGGGCCGCAGCGCAGCGGAGCCCCGCAAAGCCCGGGCCGCTTCGAGGGCCTCAGCGCAGGCTGCGGCAACGCCCAAATCTCCTCCCTACCCATTCCGGAATTGTCATTCCAATACAATCTTATTTCTTTTCCGGAACGGTTATTCCAAAATGATATTATGTTTGCGGAACAATTGTTCCAGATAGCAAATTAAAGAAAACAAATAACAATGAAAAAGTTAGAAAATAAGGTAGCCGTGGTTACCGGCGCATCAAAAGGCATAGGCGCAAGCATCGCTAAACATCTTGCTACAGCCGGCGCAGCAGTAGTGGTTAATTACTCTTCGTCGAAAGAAGGCGCCGACAAGGTGGTGGACGAGATCGTTAAAAACGGCGGTCGTGCAATTGCCGTAAAGGGCAATGTTTCTGATGCTGCTGATGTAGAGCATATTTTTGCCGAAACCGCCAAGGCATTCGGCGACGCTGATATATTGGTAAACAACGCAGGCGTGTACCAATTCTTGCCGATAGAAGAAGTTTCTGCCGACGAATTTCACCGCCAGTTCAATACCAACGTGCTGGGTTTATTGCTGGCCAGCAAGGCGGCTGTAAAACAGTTTGGCGCCAAAGGCGGCAGCATTATCAATATCGGTTCGGTGGTTACCGCAATCGCCCCTCCTGCCAGCTCAATTTACACTGCAACCAAGGGCGCGGTGGATTCCATTACCCATGTGCTGGCAAACGAATTGGGCCCGCGCAACATCCGCGTAAATTCCATTAACCCGGGCATGGTTGAAACTGAAGGTACGCATACCGCAGGCTTCATCGGCAGCGATTTTCAGAAGGAATTAGAGAAAACCGTGCCGCTTGGTCGTATCGGTCAGCCGCAGGACATTGCGCCGTTGGCCGTGTTCCTGGCATCTGACGATTCAGCCTGGTTAACCGGCGAAACATTGCTGGCAGGCGGCGGCCAACGCTAATTTTCTACCCAGTTGTTCCTACGGAACAAATTGGCCTTTCTATACCCCGTAGGGGTATTTGGTGGGTAGGAATTTATTAAATTAAGTGATAGCTTTGCCCTTCAACGGGCAGGGCTTTACTGCTTTACGTATATGGCAAGGACAAAAGATTTTGATGAGCAGGAAGTGCTGGAAAAAGCAATGCATTTGTTTTGGCTCAAGGGCTACAACGCAACCTCCATGCAGGACCTGATAGACGAGCTGGGCATCAGCCGTTCGAGCCTGTACGACACGTTTGGCGACAAGCATGCGCTGTTTATGCAGGCGCTTGAAAATTACAAGGCGAGTACCGAAGCAAACCTGCAAACCATAGTGCGTAATGCCGCCACCACTAAAGAAGCCATCGCCCAGATCTTAAGCAATATTGTGAACGAGCTGGTAGCCGACGAAGAGCACAAGGGCTGCTTCATGGTAAACGCATCGGTAGAAATGGCGCCCATAGACGAGGCAGTAAGCAACATGCTTTGCCAAAACGACCGCCAAATGGAAGACTTCTTTTGCGAAACCATAAAAGCCGGCCAGCAAAAAGGCGAGATCACCAACATGCAGGACGCCCGTCTGCTTGCCAAATTCATCATCAACAACATCAAAGGCCTCCGCGTAGCCGCCAAATCCGTGTCCGACCGCCAGGTGTTTAACGATATCATTACGTTGACGCTTTCAGTGTTGGGGTAGTGATGTTTGGGCGTTGCCTGCGGCCCGGGCTGTACGCTGCAAGTCCTCGCCGCCACCGCACAATCCCAACGCAGCTGTGGGCTTTCCGCTGCCATCCCTAACGCGGGTTGATTCGTGAGAAAAAAGAGCGTCGTCAGTCTGAGCCTGTCGAAGACCGTGCGCAAATGCCTGACGATTATTGTCTGAACCAAGATTAAACGGATTAATAGATTACCCTGATGCACCCCACCAACCTGTCATTCTGAGCGGAGTGAGCAGGATAGCGCGAACGCAACGACAAAGCAAACTCTGCGTTTATAGGTATGCGCCATTGTCTGAACCATGATTAAACGGATTAAAAGATTACGCTGATGCTCGCCCACCAACTTGTCATTCTGAGCGGCAGCGAAGAACCTATCAGCTATGCATAACCGACATGCATAGTCCGCAATGCATAGTTCGCAGGTGCTTCACTATGCTTAGTATAACAAGGATATTGACAAACATTGTACTTAATCAATACATCTAAAGTCTTTTTTCATAACGTTATAAGCATCATTCAGGATGTGTCTTATTGAAATCTGTTTATGTTGTATATGCCAGATTTTTTTGTTTAAGTCAAATAAGTATCTTATTTTTCGTAAGTACAAAGTGTGTTTTTTTGATTTGATTTATGGTTTAGAAACGTTATGATTTTTAAGCTACTATAAATACAATCAAAAATTTACATTGAACCGTATTCAATTAAACATTAACCTGAATCATGTCCGATAGCCCCTACTCTATTTTTCTCGAATGTTTAAAATACTTAGCCATATTGGTGGCTACCGGTTCCGGCATCTATGGTCTTGTTTATGAATCACAAAAAAAAGAAAAAAGAACCGCTAAAGAGAAAAAAGAAGGACGCAGTTTACTATACGCCTTTATTGTTGCAGCGGGTATTATTGCAGTTTTTACGCAGTTCCTTGACGAGAAAGC
This sequence comes from Bacteroidota bacterium, assembly GCA_013289045.1. Lineage (GTDB taxonomy): Bacteria > Bacteroidota > Bacteroidia > Sphingobacteriales > Sphingobacteriaceae > Mucilaginibacter. The sequence continues at coordinate 1,021 of JABDAU010000024.1, read as the reverse complement.
TTCAAACGCTAAAGAAAAAGCACAGATAGCGAAACTGGATACCCTGGTTAGGGGCGATACAGCCGAAATAGCGAAAAGTCTATCCATAATTCACCAGGATAGTATTTTACTTCGAGGCCAATCTAAACAACTTAGCGACGATTCACAATCTTTCATTTTACAACACCAGCAGCTCGACACCAGCCGGGCTATACTTACATCTGCCAACATTGCTGCTTGGCCTTTCAGCAATGTTACCTTCAATATCGGGTTCGAATTTGAAAAGCGCAGCACCGTCGCTAATCTTAATGCTTACATCGGAAACCTTTACGACCAATTGATAGACAGTACTGCCAGTAGGAGCGCGCACAGTCGGCAAGAATATGTACTTGACCCGTTAAAGCGACTATCGTACGCTCGCCAAACTTTGTGGGGCGCCAATGAACACTATATACAATTAAAAGACAGTAGCGGTACAGCAACTATCGAAAGCGGCCAGCAGGACCTTAACAATATTATCTGTTATGCCGACTTTAATGGTAACAGTCAGTTTTTTCCGCAGGGGTCCCTCGATGCGCATATCCGTACTTTCTTTATCAATTCGTATATATGTGTTGCACTGTATCAACATTTCAATCCGAGAGATCCAGGGAAAGACATTCCAGAGTGGGAAGTCAAAATCGTTGAAGGAAATGATTATTCAGATCCCAACGACAAACTGCCTGTAATTGCTCGTTACCACTACAATAGCGCGGACTACTCCTCCTTTTCCAGAACACTCGATCATATAAATGAGAAAAACTATGTAATAAATCCTTCTCGACGGCTTAACAGTACGCGCCAACTTCCAGGCCTTACGCTGGTAATCCGAATTGAGCATCACAAGGATGGGCCTGCAATACTTGATTCACGAGAAGCTTTCAATGAGTTAGCTCAAATCTATCGGGTAACAAACTTCGATTGTACAATTAACAATATATCCATAAATTTAAAAGATGATGCTTTTTTGCGTATCCTCAACCAACACGAGAATATCGTTTAT
>JABDAU010000023.1 GCA_013289045.1 Bacteroidota bacterium | reverse complement strand
AGGAAGATATGATGAACATTGTTGCTGCTTACCGAGCCCGTTTGCTTGTCATTCGCTCCGTACCGGTAGAACCGCTTTGTACGCTGATCGAAACGGTCAAGGCCACCGCCTTCGGTACTGGCCCATATGTCGCCATTAATATCCTTTACGAGCGTGTACAGGTGATTACTGCTTACCGAATAGGGGTTGTTTTCCTGGTTGTAGTAGTGCGTAAAGGTATTGGTATGGCTGTCGTATATCTTCAGGCCTGCATCAGTGGCCAGCCAGTATTCCCCGGGCCGTACCTCCAGTATATCACGAAAAACATCCTCATTAAAAAGGCCGCCTAAACTGGAGTGGTGAAAGTGATGAATAAATATACCCGTTTTATCATTATATTCATCAAACCCGTACTCGGTTAATACCCACAGTCTCCCTTCGCCATCCTGGTATAACTTATGGATATCATTACTGCCAAGACTATTAGGGTTTGTGGAATGGAGCATTATATTTGTACGTCCGTCAGGATTGATAACAATAAGGCCATTGTTTGAGCCCACCCACAGACTGCCACCCCTTACCAGTAAACTGGTAATGATACGGTTTGCTTTGATAAAAGGCTGAAATTGGAATTTATACTGCCTGTTATCAAACTTAATCAGCCCATTAAGAGCGCACATCCATATAATTCCGTTTTTATCGCGGTACAGTCCTGCCTGCTGAAAGCCTAAAAAATTGTCAGGCTGTTTCCATGTATTGGTTTGTGTGTTGATGCTGTAAAACCCGGTATTGCCGCATGCCATGATAAACTTGTTGTCAAGGTTGATAATGCGAAATACCGAACGGTTCTCCTTATCCGGGCATGGGTATGCGGTATAGGTATGCGTAGTGGTATTAAATTTAAACAGCCCGTTCCAGTAAGTGCCTACCCAGATATTCTGATCTGTATCCCAGCAAAGCGTCCAGACATCATTGGGGTTTCGCTGATTAGGAAGCCTCACCTGCGGGAAATTGGTAAAAGATCGTGACTTCCTGTTAAAAAGATTAAGGCCCGTGCTCCAGTTTCCCAGCCACAGGTTGCCTTGCCTGTCCTCGATAATTGAATTAACTGACTTTCCTTTTATACTATGCGGGTTTGATGCATTAGGCTGAAAAATCTCAAAACCGCCCTTTTGCTCAATATACCTGTCGAAACCATCGTCCGTACCGATCCATATTTCATCTTCCCTGTCGGCGAGTAACGACCATACCTTGTTATTACTTAGTGACCCCGGTTTATGATCGGCATGCGAAAATTGCCTGAATTTTTCCGTTACCGGATCGAGCAGGTTCAAACCATCAAGCGTACCAACCCATATCCGCCCCTTATTGTCCAGCGTAATTGTATTAATATAATTATTAGTGAGGCTGGTCGAATCTCCGGGTATATTAACAAAAGTTTTAAATGTATAGCCATCAAATCGGCAAAGGCCATTTTCAGTACCTATCCAAAGAAACCCATTCCTGTCGGTCAGCGCGCAAGTTGTCGCATTTGAGGGCAGCCCATCATTCGCCGAATATTTACTAACAGCATAATTTTTTAGCCGTACAGTATCGTTCGGCCGACCGCTTGCATCCTGCGCTATGCATTTTTCCAAGCCAATCAGCCACAAAAATAATAATAAGAGAATTTTAGGCTCCCGTCGCTTCAACAATAATTACTTGAGATAAAAATGTAAAATACTATATAACAACTTAAAAACTTAATGATATACCCGATAAAACCGGCATGCCGATGTATACCTCAGTTGATGCTGAGATAAATAAAATGTTTTATTTAGTAAAGTAAATGGCCCGGAATTTATTCATCTCCAGCTAAGTTGGTAAATAATAATCAGGCCGTCATTAACCTTTTTAACTTATCGTTATTTATTATGGCTTATTAATTAGTTCAAATATTACAATCGGCTTATTATACCAGATGAACCGGCTAATAAATGTTAAAGGAACATTTATTAGCAAATATATAACTTCCGATAATATCAGGTGCAAAAGAATGATCTTTTTTTTAATTAGCAGAGAAATAAATTTAAGCGTACATATAACAATTAACGTTTATTGAAATAACCAAACATTTATCAAAACAGAGCGGAAAGTTTACGCAACTGTATATTTAGAATATCAATCAGGCTGTTTTTAGCAGTAAACTACTCACTTATGCTTTCTGATAAAAATATAGAAATTTTCAATAATTATTCTTTTATTTGCATTAAGTGTTACTTATACACTAATTAAACAACTCAATTCCATTTTAATCTATAATTTTTGTTACCCTGCTTGGTTGAAAACAAAAGGGTACGGCAGTGCTTGAGTATTAACTTTTAAATAACCTTATTAAAATACCTGTATATGCTAAAAACCATTTTAAGACATGCCCTTAAGTTAATGATTGTGTTAGCAATTTCAAGTGTCAGTATTCATTCCTTTGCCCAACAGGTAGCCATTACACCACCTATGGGCTGGAACAGCTATAATTGCTTTGGATCGGCAGTTCATGAAGATGAAGTGAAGGCCAATACACTATACATGGCAAAGTATTTAAGGCAATATGGATGGAAGTATATAGTTGTAGATTTTTTGTGGTCTTACGATAATCCGCCCGGCAGCAGAATAGATAATCCTTACCAGAAACGCCTGCAGGACGGATCATATATTCCATGGTTATGTATGGATCATTGGGGGCGTCTTATACCAAACATTCAAAAGTTTCCATCGTCTTTTCCCAATAATGGCTTCAAACCGTTAGCAAATTATATTCACAAGCTCGGCCTGAAATTCGGCATACATGTAATGCGTGGAATTCCAAGGCAGGCTGTATGGTCAAAGGCGCCGATACTTGGAGCGCATGGCATCACTGCCGATATGATAGCAGACACATCTTCAACCTGTTCATGGCTAAATCACATGTATGGGATAGATATGAACAAGCCCGGAGCCCAGGAATATCTCAATTCGATATTGAACCTTTATGCTTCGTGGGGGGTAGATTTTATAAAGGTGGACGATATCTCCAGACCTTACCACAAAAGTGAAATTGAAGGATATCGTAAAGCGATAGATCAGTGTGGAAGGCCTATAGTGCTGAGTATTTCTCCCGGAGAAACACCTTTGAAAGAAGCGTCGCATGTTGAGCAATTTGCCAACATGTGGCGGATGTCCGACGACTTTTGGGATAATTGGAACCAGCTGACTCATATGTTTGAATATGCCGAAGCCTGGCAAGGGCAAGGCGGTCCGGGCCATTGGCCGGACTGTGATATGCTGCAGATTGGCAAACTCTCAAAACGTGGCCCGGTAGGAATTGAGCGTTATAGCAGGTTCACCGAAAGTGAACTATTTACACATATGACCTTTTGGTGTATCTACCGCTCTCCGTTAATGATGGGCGGTAACATGCCGGAAAATCGTACGATAGACCTTAAACTTCTCACCAATGATGAGGTATTGGCGGTAAACCAGAAAGGCAGAAATCCCAAAGAGCTGTTCATGGTAAAAGACGACCGAATGTGCTGGTATTCCGAGGCTGCTGGCGCGCATGCAAAGTATGTTGCGCTATTTAACCTGTCGGGTAAAGACCAACTGATCAGCGTCAAATTCAATGATATTGGCATGCGTAATGCAGTAATTGTGAGAGATTTGTGGAACCATCACACGGCGGGTAAATTTAAAAATGATTATGGTGAGCTTATAAAACCGCACGGGGCAATCCTTCTAAAGCTTACTGACGATAAGTAATTTAACGTGAGTTCGATATAAGGAATGGAAGTCAAATTTAGCCTGTTACTCTGCTCTCATGCTGGATTCCCTTTTTATCAGGTTCGACTTCAACGTTATAGTTTCATTAAACGCGTAACGTCGGTTGTTAAATATCTTAAACAAGATACCGGCAGCCTCTACGCCTATTTCAAAAGCCGGCTGATTGATGGTGGTGAGCGATGGGTTAAGTAGTTCGGCGTGGGCAAGGTTCGAAAAACTGATGAGCTTTAAATCATCAGGAATAGTTAATTTCAGATCCTTACAGGCATAATAGCACGGCATCGCAAGGTCTTCTATGGAAGAGAGTATACCATCAGGCTTTTGTTCAGCAATAAAATTCCTAACAAGCGAATAGTTTTGTTCCACCGTACCGCTATTGGTTATGATCAGATCAGGTTGGTACGGAAAGCCATTGTTTTTTAAGGCATCAAGGTAACCCTGTAACCGCTTTTCGCCGGTTGATAAAGAGTTAAGCGCCATTAAATAACCTATCTTTTTACAGCCGTTTTCAATTAAGTGCTGCACGGCATTATAAGCGCTTGTATAATCATCGGTTGTTATTTTTACGCCTTCTATATCGTCATGCACGCGGTCGAAAAATACCACCGGCAATTTTTCACTCACTTCTTTAAGCTGTCTCTTATCAACCTCCTCACTGGCAAGCGATATTAAAATACCATCAACGCGCCCGCTTGACAGCCGCATCAGAAAAGACCGCTCTATTTCGCTGTTTTCGTGCGTTTGGTATATCAATACGTGATAATCCCTGGCCCTGGCCACTTCTTCAATACCATTAATGGCAAGCGAGAAAAAGTTATTAGCAATTGCCGGCACAATCACGGCGATGGTCTTGCTTTTTTGCTGGCGTAAACTGCTGGCAAACGGGTTCGGCTCATAGTTAAGCTTCTTGGCCATTTCAATTACCCTTGCCTTGGTTTCACTGCTTATCTCATAGCTATCCCTGAGAGCCCGGGAAACGGTTGCCGCCGATAAATTCAGCTCGAGGGCAAGCATTTTTATATTTATTTCTCCCATTATTTATAATATTTCAGACAAGTATATTAGTGTCTAATATACGATTATCCGTAAACGTTTACGTAAATAAATACTTTCGATTTAATAAAAGCAAGTATTAAAATTTTCACTTTTAACCTGACATACCAATTAAACTATCATCAGAAAGCGAGTTTCGAACGATAGCATTAAACCCAAAGATCAAATTTATAATCCTTTATTGCACATGATTAAACAACGACAAAACATTATTAATTGTCAGTATAACAATTATTGACGATGCTTATTATTAAATATTAATACCCAATAAAGTAACTAATTAAATAAACCAATTATGATAACAATTCGACAAAACTTGTTCACGGCAAAGTACCTGTTGGGTATTTTGTTCATGGTACTGCTCTTTTGCTTTAGCAACGCCCAGGCACAAAATGGCGTTGTTAAAGGAACCGTAAAAGATGCCAAAGGCATGCCACTACCAGGTGTAAGCGTACAGGTAAAGGGCACCGACAAACAAACATCAACGTCGATTAACGGCAATTTTTCCATTAATGCCAACAAAGGGAACGTATTGCAATTCCGTTCTATCGGCTTTCAGTCTGTTGAGGTAACGGTGGCTGATGCTGACCACATTGATGTAACCCTTACCGAAAGCCAGACAGTACTGAATGATGTAGTGGTGGTAGGTTATGGTACCAGCAGCCGTCAAACACTCACGAGTTCTGTATCAACCATTAAGGCGGCTGATATGAACCAAGGCTCTATATCGGATGTGGGGCAGCTATTGCAGGGCAAGGTGCCAGGGCTTAATATTACGGCCAGTGGCGACCCGAATGGTACAGCAGCTGTAATTTTACGCGGCGCATCAACCGTTAACAGCCCCGGGGCCCCGTATTATGTAATTGACGGCATTCCAGGTGCAGACATTTCTGCAGTAGCCCCGAATGATATCGTTTCGATAGATGTACTTAAGGATGCCGCAGCTACCGCTATATATGGTAACAAAGCGTCAAGCGGCGTTATCATGGTCACTACCCGTCGCGGCAAAAAAGGCCAGTCACAGATAACTTACAGTGGCTACGAAGGCATGGAAAAAGTTAGCAGTACGCTTGACCTCATGAACTCAAGCCAGCTAAATGCGTATTTAAAAGCTAATAATGCTGTTGCTACTCCTGGCGAGAACCAGAGCGCAAACACCAACTGGATGGATGCTATTGAACGCTCTACAGCGTATTCGCAAAACCATAATTTATCACTTACCGGTGGTGGTGAGCATAGCGCTTATGCCGGCAGCCTGAATTACTTTAATAAAGAAGGTATTTTGTCCGCCAGCTCACTTCAACGTGTTATCGGCAGGTTGAACATTGACCAATATGCATTGAATGATAAATTGAAGTTTAGCTTTAACCTATCCAATTCTTACAGCACATCAGACAATGAGCCACTTGAAAACATTGTGCTGCTACAAGCTGCAAAGCACCTGCCTATGTCGTCGGTAAAAAATGCCAATGGCACCTATTTTGAGGACCTTGCAGTTCCAAGTCTTTTCAACCCGGTTGCAATGGTGGCCAACTCGCAGGATAAGTCAAACTACAATGTTTTACTTGGTGCTTTCAATACCGAACTTAAACTGCCGTTCGGTATAAAGTACAATATCAACCTTGATTATGAGAAAACCACCTGGAACGATGGTACGTATTACGGCAGTTACTTCAATCAATATCCATCAACGGGCTTTTACAGCAATCCTAATCCCGGTATAGGTATAGCGCACTCACTTATTACTTTTGGCACAAACGGCCTTGCCGACAGGCAAACGTATGCCAATACCACCAAAACCCTTGAATCATTCTTAACCTGGGACAGGTCATTCGGCAAGAGTAATATCAACGCCGTGCTGGGCTATTCCTATCAGCAATATATCTATGGCGATGGTTTCCAAACATCGACAACAAATTTTCCGACGGACAATACGGGGTTTGAAAACCTGAGTTTGGCCAATCCTTATGCTGTGTCAGGTTACCGTATTAATGAAGGCGGTGACTTTACTTACGGCACTATTCTGAATATATCCGACTTCCTGCGTGTAAATTACAATTACGATCAGAAGTATCTTTTCCAGGGATCGATCAGGCGCGATGGCAGCTCGGTTTTTGGCGCCAATAATTATTGGGGCTACTTCCCGGCAGTAGGCCTGGGCTGGGTTATCACGAAAGAAGATTTCATGAAAGATCAGTCGGTATTTAGTAACTTGAAGTTACGCGCCAGCTATGGTGTAACAGGTAATTCATCGGGCATTGGCGCTTACACCGCGAAACTTGTTTATGGCACCAGTGGCACATTTTATGATAATGGCGTTCAAACAGCAGCCTATGGGCCAATACAGGGTTCAAACCCTAACTTAAAATGGGAACGTACTGCAACGGCAGATGCCGGTGTAGATTTCAGCATATTGCATGGAAAGATTTCGGGCGGTATTGATGTGTATAATAAAAATACCACCAATATGTTGTTTCAATATTCTGTTTCACCATCGCTGGTGCCGGGTGGTTCCATCTGGACAAATGGCGGCAGTATCAATAACAGGGGTATCGAGTTAAGCCTGTCAGCTACTCCGGTAACCTCACATGTATTCAGCTGGACAACTTCCTTATCGGCCAGCTACAATAAAAACAAAATAACCAGTTTAAAAAGCCCGTATGGAAATAGCGACTCCATCCGCTACTCAGACCCTGAAGGAGCCGGACAAACTGGTGCAACGCTGCAAATATTGAAGGTAGGCCAGCCGCTTGGCGAATTCTTTGCTTATAAATATGCTGGTAAAGATGCAAGCGGTAATTCTTTATTTTATAAGAAAAGCGGCGGTACTACTAACAGCCCAACTATAGGCACAGATTATTTCTACCTGGGTAGTCCGCAGCCTAAAGTAATATTAGGCTGGAGCAACACCTTCAGGTATAAAAACCTTGATCTGAATATCTTCTTAAGGGGAACATTCGGAAGCAAGATATTTGATGCTACCCGGGCAGATCTGTCATATACAACCGGCGCAACGGAATACAACCTGCTTGAATCGGCTGCAAACGACAAAATAACCGACACCAAGAATTCTTACTATTCGGATCGGTATATCGAAAATGGTTCTTATGTAAAACTGGATAATGCCACATTAGGCTATAATTTCAAAATGCCTTTCAGCGGTGTTAGCAACATCAGGGTGTATTTTACCGGCAATAACCTGCTAACTGTTACAGGCTATAAGGGTATCGATCCGGAAATAAGCCAGGGTGGTGTAGCGCCAGGTATTGATTATAACAACTTTTATCCAAAAACGCGTACACTGCTTGTGGGCGCTGTTGTCTCTTTACAATAATGTTAAATACAATAATTAAGAACATGAAAAAGATATTCATCGGATTGACAGGCATTTTATTCATCTGCCTGATCATTTCATCCTGCCACAAGATCGACGTGCCGGTAACTTCGGAGCTTACCCCGTCTGTATTTCCAATAACCCAGGCCCAATTTGAGGAAGCCTCGGGCCCGGTTTACATTGCTGTGAGAAATGACTACTCCGGATCTTACTTTTTTTGCGAAGATGCCTCTACAGACGAAGCCGTACTACCAACATTCGGCGGTAACTGGCTCGATGGTAACAAGTACGTTGAGTTGCATCGCCACACATGGACAAAGGATAATGCCTGGGTAAATTCATTATGGACTTACTGCGAAAACATCATAGGTGTCAGCAATCAAACTTTATCCATTTTTAACTCGGCGCCGACCGGTGCAGCTAAAAACACAGGTATTGCCGAAATAAAAGCCATGCGTGCCTTTGCTTACTTCATGCTGATGGACAATTATGGTAATGTTCCGTTAGATACGCTTTATGGCAATACTGTATTACACACTAACACGCCTCGTGCACAGGTATTTACCTGGATAGAAAGCCAGTTAAAGGCGGCAATTCCTTATTTGCCAACCGCAACAGGTACTACAACCTACGGTAAACCGACCCAATGGTTTGCTTATTCGTTGCTTGCAAAAATGTACCTTAATGCACAGGTTTACACGGGGACAAGCCGCAATGATGACTGTATTGCCGCTTGCGATGAGGTGATAAGTTCAGGTTCTTTCGCGCTTGAGCCGATGGCAACGTATCTGCAACAGTTCTACCCTACTAACGGGCCGAGCATGAAGGAGTTCATTTTTGCAATACCTTATGATGCATCGGTAACGAGTGGCTATATGTTTTATGCAAGATATGACCTGAACCGTAACCTGGGTATAAAATACTCATATTCCGGTTCAACCGCAGGCTCTTATGTCGACCCTGTAATGAACCAAAGTTCAGGTAACGGTTTGATAAATAATCAACCAAGCGGGCCGCGAATGACAACGGCCTCCTACTATGCCCATTTTGACGATCCTAATGATATTCGGAATAAACAATGGCTGACAGGCCCGCAATATTGGTCGGACGGTACGCCAATTATGGTATCTACTACCAACCTGGGATACAATCAGTTTTATACCGGCAGCAATCCGACAGGCAGCTATACTTATGCCCTTAACATAACGCCGTTGGTTGACAATAGTTCCCGTAACGGAGCCTCTTCCTTTGACCTCGGTAATGATGAGATTGCCTGGAATATAGGTATCCGTAATATCAAATTTTACCCGGATTATACTAATACGATCAGCAGGAATCAGAATAATGACATTCCGATTTTCCGCTATTCCGATATTATACTTATGAAAGCAGAAGCGATCTTAAGAGGAGGCAGCGCTACCCTGGGTGCAACCGCATTATCACTGATCAATCAGATTAAGGCTGTTCGTACCACTTCCTCACCGCTTACAAGTGTAACACTTGACGATATGTACAGCGAGCGTTGCAAAGAATTCGCCTGGGAATCATGGCATCGTAATGATATGATCAGGTTTGGCCATTATGAGGATAGTTGGGGGTTGGGTAAAACCAATACCGATACTTATCGCCGCCTTTTCCCCATCCCGACCACCGGCTTTCAATCAAATCCTAAATTAGTGCAAAACACTGGATATTAATTATATAGTTGATAATGGTTAGGTTTAGAATATGGGCTGCGGCCCATATTCTATTTTCCTTAAAGCCACTTTATAAACTATGGCAATAGCAACAGGCGCCTTGTTAGAGAAATAGCTGTTTCAAGAGATTATTTACCGATATTTAATAGTGTATTATCAACTTATGCTGCTATTCCTGTTTTATATCCCTTATTTATGAAAAAAACTATCCGCTGGTATGTCTTGTCCATCATTATTTTGTTTGCCGCCAGTGCAGATGATGTACGCGCGCAGGTTAATATCCCGGCAGCCTATGCGCTTATCAAGAGAGTCATTCCGCAACGGTCTTCTGCCTTTTTAATTGAAAACCTTACTGCTGATGAAAAGGATGCTTTTGAAATTGAAAGCAAACACAACAAGATCATTCTAAGGGGCAACAATGGTGTTTCGGTAGCGTCGGCGCTGTACTATTACCTTACCGAATACTGCCATTGCCAGGTAACCTGGGATGGTACAAATCTTAATTTACCCCAAATATTGCCGGCAGTTGCGCATAAAATACATAAGGCAACACCTTATAATTACCGTTATTACCTTAATTACTGCACTTTTAATTACAGCATGAGCTGGTGGAGCTGGGGCAGATGGCAAAAAGAGATTGATTGGATGGCCTTGCATGGGATAAACATGCCGCTGGCGCTCACCGGGCAGGAATATACCTGGTACGAAGTTTATAAAAGCATGAGCTTTTCTGATGACGACCTGAAAGATTTTTTCTGCGGCCCTGCTTATTTTTCATGGTTCTGGATGGGCAACCTGGATGGCTGGGGCGGACCGCTGCCTTTAAGCTGGATGCAAAGCCATCGCGATTTGCAGCAAAAAATATTGCTGCGTGAACGCGGCTTAGGTATGAAACCAATACTGCAGTCTTTCACAGGGCATGTGCCGCCATCATTTCAAAAACATTTTCCGGCATCAAAACTTAAAAAGGTTAACTGGAACAATGGCTTTGCCGATACTTACATATTAGATACGGAAGATCCGCTTTTTGCCGAAATAGGCCGCAGGTTTATTGAAACACAAACCAGGCTTTATGGCACTGATCATTTATATTCGGCTGATACCTTTAATGAGAACGAACCGCCAACCAACGACACAACCTATCTTTCGGCTTTAAGTTTAAGGGTGTACCAGGCCATGAGCAAAGCCGACCCAAAGGCAACCTGGGTAATGCAGGGATGGTTGTTTTATAACGACAGGAAATTTTGGAAGGCCCCCCAGATAAAAGCCTTGCTGGATGCTGTGCCCAATGAGCACATGATCATCCTTGACCTTGCCGCTGAAATTGAACCGGTTTGGAAACGCACCGATGCTTTTTACGGCAAGCCATGGATATGGAATATGCTGCACAACTTTGGCGGCAATATTGTGCTTTTTGGTCGTATGGACGAAGCGGCCAATGGCCCGGCCATCGCACTGAAAGACCCGGAATCAAAACAAATGATGGGTATAGGCTTAACCATGGAAGCCATTGAACAAAACCCGGTGCTTTATGAGCTTATGACCGGTAATACCTGGCAGGATAAACCCATCAACGTTGATGAATGGTTAAAACAGTACCAGCTAAACCGTTATGGTCATATTAATAAGTACACCGAACAAGCATGGCGGACGTTGCATCACACCGTTTACAACGGTGGGGAAATTATAAGAGATGGATCGGAATCCATCATTACCGGCCGGCCCACACTTGACTCAAATACAGTATGGACACATACTACTCTTAACTATAAGCCCCAAAATTTTTTACCTGCATGGGATGCGATGATGAAAGCTATCCCAACCTGTAGTAATAGCGATGGTTTCCGTTATGACCTGGTTGATGTAAGCAGGCAGGCACTGGCCAACTACGCGCTGCCGCTGCAAAGCAAGTGGGTAAATGCTTATCGCCAAAAAAATATCGGCGATTTTAAAAAATACAGCCGGCAATACTTACAGCTCATCAGCGATATGGATGCATTGCTGGCAACACGTAAAGATTTTTTATTAGGCCCATGGCTGGCTGACGCGCGTAAACAAGGCAATACAACAGCCGAAAAGGATCTGTACGAACGAAATGCCCGCGACCTGATCACCCTTTGGGGCAATGCCGATAGCCCGCTGCACGAGTACTCATGCAGGCAATGGAGTGGCTTGCTCAATGATTTCTATAAAACCCGTTGGGAGAAGTTTTTCGCCTTATTGAATGACGCACTGAAACAAGGGAAAGATGCGGATATAAAAGGCTTTGACAGATCAATAAGCCAATGGGAATGGCAATGGGTAAACAGCCATAAAACCTACCCGTTGCAAGCCAGCGGCAACAGTATTACCGAAGCCAGCATCATTTATAAAAAATACCGTAAAATAATAGGCGGTTCTTATGAAGAATAATAAAAAATGGCTCACATGACGACACCCTCCATTGTGCAACCAACTAAACGATTGGTATCGCTCGACGCGCTCCGCGGGTTTGATATGTTTTGGATCATGAGCGGCGAGCAGATCATTCATACGCTGGCAAAAGTTACACAATGGCCGGTGCTTTTATGGTTTTCGGGCCAGCTGCACCATACATTATGGAACGGCATCACTTTTTATGATATGATATTCCCATTGTTCCTGTTTATTGCCGGGGTGTCCATGCCTTATTCTATCGGTAATAAAATTACCAAAGCGGGTGTCCGGTCAGCCGAACAATTGCCGGGAAAAACTAAACGCAGTGTATATCTTTCCATGCTACGGCGCACATTGATACTGATACTGCTGGGTATGGTAGTAAACGGCGCGCTTAAATTTAACGGGTATGAAAACACACGCTTCGCCAGTGTATTGGGCCGCATAGGGCTGGCCTGGTTTTTTGCAGGCCTCATCTACCTCAATTTTAACCTTCGCGGACAAATATTATGGCTTACGGGTATTTTGACCGGATATTGGGCAGCCATGTTGTTCATTCCCGTGCCCGGATACGGCGCCGGTGTATTAACTATGCAGGGTTCGCTGGAATCATATATAGACAGGCTGCTGCTGCCTGGCAGGCTGCATGATAAAATACATGATCCTGAAGGGATATTATCAACTATACCGGCCATAGGCACAGCACTGCTGGGTGTATTTACTGGTAGCTTTTTAAAATGGGAATCACCACGCTGGCCTATGTATAAAAAGGGAATATTACTTTTTGGTGCGGGTTTAATATTAATAGCATTGGGCTTGTTATGGAACGTGGAATTCCCGATCAATAAACGCTTATGGTCAAGCTCATTCGTGTTATATGTTGGCGGGTGGAGCCTGCTCTTTTTATCGGTATTTTACCTTATGATCGATGTCGCCGGGCTTAAAAAATGGGCTATCCCTTTTGTATGGATAGGAACCAATTCTATATTGATCTACCTGTGTTCAGAAGGCCTGGTTGATTTTGGGCATACAGCCGACTATCTGTTAGGCGGGCTTATTCACTTAACCCCGGTGGCATGGCAGGCGGTGTGGACAGCGGTAAGTGTTACGCTGATACAACTCCTGTTTTTATACCTCCTGTATCGCAATAAATTATTTTTAAAAGTTTAATTACATGAAATATACTTTAAAAATGCTCCCTGTTATTTTTTTAGCCGGTTTTGCCGGTATAACAGCATCGGCACAAACAAAAGCCTATAACATTAAACGTTATGGCGCCATTGCCGATGGTAAAACCAATAATACCACGTCCATCCAAAAAGCCATTGACGAAGCTTCGGTCAATGGCGGCGGTTTGGTGATGGTGCCTGCCGGCATGTTTGTTACCGGGGTGCTTAATCTGCGCTCTAACGTGGAATTGCATTTAAATAAAGGTGCTTTTTTGCTGGGTAGTACCGTACGGGCCGATTACGGCGAGGGTAAAGCTTCGGCACTCATCGTATCCACTCATCAGCAGCGCATTGCCATAACCGGCCCTGGTGTTATTGACGGGCAAGGGGATGATTTATTAAAAGATATTTACCGCCGTTTAAATGCGGGCACGTTAGTGGATACCGAATGGCGTAAACCCAACCCCTGGCACCAGGTGCGGCCCACGGAAGACAATCGCCCCAAGCTAATTGAATTTAAAAACTGCGATCATATACAACTAAGGGACGTTACCATTAAACACGGCCTGTGTTGGATCGAGAATTACAAAAACTGCACCAACCTGGTGATTGACAGCATAAAAGTAGAAAGCAATACCTTTTGGAACAACGACGGAATAGATATTGTTGATTGTAAAAATGTAAGGCTGACCAACAGTTTTTTTAACGTAGCGGATGATGGCATCTGCCTTAAATCGGAAGACGCTGAAGGCGCATGTGAAAATGTATATGTAAACAATTGCAGGGTGCGCTCAAGCGCCAGCGCTGTAAAATTCGGCACCGCCTCACGCGGCGGGTTTAAGAATATAAAGATTGACCATATCAGTGTTTATGATACCTACCGATCAGCAATAGCTATTGAATCGGTTGACGGAGCATTGCTTGAGGATGTTGATATCCGCAATGTTACAGCCGTAAATACCGGAAATGCCATTGTGGTAAGGCTTGGCCATCGGGATAAGAACGGACCGATGAGCGTGTTGCGCAGGATTTACATCGGCAACGTAAAAGTTGACGTACCTGCAGGCAAACCAGATGCCGGTTACCCGATGGAGGGGCCGGTTGTCGGCGCTCCGCATAATGTTATCCCATCGTCTATAACAGGCATCCCGGGTGCCAGGGTTGAGGATGTTATGCTGGAAAACATCACCATCAATTACCATGGGAATGTAAAGAAAGAGGTGCCCCGCTTCAACACAGATACGCTTGAAAAAATACCGGAAAAAATACCCGATTACCCTGAGTTTTCCATGTTTGGCGAACTGCCGGCCTGGGGCTTCTACATCAGGCATGCCGATGGGATAAAAATTAAAAACATGGTATTAACCTGCAGTGGCAGCGATTACCGCCCTGCTATTGTTGCCGATGATGTAAAGGGGCTAAGCCTGATAAAAATTGATATTCCGCAGGCAAAAGCGCCCGTGCTCATACTCAATAAAGTAAGCGGGCAAGAGTTAAATGATATAAAAATCCCCGGAAATCCCAGGCAAAATATACGTATTCAGTAAACCGGATAGTGCTTCATGCGCCATTGATATATCACTATTCCGTAATCGTTTACGTAAATAAAAGGGGGTAATAACCTGCATATCGCTATAAATTTTGGCATCTTTAGATTATCCGATTAAAGCCCTTTTATAAATGAACCATCTTTCTAATTACGACTATGCAGTTTTCTTTATTTACTTTATTGTAGTTAGCAGTTACGGTTATTGGGTATATCGTACTAAACGATCATCACACAGTAAAACGAAGGATTATTTCCTGGCGGAAGGCTCGCTCACCTGGTGGGCTATAGGCGCGTCTATCATCGCATCCAATATATCTGCCGAGCATTTTATCGGCATGTCGGGCTCGGGCTTTGCTATGGGGCTGGCTATTGCCAGCTATGAATGGATGGCGGCCGCAACGCTCATTATTGTGGCCGTATTCTTTCTGCCCATTTATATTAAAAATAAGATTTATACCATGCCGCAGTTTCTTTCAAACCGGTATGATAATACGGTAAGCACCGTTCTGGCTGTTTTCTGGCTGCTGGTATATGTGTTTGTAAACCTTACTTCCATCTATTTTTTGGGCGCCGCCGCTATCGAAACCATTACGGGCATATCATTCAGCACTTGTATTGTAGGGTTGGCCATATTCTCCATTATCATTACGCTTGGCGGGATGAAGGTGATAGGTTATACCGACGTGGTACAGGTTTTTATCCTGATTATGGGCGGTTTGGTTACCTGTTACCTCGCACTGCACCTGATAGCTGGCAAGTTTGGTGTGAAAACAGTATTCGATGCATTGCCATTGCTGAAAAGGAACGCCAGCGACCATTTCCATATGATCTTTCCTCCGGGACATAAATTTTATAACGACCTGCCGGGGATAGCCGTACTGGCCGGGGGCTTGTGGATCAACAATCTTAATTACTGGGGCTGTAACCAATATATCATTCAACGCGCTTTAGGTGCGGACCTGAAAACGGGCCGTAACGGGCTAATGTTCGCCGCTTTTTTAAAGCTGCTGGTGCCTGTTATAGTAGTGATACCCGGCATTGCAGTTTACGTACTTTATAACCATGGGTTTTATCACCCGGAAATGACGGATGCATCAGGTACGCTGAAACCCGACCACGCCTACCCCGTGCTCATGAACCTGCTCCCAACCGGATTAAAAGGATTGGCATTTGCGGCACTTACGGCTGCCATAGTAGCTTCTCTTGCTGGTAAATGCAATAGCATTGCTACCATCTTTACGCTTGATATCTACAAGAAATATTTAAACAAAGAGGCGTCCGAGCAACGGATGGTGAACGTGGGCAGATGGGTGGTTATTGTGGCATCGGTCATTGCCATCATCATAGCACCGGCTTTGCGCAGCTTTGACCAGGTTTACCAGTTTATACAGGAATATGTGGGCTTTATTTCGCCTGGCATTCTAGCCATCTTCCTGCTTGGCTTTTTCTGGAAACGGACAACATCAGCAGCGGCGCTTGTGGGTGCGGCGGTAACTATCCCGCTCTCCATCTTATTTAAATTCCTGCCCCAATTAACAGGGGGCTATATCAGCCCGATTCCTTTTTTAAACCGAATGACCTGGGTTTTCTTCATCATCAGCGTGTTGATGATCATCGTTACCCTGGCAGATAGCCGCAGCAAAAACAACAAACAGGTACTGGATATTGATAAACGGCTTTTTAAAGTAACGCCTGCATTTATGGTATCCGCGATTATTATTTGTGGCATCCTGGCGGCATTATATACCGTGTTTTGGTAAGCATAGCACACACTATTAGAAAAATATAGATAACTAAAACGTAAGAAAAATGGAAAATAAAGAAGGATCAGCGCCTTTATCCAGCATGGAGGTTTGGGATGAGGATGTACTTAAAAGATATCCTGAAGCAGGCAAGCCCGCCAAAGAGAAAAACGAATTCAGGAACTACGATGGCCCGGAGGTTGACGGTGTACGCGAGTTTTACCGCCTCAATCATAAATATCAAACCTATGAAAACGTATTAGCCAAAAAGACCAATTTTTTAAAGTTTGATAAAAAGGAAATGCCCTGGTGGGCGGCAATGGAATATCTGAATACATTGATCGATGATTCAGATCCTGACCTGCAGCTGGATCAGTTGCAACATTTATTGCAGACCGCCGAAGCCATACGTGCCGACGGCCACCCGGACTGGTTTGTACTTACCGGTTTTATACACGATTTGGGCAAAGTCCTTTGTCTTTTCGGCGAACCGCAATGGAATGTCGTAGGCGATTCTTTCCCGGTAGGGTGTAAATTTTCCGATAAGATCGTTTATCCTGAGTTTTTTGCAGACAATCCGGATACTTATGATGAGCGGTACAATACCAAATACGGTGTTTATTCGCCCAATTGCGGTATGGATAACGTGCACATTTCATGGGGGCACGATGAATACCTGTACCACATAACCAAAGATCACCTGCCCGAGCCGGCTTTGTATATGATCAGGTATCACTCGTTCTATTCGCAACATCGCGAGCACGCTTACGACCATTTGCTGAATGACCATGACCGTGAGATGTTTAAATGGGTAGATAAATTTAACCCATATGACCTGTACTCGAAAAGCCCTGTTACGCCCGTGGTTTCTGAGCTAAAGCCCTATTACGAAGATCTGATAGCTAAATATCTTCCGGCTACGGTTAAATTATAATCTCTTATTTACTTTGTTAATTGCTTGCGCTGTGCTGACAGCGCAAGCAATTAACAAAGCTTTCCACTACCTCCAACCAAGAGCCTATCCCGGGCGAAATGATAAGCATGTTAAAAAAGCCGGCTTTTTTTATACTATTAATAATCCAATATACGGGCGCATTTGCCCAGGAACAATCGCTTGTTAAATACGTAAACCCTTTATCCGGAACAGCAAACAGCACTACGCCATCGGCGTTAAAATTAGGCTCGGCGCAGGAGAATTTTGCCAACACAATACCTTCGGTATGCACGCCCTTCGCCATGACTCAATGGACGCCGCAAACACAGGTATCCGAGTCGAAATGCGTACCGCCTTATTATTACAAGGACGATTATTTCAGGGGCTTCAGAGGATCGCACTGGATAAGCGGTTCCTGCATGCAGGACTATGGCAGCATAGCCATTATGCCGATAACGGGAAAGTTAAAAACCACAAACTACGCCGTAAAATTTACGCATGCTGATGAGCGGTCGACCCCTTATGTTTATCGCCTTAACCTTGCATCACAAAAAATACATGCGGCGGTTACCGCTACGCCGCGTTGCGGCATGATGGAATTTACAGCTGATGCCGCCGATAGCCTGTACCTGCTAATTACGCCCAATAGCGATACGGGAGAAGGGTACATTAAAGCAGATGCCAAAAATGGCGAAATATATGGCTACAACCCGGCACACCGCATTTACCAGGGCTGGGGACAGTACGCAGGTTTCAAGGGGTATTTTGTAATTAGGGTAAGCAGATCGTTTACCACCAAAGGTACTTTTGCCGGTGATGAAATTTTTACTGAAGACAGTATAAAAGCGCAAAAAAACATAGGCGCATTTATTGGCTTCAGGATGCAGAAGGGCGAAAAGCTATATGTAAAAATTGGCACCTCCTTTAGCAGTCTGCAGGGCGCCCGCAAAAATCTTAACGCCGAACTGCCGGGATGGGATTTTAATAACACTCTTGAAAAATGCCGGCAAACATGGCAAAGGGCTTTGGAGCAGATTAAGGTTGTTACCAAAAACCAAACAAATAAACGTATTTTTTATACCGCATTTTACCATGCCATGCAGCATCCACGTTTATACAATGATGAGGATGGCATATATCCCAAATTTGCGGGCAATGATCAGTTAGAACGGATAGTTAATGGCAATTACTACGATGATTATTCGTTATGGGATATTTACCGTGCGCAAATACCGCTTTTTGAAATATTACGACCACGATTGGTTAATGACGTGGTGCAATCACTGATATTAAAGGGCGAACAAGGTGGCTGGTTGCCCATCTTCCCGTGCTGGAACAATTACACCAGCGAGATGATAGGCGATCATAGCCTATCCATTATTGCATCGGCTTATTTAAAGGATATTACAACTGCAAATGTAAAAGAAGCTTATCGTTTAATGCAGCAGAACGCTTTTGATATACCAACTCAGCAGGAATATAAAGCAGGCAAAGGCCGTCGTGCGTTAGCGTCTTACATTAAATATGGATATATACCTTTGGAAGACAGCGTAAAAGATGCCTTTCATAAAATGGAACAGGTAAGCCGTACTATGGAATATGCTTATGACGATTATGCATTATCGCAATTGTCAAAAAAACTGCGGATTGACGCTGATTATCAACTATTGATAAAAAGGGCTGATAACTATAAAAATGTGTTCGATATTACTACTGGCTTTGTACGCGGCCGTATGCAAAACGGCGACTGGATAAAAACATTTAATGCGGACATACGGCAGCCCTATATTACTGAAGGGACACCCCGGCAATACACTTTCTACGTTCCGCAGGATGTGCCTGGTCTGGCCCGCTTAATGGGTGGCCGCGATAGGTTAGAGAACGAACTTGATAGCATTTTTATTAAAAATGAGTACTGGCACGGAAATGAGCCTGGTCACCAGATACCGTTTATGTACAATTTTACCGGCAATAGTTGGAAAACGCAGCGGGAGGTGAGGGCGATATTAGCAAATGAATACAATGACGGCCCCGGCGGCCTTGGCGGCAATGACGATGCCGGACAAATGTCGGCCTGGTATATGTTTGCGGCAATGGGGTTTTATCCGCTGAATCCTATATCGGGCGAATATTTATTATGTTCACCAATATTTGATCAGGTATCCATCAAACTGCCGGATGGAAAAAAATTTAGCATCATCACACATAAAGCATCGAAAAAAGCCATGTACATTAATGCCGTTAAATGGAATGGCGAAGCCTACACAAAAAACTATATCACTTACGGCGGCATAAAAAAAGGTGGCCGGCTTGAAATATTTTTACAGGATACGCCATGTAAAAACTGGGCTGCACGCGTTAAAGATCAACCTAAGGGCTTACAAATTCAATAAATAGCATCCTCTAGCTTAATATAACATTAATGAAATCTTATACACAATTAAAAATATTCCTTCAGGCCGTACTTGGGTTGGCCTGTTTTACAATAGTAAGCAATAGCAGCGCACAAACAAACCTGATGGTGCATCCCGGACAGCATACAGCACAGGTATCGCCAACCATGTGGGGGATATTTTTTGAGGATATCAATTTCTCGGCTGATGGTGGCCTGTATGCAGAATTGGTAAAAAATCGTTCGTTCGAATTTCCCAATCCCCTGATGGGCTGGAAATATAAGGCGAAGAACGGCGCAGACGCCTCTTTGCTGGTGGTTAACCGGGGCGAGGGTAGCAATCAGCGCTTTGTTACCATCAGTTCAAAAAAGGACACAGGGGATTTTGTACTGAGCAATGAAGGATTTAGAGGTATTGGGCTTAAAGAGGGCGAAATTTATAATTTCTCGGCAATGGTTCGTAAAGGGTCAGGGAACCTCAAAATAAAAGTTGAGGCCGTGAGTGAAAGTGGTGAGGTGTTGGGAGAAACTTCTCTTGCCATTGCCGAAAACGCGGGCTGGCAAACGTGTCATGCCCAATTTAAAAGTAACAAAACCTATCCTAATGCGCAGTTAAATGTGGTTTTTGAAGGGAAAGGTGATGTTGATGTGGATATGATCTCTCTTTTCCCCGCAGATACCTGGAAACATCGCCCTAATGGTTTACGGGCCGATCTGGTTCAGAAGCTGGCCGATCTGCATCCGGGTTTTATGCGTTTCCCCGGTGGCTGCATTGTGGAGGGGCGTGACCTGGCAAATCGCTATCAATGGAAAAAAACCATCGGCAACCCGGCAGACCGGCAACTGATCATGAACCGCTGGAACGTTGAATTCAGCTATCGCTCAACGCCCGATTATTATCAGTCGTTCGGTTTAGGGTTTTTTGAATATTTTCAGTTGTGTGAGGACATTAGAGCATCGCCGCTTCCTATTTTAAATTGCGGCATGGCATGCGAGTACAACAGCGCCGAGGTGGTATCCATGAACGAAATTGACCCTTATATCCAGGATGCGTTAGATCTTATTGAATTTGCAAACGGAAACACCGACACCAAATGGGGGAAATTGCGTATTGCCCTGGGGCATCCGGCGCCGTTTAATCTGAAAATGATCGGTGTGGGAAATGAACAATGGGGTGAACAATATATTCCACGATACAAAGCATTTGTGGCGGCCATAAAAGCCAAATACCCGGATATTAAATTAATTGCAAGCGGTGGACCCGATCCGGATGGAGAACGTTTTGAATATCTGACAAAAGTGATGCACCACGAAAAAGCCGATTTGATTGACGAGCACTATTACCGCTCGCCGGATTGGTTTTTGTCCAATGCCAAAAGATATGACCATTACGACCACAAGAGCAGTCATGTTTTTGCAGGCGAGTACGCTGCCCACACACCCGATAATTTAATTAAGAGTTCGGCTGTTGAAAGCCACAATAATTGGGGCGCTGCATTAGCAGAAGCTGCTTTTATGACCGGGCTTGAGCGCAATGCCGATGTGGTAAAGATGGCATCCTACGCACCATTGTTTGCGGATGTTAACGCCTGGCAATGGCGGCCCGACCTGATATGGTTTGATAACCTAAACTCGGTTGCCACGCCAAATTATTACGTGCAGCAGGTATTCGCGACTCATCGTGGAGATTACGTAGTGCCAATTTTATCAGATGGCAAACCTTTAACCGGTCAGGACAGCCTGTATTCAAGCGCCACTGTGGATACTGTTAATAACGAGCTTATCATCAAAATTGTAAATGCCTCGATTGGCGGGAAACAGGTCAATCTTCAAATTGATGGCAAGCGGAAATGGGCAAAACAGGCAGAGTGGCTACAGGTCAGTTCCGCAGATAAAATGGCCTTCAACAGTCTGACCGATCCGGATGTGGTAAAGCCAACGCTGAATAACACGCTTAAAATAGGTGGAAAAACAACCAGACTAACTTTACGTGGACTTTCCGTTAATGTTATTGTAATTAAGGCTGAATCTCAGTAATGATTATGCTATCTCTACTAAAGCAATCACAGAATCACATGGTCAGGCAGCCCGGAATATCCGATTTAGAAGTTGAAGTAACTTCACTTGTTTAATTCGATGCCTTTAATTCTTTAATTATTATATCGAGCTGAACAGCCGCCTTGACGTAAACAAAGTTAAAGACAAAGCCGTCGAAAAACATCCTTATTATTGGAACCGCACTTTGCGGCGAAACTATTCTTTTGTCATAGTATCCATCCGTTGGTGGAAACACTGCGCCGGCAATGACGAAATGCGCCATTCGTCTGAGTTCTTCTTGCATAACCTGTATGAGCAAAAGCTGTGGCACAGTATGCTGTCGCAAACGCCCCTGTTTTTTGTCCGGCTTAGACCCTCTCTTGAATTTTAAATGCATGTATTTTTGATCATGGTCAAATTACTGCTTACATCTTCCGGCATTTCTAATCCTGGTATTCAAAATGCGCTTACTGCATTGCTTGGCAAACCTATTGCAGAATGTAAGGCGCTCTTTGTGCCAACGGGCGTCTACCCTTTTCCAAACGGCGCTTATTATGCGCAACGGGCTATCAGCGGTACGATTGCCTCGCCCCTCGCCCAATTGGGCTGGTTGTCCCTGGGTGTGCTGGAGCTGACCGCGCTACCCAGCATCGATGAAAAGGTCTGGCAGCCAACCATTGAGGAAGCCGATGCGATACTGGTTTGGGGTGGTGACCCGCTTTACCTGGCTTACTGGCTGGAGGAGTCCGGCCTCAATGCCTTTCTGCGGTCTTTAGGGAAAGACATCGTTTATGTCGGTGTCAGCGCGGGTGCTATAGCTACCGCCCGCATTTTTGCTGAGACCTACAGCAACCCGCCGGCGGGTAAGCACTATGCTTTAAACAAAGAAAATATAGCGTTCGAAACGTCCCAGGGAATCGTGAGCCGGACGCTAGTGACCGCTAACGGTGCCGGTCTTGTAAATTTTGCGGTTATTCCACATTACCAGAACCCGGATTTTGCCGATGCCTGCGAGCCGAATGCTTCAACATGGGCCTCGAAAATACCGGCGCCAGTCTATGCGATCGACGAGCAAAGTGCCATCGTGGTAAGTGACGGAAAAACCGAAATCGTGTCCGAAGGTGACTGGAAACTGTTTCACTAAATTTTTGAGTTATCTACCACCAACTAAGGAATTAGCGCCTAACTTTGAAGCATCACGGGGTCAATACTTGATCCGATTGTGATAAGGTTTAGGTTGAAGCACCCAAGCAACGAGTGCAAGGGGGGCTTATTGCTCATTTCGCGGCATGCAAATGGTGGGTATGTGACAACCAAAACACCAGCGCCACGATAATGAAAAGCGATACCGCAACAGCGATCTGCCACAGCCGCAGCCACTTCAGTTTAGCGTTCAGCACCTCATTCTTACGCTCCTGCTCGTTGAGCGACAATTGTAAGCTCAAATTCTCTTCTTTCAACACTTTCAAGGCAACAGCATCATTGTCTGTTACGGGCGTGGTGAGTTCCGGCTTATCCTTGATCTGGCCGGCATAGCCGCCTTGCTGCAGGAAGCTAAGGCCGGCTGAGGTTCTGATGATAAACCCGGGTAATGCCTGGTCAGCTGACAGGCCCATCCCGGTAACGTAACCATCTCCGGCCAGTACGGCGATCAGGGCGGATGCCAGTTCTTCGTCCAGCGCAAACAGGTCGAGTACCTGGCTGCGGCTTAGTTTGTCACCGCTGCCAAAGGCTTCGAGTACCGCATCCAGCATTTCCGATTCAAAACGATCCAATTCCATGCTGCAAAAATAGAATTATCTGCCGCCCCGGATCTCTGTAAGCTTTATTTAGATTTCAAATCTTTGTTTGTATAGGCTTGTTAGTTCTTTACCCTGTTTTGCTCACTTTCGGCTCCATTGGCATCGTGGTTTCGTTGGCCCGATATGGCCTTACCAAAACGGTAGCTTAATGATAGCACGCCTGTACGGGTATCACTTAGGTTACGCCAGTCGGCTTTTGTTTGGTTAAGGTTATTGATCACACCGTTGTTTTTTAAGGTGTAAAATATGTCGTTCATGGCAAATTTCAGCGTGGTACTGGCCGAAAGTTTTTTTGATACCGCGGCGTTTACCCTCTCTCTGCTGCCTAAAACAAACTGCGCGTTGGTAACTTTACTTTGATAAGTGTTGTCCAGTTGAATTGTCCAATCGTTACCAGGCTTAAAGGTAAATACTGGGCGGGTAAAATAATAAGTGCCTTTGGTATCCAATTCTCCGGTGTAAAATTCACTTACCGAATGAATATTAGCTACCCGCCCGTAGAAATGTAAATTGAACCATTTGGTGGGATCGAATGTCGCATCAAACTCCAGTTGCTTTATGGTAACCGTACCAATATTACCAGGGCGACTGTAATAAATGCCGTCAACTATCTCAATGGTCTCATCCACATCATCCCTCGACCGGCTGTAGCTCAGCGTTGTGGTGAACCTGCTTTTATAGGTATGCGATAGTTCGATGTTATCAGTAAACGTAGGCCGCAAAAACGGGTTACCGGTATAATAGGTAAATTTGTCAAGCGGCGAAATGAAAGGGTTAAGGTCTTCATAGTAAGGCCTGTCGATACGGCGTCCATAATTCAGGCTCAGCTGGTTACGGCTGGCCGTATCCAGTTTATATTGCAGGTAAATGGTTGGGAACAGGTTGGTATAGCTCCGTTTAAACGATGAGTCGGGCTTTTGCGCGTTGCCTAACTGGTGGCCATCTGATGTGGTATTTTCCAGCCGCAAGCCTGCCTGTATAGAGAGTTGTTTAAAGTCTTTAGTTGCATTAAGATACGCGGCATTGATGTTCTCTTTGTAAATAAAGTGGTTAGTCTTACCATAATCGGGCAGGATAGGGCCGCCTGTAGTGTAAAAATAATCGGCAATATTATCGGTATGGGTATAGCTTGATTTTATACCTGTCGACAGTTTAATGCCATTTTTTAAAGGATGATCATAATCTGCCTTAGCGGAGTATATCTGCAGATGAGCCGGCAGCGCGCCTGTCAATACATCGCTGCCTGCCGGCGAGCCATCAGGCAAAAAGCTGCTGTTATTAAAAGATTGATCGGCGTTGGTATAGTAGCCAAGGTAATCCAGGTCGGCCGAAAATTCGTGGCCATTCTTATCAAACTGGTGGCGGTAATTGAGGTTAACACCCCCATTTTTAAAAACATCATGCTCCTCGTTATGGGCAATGATGGTAGAGTCAGGCTGATTAGACGCGTTGGAGAAACAGCTGGTTACCGGTGTTATAGTGCTGTGCGGGTTATAAATACCGGTAAAATTTATGCCGAAGGTGCTTTTATCAGAAATATAATAATCGGCACCCATTTTGGCGAAATAGTTACTGGCTTTCCGGTGGATATAAGAGTTTTCGATAAAATTTGATGTTACCGCGCCGGCAGCGTCCTCAAAGTGCCGGTTGATATCCAGATCGTTAAAATTATTGTTTGTACCATAACTGAGGTTCCCGAAAACATTGATCTTGTTCACCCTGTAATTAAAATTGATGCTGTTGTTGGTTTTACCATACCTGCCTTGCGAGTATGACAGGTTCAGACTGCCGTTAAATCCTTTTGTTTTATTCTTTTTGGTGCGGATGTTGATGACGCCGCCATTACCCGCCGCGTCATATTTGGCCGGTGGATTAGGCATCAGTTCTATCTGATCGATGGCGGCAGAATTTATTGCGCGAAGGTAGTTTGCCAGGTCATCACCCGAAAGATAGGTGGGCTTGTCATCCACAAAAATAGTTACGCCTTTACCTTTAAGGCTTACCGCACCGTTCTGGTCGACCATTACGCCCGGCGATTTCTCCAGCACATCCAGCGCCGTGCTGCCCGCGTTGCTGATTAACGCTTCGGGGCTGATCACCGTCCTATCGATTTTTTGCTGAACAAACGGCCGCTGCGCGCTTACGCTTACTTCTTTAAGCGCTGTACCTGATGTTTGTAAGATAACCGGCTCCAGTACCCTATCCTGATCTAACTGAAATACTGCCGACTTACAAGTTTGATACCCTACCATACTAACTGAAAGCTTATAGCTGCCGGCTTTCAGCAATTCAAACTGGTAAAGCCCGGTGGTATTGGCCAGGGCCGTTTTAACCAGGGTCGAATCCTGCGATTTGAACAGGTATACAGTTGCGCCATCTAATGGTTGATTATCCGCACCTGTTACCTTACCACTCAGTGTAAAAATACTTTGTGCAAACAGAAATGTTGGGGCAATAGTTATCCAGGCGGCCAAAATGGCCACAATTTTTAGTTTCATATGCTGTAAAGAAATTTTTAGAGGTTAAATACTAATTTCCGTCGTAATTATAAAACCAACTCCAGTTACCATGTTTAGTAGGGTCTTGTGCCGGTACGTAGGCTTTCTTATATTTCTGATAGGTATCGTCGGGCATTTTTTTGCCGTTCACTGTAAATTCACTGTCACTTAGTTTGAATGACTTCAGTTCATCAGCATTTTGGATGATTCCATCGGCAACCAGATCGGCGGTTAGTTTTTTGCGGTTGGTATCATCGTGATAAGCTTTATAATTATCCTGGTAGGCCGCATTCGGGATATATTTGGCACTTTTGGATCTGTATGCATTGGCATCAGCGTTATAAGCTGCGGATTGCTGCCCCAAACTGCCGTTCAGCTTACCAAGGCCTGGCTTAACGTTAGTAATTGGTGTGATAGGCGTAATCGGGTTTTTTATTGGCGTAATAGGATCGGCCGGGCGGGCTATTGGAGCCACAGGAACTGTCTGAATTAACTTTGCCTTACCCGTGTCTGCCTTAGCTATACTATAATTTGCTTTTACCTTAACTCGTGCAGGAATTTTCACTACAGGTTTTGCCCCCGTTACCCCCGGTTTAGCGATCGTTTTTACAGGTGTAACGATAACCTTTGCCGCGTGAGGATGCACTACCTTAGCCACCAGCTTGTTGATCTTATCAGCACCGGAAAAGGCTGTAGTGCACAAAATGGCTGTTAATAATCCAATGGCCAGCATAGCGCGTTCTATTATATTGAGCGATGGATTATTATTGGAAAGCATTCGCTTAACCCGACCCAAAAGATGCCCCCTGCCGCCGCTGAACGCCATCGCATAAGCGGGATCTGTCAGCTGGTATTCCTCGCAGGTCACCAGTGCTTTAATGTAATCAGCTTTGTTGCCGGTGTTTGCAAGGGCAATATCATCGCAGCAATTTTCGCGCTCAGCTTTGATCAGGGAAGCTATCCAAAGTACTGCGGGGTTAAAAAAGAAGATGATCTCCATCAGGCTTACCATTAAATTCATGAGGTAATCGCGGCGGCGGATATGCGCCAGCTCATGCATCAGGATGGCTTCGATACCCTCCGGTGGCAAAGCGGTGATAAGGCCTGTTGGAATAAGGATAAGCGGCTTAAGGTGTCCGATAACCATAGGCACCTTGGCTATACCCGATTCGGCAATTCGCACCAGGCGCTTGATGCCTATCTGCGCGGCCAGTTCTTTTACCTTAAGCTCCCATTCGCTTCCAATTGCCGATACCTTGCGGCGGCGCAGGAAATAGATGCCTTGCAAGCCCGTAAATAATTGAAGTGTCCGCGCCAAAACGATAAGAAACCAGATAGTTACAATAATGCTGGCATGCGTATGCACAAAGGCTGATATCGCATCATAGTCGCTTGTTTTAACCTGCGCGATGGGCGATAATGTCACCGGCTCATGCACATTCACCTGCTGAGTCGCAAGTTCTAATTTGCCACGCTCTTCCACATGTAGCTGTTGAATAAATGTGAACGCAACCGCACAGACAAATAAACCAAGCGACGCCATAAAAAGGTTATAACGAAACAATGGGGTCGACCGGCGGGTACCTATCACTATTACGCCAACTATTGCCGCCAGCAGCAATCCCTGCCATAACGAGTGCATCAGCGTGCCGCAAAGCGCTTTTACCATATAGTCGGGTATTGCCAGGTTAATATCCATAATCGTGCGAGTTTTTAATATACTTTATTCTTCAAGTTTTTTAAGCAGATCCTTTATGGTCTGCAGATCTTGCTGCGAGGCTTTTTTATTACCCAGCAGCTGCATCACCAGTTTACCGGCCGAGCCGTTATACATCGAATCGACAAATTTATCCAGCAAATGGGCCTTGGTAATTTCCTCCTCCTCTACTACGCTGTAAATATGCTTCATCTGGCGCTCGTCGCGTTTTAAAATGCCCTTATCGGCCATAATTTGCATCAGCTTAAGGGTAGTGGTATAGTTAACATCCTTTTGCTTAAGCAACTCATCATTTACCGCCCTAACTGTCGAAGGCCCTTTTTCCCAAAGCACCTGCAGTATTTCCAGCTCCGACCGGGTAGGTTCTATCGGCTTATTTTGCTCTTTCATATTCATCTTCAAAACAAAGGTAGGAATTATTTCGTACGAAACAAATTTTAGATAGGAAATTTTTCGTAGCTTTTAACTTTTTATCTAAAATGCTAAAATACAGCCATGTATTTCCATCGCTATGAAACTTAAATTACCAAACGCTCGATGCCTCCACAATCTCTCAGGTACTTAACCGCCTATTTTTCCACAAGATTAGCGCACAAACAAATGCCCTTTGGAAAAATGTGACGAAGGCTTCGAAATAAAGCTTTCAACTGTTTTAAAAAATAAGTAGTTTGCTGTCGCTTTTTTCCCATCATGCAGCGGCTCAAACGATTTCAATTCTTAAACACTGACCGGAAGTTGCCGCATTACCGGCTGCGGCTGGGCTTGGCCGCGGTGCACAGCCTCTTTTTGCTGGGGCTGACCATAGTGCTGCAATATTCTGCTTTTGTCCGCAGTGATGAGCTGGGGTTTTTAAAATGGAGCGCGATTTGGAAGCACCAGTTGCTGGGCTGGGATCCCAAACCGGACGAAAACCGTATTGTTTTTATTGACGTCGCCAAGGACCTTGCGCTGACTACCGATACGACATATGGTGCACCGGCGCCTAACCTTAATGGCGCTGTCAGCGTAATCACCGACCGGTCGAAGCTGGCGGTACTTTTTGATACGCTGAGCCGGCATCCGGGCCAGTACCAATTTGCCATGTGTGATATCTTGTTTGACAACCCGGATACGGCCGACCACGCTTTGCGGGGGCCGATAGAAAGGACAGGGCAACTATTGTGCTCCGCGGTTTATGATAAACGGATGCTTCGGCCCGTGTTCAACGTGCAAAGCGCCGTGGTCAACTACCAGGCCATAGATGGGTCGAAATTCGCGAAACTCGATATCTTTTACCGGGATAGCCTGAAGACCTTCCCTGCGGAACTTTACGAACGGCTAAGCGGCAACCGTTTTCGAAAAAAAGATGGCATTGTGCTGCTCAATGGCCGGCCGACTTTTAATACGGTGATCCCGGAGTTCTATTACCGCAGCGAGGATCTGCACTATAACGCTGCAGGCCAGCATCATGTGAACGCCTATTACCTGGGCAGGCTGCTGTTGCTGCCCGGTTTTTTTGAGGCACTGCGCGGCAAACTCATCGTGATCGGGGATTTTTCGGCACGCGACACCCACCCTACCTATTCGGGTTCCATGCCAGGCCCGCTGATCCTGCTGGATACTTATCTGACCCTGGCGCATCAACCGATTACCATCTCTGTCGGCTGGTGCTTGTTACTGCTGGTCTTTTATGGCTGTGTGAGTTACTGGATGATTTTTCATCCCGACCGCAAGATCAAGGCGTTGCACGACCAGGTGAGCGCCCGCATTAAAGTGCCGCTGCTCAGCAAGTTCATCATCAAATATTTATCCTTCATTGGGCTGTTGATCCTGATCAACCTGGTATCCTATATTCATTTTGGAACATTTATTAGTTTGTATTATATTGCTACCTATCTGACCTTCATACAATTACTGATCGATAAATGGCCCCAATGGAGGGCCTGGATAAAGCGCATATGAAAAAACAAACATTCCTTTTACTGTTATGCTTATCCGGCCTGGCTGCACATGCGCAGTCTTATTACGTTACTTACATTAAAGGCGCCGTTTATTCGAACGGTAAGCCTTTAAAGCTACGCGACAAAGTAGATGGCGCCAGCATGCTCAGTAGTCCGGACAAGTCCGCGGTGGTCGCGCTCTTTGACATTCAAAAAGGCGAATACCGGTTGAATTTCCGTAATGCGATTCCCCAGCCCACAGGCACGCACGAAAAAACCTCCGGTATCTACCAGGTAATTGTACAGAACTTTCTCCAGCCGTATACCACCGAAGGCACGCTAACTGCCCGGGGGAAATTCGACCTCCTGACCTTTTTCAACTATACCGACACGCTGCACGGCGGCAACCGGATCCTGCTGATCAGTGGGCAACCGCTGCCTGTGGCCTCCGATTCGCTAAAGACACAACCGGAAGATCATTTCTATTTATGCCGTGTCCAGGGGAGGGACACCATTGCCCGGTTGGTTCCGCGCACCAGGGGAGAATTATTATTTACGCCGGCCTTTATTGCGGCGCTGGGCGCATCAGGCGATATACTTTACCTGGTCAGGCTCGGGTATAAAAGTGGCGGCAAAGCTTACCAGGAATATTTCCCCGACCCGGTAGCGATCAGTTTTATCAGCCCTGACGACCTGAAAGCGATCACTATAGTCTATACGGGTGGGCTGGCCGGGCGCTATCAGCATGACAAGCTCGCATTGCGGACGGCCATCAAGGCACACCTACAGTCCTGCTATGGCAACTTTTACGAACCTTACATAGATCGCCTGCTCAATCAGTACATACCATGAAACGCGGTTGCTTATTGTTTTTGCTCGTATACTGCGCCCTGCCTGCTTTCAGCCAGCAAGCGCAGTTACTCTTGCCGGTGGTTGCTAACAACCGTATCGAGCATGCCTTTCTCAGCCCTGACGGGTCAAAACTCATCGGCAGCAGCCATGGCACGGCAAATGACAACAGCGAGATCAAGGTGTGGGACACCCGGAGCCGGAAGCTGATCTATACATTGAAAGATAATTATATCGATGATGCAGCGGTTTATATAACAGGAAATTCATTGTTGAGCCATGGTTATTTTACCGTTACGCGTTGGAACTTGAACGATGGCGGCAGATTATGGAGCGTCAGCACAAAAAAAGTCATCGATTTTGTAACGCTCAGTCACGATGGCCGCAGCGTAATGGCCTGTATGGCTGATTCCATACGGATCTGGAACGCGGCTGACGGCCAGTTGCTATATGCAGGCGGCTCCGGCGTGCCTGCGTTGTATCCGGCGCAATTGAGTACCGGCGACCAGGTGCTGGCCGGCGCCTATCGCGGCGGGATTTATTGCTGGGACCTCACTAAAAGGCGTGTCAATGAAACGTTTCGCGCAGCGCCGGATTTTCACAACAAAGGAATGGAAAACATGGCCGACCTGCTGCGCCTCAGCCCGGACCGGCATTATCTTTTTGCTCATTTCTTTGACAGCACGCTTTATATCCGCGACCTTTCCAAACCCGCTGCGGCGCCTTTTGCTGCCAGCCATATCACCAGCTTATCAACGGATAGCGCCGGAGATCGTTATGTCACTGTTGAAGACGGAATTGTCCGGGTATACGAAACGGCCGAAAGGCGGCTTTTGCTGCAGGTGCAGCCTGCCGGGCGCGGGTACATCCATCCAGGGCTTAGCACGAGCGGCAAATACCTGCTGGTCGATGGTGCGATTTCCAACGGCCTCCATCTGGATAACAGCACGCGGATCTATGACATTGCCAGCGGTAAAATGACGGACAGCCTTGGCACGGGTAATCCTTTTTTCTTCAGCAGCCAGCTCTTACGTAATGATTCCATACTGCTTTATACCACCAATCAAAATTTAAAGGATTTTCTTTATCTGAACCGAATGCAGGATGGCAAGCGGCTGGGGCCATCACAGGCTTACACCTGGTCAGCGAACCGGATCTGGAACTTCGCGCTGACCAGTGTCCCCGGCCATTTTGCGGTGAGTTATGGCGACAGCACAGTGCGCGTTTGGGACCTGCATGGTTTCAAACCCAATTACGAGTTTAAAGGCGCGTCCTGGGACCTTCCTAAATTAGAACAAGACTTTTATATCGATCACCGTACTGCGTCAATGGACCATTACAACGATCCCGATACGGTATTCATACGCGATTACACCGGCGGGCGGACAAGGACACTGGTACTGCCGGTCAATGGCACGATCATCCCTGAACCTGGTGGCAGGCATTTACTTATCGACCGTGCGATGAGCGACACCCTGGCCGTTTATGATATCGGCCAGCAGAAGATCACCGCCAATCTCAAGAAAGCCAATTTCAATTGGGTCAGCGCCTGGTTCCTGCCGGCGACAGGGAAAGTGCTGGTCAGCGATTTTAACCCGGTTTATGACCTTTGGGCATATGACCTGGCCAGCGGAACAAAAGAGTTCCGGTTGAAAAACAGCCTCAGCGATACCTTTACCGATCATGATCTGATGGGCATCTCGTGTTCACCCGATGGCAAATATGTTGCGACCTCTTCACAAGATCGTTTGCTCATCTGGAGTATCGCTGACAAAAAGGTGGTCCGCGAGGTCGGTAAAAATGAATTCGCGGTCATTACGGCCTTTTGCCCGGACGGCCATACCTTTGTCTATGGGGTCCCGGGCGGAACTCTGATGGCATCTGATATCGATGGCAGTAACAGCCGCAGCTTACTTTTTCACCATACCGCTGTCGATAAGATATGCTTTAACCGGGACGGTTCGCAAATGCTTTCGGTGAGCAATGACGACTATACCGCCGTGGTTTCGGACATGCGCGATGGCACGATTTTAAAAACGATCCTGCTGGATAAAGGCGATATGCTGCTCGATGCTGACTTTACGAACGGGCTGGCGTACTTTTCGGACAATGCCACCCTATCGGTTTTTAATTTGCGTACAGGCCGGAAAGTGGTATCGCTTTCGCTGGTTAACGGCGATGAGGCTGTTTTTACCACCCCGGACAATTATTATAGCGCGCCGCCTGCCGCGGCGGCGGCCATGTCCTGGCGGGTTGGCGCCCGCGTATTGTCATTTGACCAGTTGGATACCCGCTTTAACCGCCCCGATAAAGTAATGGAAGCTATGGGCAGCGCAGATAGCGCCCTGATCAGCGCTTACCGGCGCGCCTGGCAGAAAAGGGTGCAATACCTCGGCCCGGCTGCATCCACGGCCACCAACGTTTTTCATGTGCCAGAGGCGGACTTTGCCGAGCGACGTTCTATACCTTATTTCTATACCGGGGTGCAACTGGCACTGCATATCAGCGCGAGCGACAGTTTATATCACTTATTGCGTTTTAATGTTTGGGTGAATGAATGTCCGGTCTTCGGCGCTGGCGCCATAAGATTAAATGGACATTCCGGCAAGTTGGATACGATCGTGAACGTCAGCCTCTCCAGCGGGGACAATGTACTGGAA
This sequence comes from Bacteroidota bacterium, assembly GCA_013289045.1. Classification (GTDB taxonomy): domain Bacteria; phylum Bacteroidota; class Bacteroidia; order Sphingobacteriales; family Sphingobacteriaceae; genus Mucilaginibacter. Next base: position 12,693 of record JABDAU010000023.1, on the reverse strand, counting down.
ACTTCGGTGGTGAACAGTAGCGGCGCAGAAAGCTACAAGGTACCGTTGTATATCAACTGCCCGCAACCCGACAGCGGCCGTTTATATTTCTGTGGCATTGGCATCGGCCATTTTGCCGACACACAGCACCCGCTACAGTGGAGCGTCGCAGACATACGAAAGCTCGCCGGCAAACTAAAGTCCTTGTATGGCAGCCGCATCACAATCGATACACTATTTGATCGTAATGTTACCCTTGCCAGCGTAAAAGCCTTAAAACACGTTTTGCAAAAAACTTCCGTTAACGACCGCGTCATTGTGGCTTTTTCCGGCCACGGGCTCCTTGACAAAAACAAAGATTATTTCTTATCCGCTTACGAAACTGACTTTAATGACCCGGCCGGAAAAAGTATCCCCTACAAAACCCTGCTTGATTTGGTAGACAGCATACCCGCCAGGAAAAAACTGGTACTGCTTGACGCTTGTAACAGCGGCGAGGTCGATAAAAGCAGCAAGGCCAAAACAGCCCCGTCCGCGGGGCGCCGGATCAACCTTGTCTCGGCTAACAGCCACTTAGGCCTTCAGGATAGCTTTGCATTAATGCAGGAATTGTTCGCCAATGTGAACGAAAGCACAGGCGCGACCGTCATTGCGGCAGCCTCCGGTACACAGTCGGCTTTTGAAAAGGGCGACCTGAAAGCGGGTATATTTACATTCAGCTTGCTGGAATGTCTTGACAGGAACCCCCACTGTAGTGTTTCTGAACTGAAAGCCTACGTTAGCCGGCGCGTTGTCGAACTAAGCGGCGGCAAACAGGTGCCGGCCACGCGCAGCGATAACCACAAAGTTGACTGGCCGATCTGGTAAAGTAAATCCGCTTCAAGGAAAAAACGGCGCTGCTGTGCTGAGCTATCCGGTTACAAGATCATAACTTTTATAAATAAGCCTTTTGTTTTAAAGCGATCAATGATATTTTATATCAATATAATTAAAGGTCGCATTGCTATGGTCAACATATATGCCCCAGGGTGAATTTTTTTTCATAGTGGTCGAGCGTTAGACACCGCACAAGGCTGCCGTTATACTAAATAAAACATTTCTTGTAGTGTACTGCTTACCGGGGAACAATCATCATTCGTTTCCATCAGGTCGCGCATATATACCCACCACTCCTGCATTATCTGTGTACCGGGCAGCCTTTCAAGCAATTCTTTATCATTTGCTTTTAATACACCAAACAGTAAATACGTTTCTTTATCCAGGTAAATAGCATAGTCGCGGATACCAACTTTCTTCAACATCGACTTTAACTGCGGCCATATTTCATCATGCCGCTTTTTATATTCCAGTTCACACCCTGGTTTTAATTGCATTTTGAAAGCTATGCGGTTCACTTCAGGTTGATATTAAGATCATTTATTACCAAAAACTTCTTTCACAGCATCAAGATAGCCGTACCCATGTTCTTTATCGGGCTCAAGATAGCTGCCTTCTGCCCACTCGTTCCAGGCATTGATGGTAATTAGTTTTGGCTGATCTGGATGGCTGTCTACATACGCTTTGGCCTCTAACAAAAAGCGTTTAAAATCTGTAGGGTTAGCATCTGTAACCATGCCTTGTAAAGCATTTGGGAAACGTGGGTTATTATTCCAGCTGATAGATACATGCGGGAAAAATGGCACCGTAAACTCTTTGCTGAATTTAGCCCAGCCTTCAATCGCTTTATTGCCCCACCTATCGTACCTGTCAAGTGGTACATAATGGCACCATTGGTAGTTAGTGAGACTTTTAAAACCCAGTTCTAAAACCGTGTTGTTTTGCGTAACAGTTGTATCGCCGGGTACTGCCGAAATACCTTTGGGTATCGCCCCCCATAAAACACCTTGTAAATGTAAACCAGGGAAACCCGCTTCTTTTGTTTTTTGTGTGAAGTATTCCAGCGCTTCTTTAGCCTGCTGAATGCCACCCATGCCTTTGATGAATGTTGCCACTTCATAAATACTGATCACCGGCTCGCCATTGATCTTATAATAATTTGGCTGGCTGAAATAATCTTTAATAATATGCGCTATCATTCTATTGAAGGTAGGCCTGTCCACCCCGCCGTACCAGTATATTTTACTTTTATCATCGGTGGTGTTATCCAGGTAGCTACTGTGATCGTGATTGGCCCACATCAAATAAAACTTCATTTTATTCCTGTTCTTCGCACCTAAAAAACCCTTGTCTACGCCATTCTCTAAAAATGGTTTTCCATCATACCAATACCAGTCGTAAATAAACACGTTTACGCCGTGGGATACTCCCGCGTCTATCTTTTTTTCCATCGCTTTAGGGTCGGCCTCGTTAACGTAGCCCCATAACGGAACTTCAGGTTGTTTATCACCGGCAAATTTGGGCTTAGCGTTGTATATGGTCTCCCATTCACCTTTACCGTCCTTAAATACGCCAATGTCTTTAAATCTTGCATCGGGCTGGTAAGCAGGCCATACATACGCTGCCACATCATAATGCTGATGATCGACCTGTTGCGCCTGTGACGGAATTATATTGCTTATAAATAAAATGGCTGAGCAGAGAAAAATCCTGCTAATGCTTTTTTTTAGTGTTATCATGTTTTATTTTAGATAGCGGTTGTTTAATTATTGAGCGGAATATTGCAGAGGTCAGAACCGCGTCCCGTCCTCTGCAATAATTTAGTTATTTGTAGCCAGGGTTTTCAACCAAATTGGGGTTGTTGGCTGTCCTTGCTATAGTAATGGGTAAATAATAATTCTCCTGCCTGAATTGCGGAATATTTGAAGTACCATCTACATTATTGATGATCTGGATCTGGTATTTTCCGCTGGCGGCATCGAGTATATAGCGAATGCCTGACCAGCGTACGGACAGATCTGTCACCGCAGTACGCCATCTTCTCACATCCCAGTAGCGATGTCCTTCAAAGGCTAATTCTATCCTGCGCTCATTATGGATCGCATCCCTGGTGATGTTGGTCAGCGGAGCAACGCCGGCCCGGTTCCTGATCTGATTAATATCGATCAGGGCCTGGGCAGTATTTCCCGATTCGAAAGCAGCTTCGGCATCGTTTAATAATATTTCCGCATACCTGAAGATCAGCCAGTCCTGGGCCGACGTAGCCCAGCCCGAATTTGTCCCTGCCATATTATCGTGGCTTTCATCCAGGTATTTCAACACCCCAAGGCCCGTGCCCTGGAAATCCTGGTCACCCGTTGCTGCGATGCCATTGTAAGCGCCGGATGTTATAATTGTTCCGTCAGGCTCTCGCAGGCCGGCATGAAAATCAAGCGTGGCACCCTTCCACTCGCTGCCCTGTGTATAAAAAGTGGCGTAGAACCGGGGGTCTTTATTCGCCCATACCTGGTCAATAGTATACAAACCCTGCTGGATTGCTGTCCGGTCTAATGTACCCGGGGTACCGTCAGCATGCGGAAACGCCTCGGCCAGCTCCAGGTACGCCTGGTCATATAACCCGCGGCCCCAACCCTGCGGACGGGGGCAATTGAAAAAGTCCACACACCATCCATTGCCGCCGGATAGTTCATTATTGGCGTCGTGCTTTTTACAAAAGATAACTTCAGTGTTGTTTTTAACCAGGAAGATGTTTCTGAAGTTTGTTGTTTTATTTGCATCGCCATTATAAAGCGCAAAATTTCCACTCTTGATAATGGCCTGCGAGGCCGTTAAAGATTTCTGGTAATAAGTGTTTGACAAATTTGAAGGTATGCCTACTACGCCGTTCAGCTGAACAGTACCAAATTGTGCAATGCTACCCGCATACAGTGCTGCCCGGCTTTCCAGCGCTAAAGCAGCGTATTTTGACGGATGGCCAAGGCTGTCCGCACTGATCACCGGGGGCAAGTCACTTGAACAAGCGTCAGCTTCGGAAATGATAAAATCATATATGCTTTGCTCGGTGCCTCTTTTTGGAAACAGCGTTGCACTAGGGTCAGTTTCGCTCTGCACAGTTGTGATCAACGGAACCCCGCCATAACGTTTGGCCAGTGCAAAATAGCAGAATGCCCTTAAAAAGCGCGCTTCCGCAAGCTTCGATTTTTTTTCGGCTGCCTGAAGGGGGGAACCCGGGATGTTTTGTATAAACTGGTTGATTTCGCGTATGGTGTTGTATCCCCACCAATCCAGCAGGCCGCCGCTAATGGTTAACTTACCATATTTATAGGTAAATGCCGTACTGGGGTTCCAATCCCTCCATTGCGGAAATGACTCATCAGAAACGTCATCGATATCGGCAAAGTTCCATGCAGCATCGCCACTCAATCCGTTACCGCTGCAATCATTGCCTAACCAGGGCATATCGTAGTAAATTTGTGTCAGGTAGGCATTGATCAGTGCCGGGTCTTTCCACACGTCTTCGTCTGAAATAATATTAAGAGGTTTTTTATTAAGGACTTCCTTATTACATGAAAAAAACATCCCCACCCCTATAACGCCAAGTATTAATAATAACTTTTTCATAATGTCTTCAATTATAATGTTAGATTCAATCCTAATGACAGCGTTCTTTGCTGCGGGTAATAGTATCCCGCTTCGCCCGACGGCTCTTCAGGGTCGATATCATATTTTGCCAATGGATTAATAGTCAGCAGGTTTGTTCCTGCAAGATAAACGCGCACGTTTTTAATGCCTGCTTTAGTCAGAATCCCGTGTGGAAGGTTATAGCCCAGCGCAAATGTTTTCAACCGCAGATAGTAGGCTTTCTTAAAATAAAAATCTGAAAAAAGCGTATTTGTCGATGCGCCGCCTAAACGCGGTACGCCGGCTGAGGCATTATTATTTCCGGGAGTCCACCGTTCATCATAAATAACCTGTGAAAAGTTTATGCCGCCCTGCTGCAGGTTCACGTTTGTAAAGTAGCCGAATGAACCCTGAAGCAGAGATTGCAGGTCGAAGTTTTTGTATTTCAGGTTGATCGTGGCACCCGTCATCCACTCCGGAACAGTTCCTTTACCAATCTGAACCTCGTCTCTCCAGTCAAGCGTCCCGTCATGGTTTACATCAACGTATTTTATGTCGCCGGGGTGCAATTGGGCATTACCGCCCGGATATTGAAATGTCAGATCATTGATCTCCTGCTGGCTTGTAAATACACCGGCCGACTTATATCCAAAGGTTCTGTCAACCCACTGGCCCGACTGCTGGTATTCCCTTTTCTGATCAGGGTCGGTGTAAACGGGCTCCTCATAATGGCCATTCTTTGCACGGGCCCATGACAGGTTGCCAATCACCGTATAATTCAGTTCGCCAATGTTGCCGCTGGTACCTATACTTAGCTCAAAACCCCTGTTATTTAAGCTATTGAGGTTAACAGGTGGAAGCGCAGCGCCAAACGTACTCGGCAGGGTTAAAATTTGTGTGGCCGGGATGCCTGAAAGCTTCCTGTAAAAAACATCTACGGTACCAAATAACTTTCTTTTCCAGAAAGAGAAATCGACGCCGGCGTCATAAATATTTACCCTTTCCCAGGTCAGATTTGGGTTTGCAATACCCGTTGAAGCAATACCCAGTGATGTGTTTGTGCCAAAGAGGAATTGTCCGCCAAAGCCATACCCGGTTAAATATGGGAAATTGAAATTACCAGGTAGATTGTCAATACCAGAGCTACCATAGCTTGCACGCAATTTTAACTCGTCAAGAGAGGTTATATTCTCCATGAAACCTTCCTGGTCAATACGCCAGCCGGCTGAAACGCTTGGGAAATATCCCCACCGATGGTCCGGCGGATATTCGGCCGATGCATCCGCCCTGAAAATAGTTTCCAGCAGGTATTTATTTTTATAGGAATAATTTACGCGGCCAACATAGCTTGCACGCCCCATTTGCGTTGCCGAACTGTTTGCAGTAGCGGTTTGTATAGAGCCGGCAAATAACTCCTCAATTTCATCAGTTAAAAAATTAGTTCTCCCTGCCGTTAAAAAAGTCGTGTTGTAATCAATTGCCTCATAAAGCGCAAGTGCAGTAACATGATGATTCCCAAAAGAATGATCGTAATTCAATGAGAATTGACGGTCGATATTTTCGGCTGTATTGATGTTATAGGTTAACTGCGCCTGTGTTCCTAAAGCGCCCGCAAGAGCATATTGTTTGGTGGAATAATCATAAGTGTAAAAGCTGTAGGGCTTATTAAAGTATTTCTCTGTAGACGAGGTTTTGTTGTAATTGATAAATGCCTTCGCGCTTAAACCATCAATAGCTTTGATCCTATAATTGGCAACAAATGTTCCTTTCAGGTTCTGGCTATTAACATTGTCAAAGCCGGCAATGTCCTCGTTGGAAATAAGCGCGATGCTACCCACACCCTGCCCGTTCGCATACGAATAATAGGTCGGATCAGGAAGTGTAGCGGGGTATATCGGCAGCGAGTTCCATAGATCCTGCCATAAGGTATTGATACCTGCGCTTTCGCCACGGTCTGGCTGCGATTTGTACTCGTTTACATCAGATATATCTAACTGAATAGATAGATCATCCGTTATCTTAGCGTCCAGATTTGATTGAACGTTATATCTTTTGTAACCGCCGCCATTTGTCCGCCACATCGGATTTTGATCTAAATACCCGAAAAATCCGAAATATTTAATGTTATCAGACCCACCGCGTACAGACAAGTTTTGGTTGGTTTGCGGCGCGAATGATTTAGTAGCTACCTTTTCCCAATTTGTATTTGGGTATGCCGGGTCATTACCTGCCTGGTATTTGTTGATCTGGTCTTGCGTGTAAGGGGCTTGTTTGCCTTCATTGGTATATAGCTCATTTTCCAGTGTCGCATATTCTGCGGAACTGACCGGGCTAGCCATATAGGTATTATCCTGCAGCGTAAATGACGAGTTGAAGGTTATATCTGGCTTGCCTGCCTTACCGCGTTTTGTCGTAACCAGCACAACACCATTACCCGCACGTGCACCATAGATAGAAGCTGCACCATCCTTGAGTATACTGATTGACTCAATCTCATTAGGGTCGATATTGTTAAAGTCCGATTCAACGCCATCAACTATCCAGATAGCCTGGCCGTACCCGCGTATGCTGATAGCGGCCTGATCTGCGCCCGGTTGTCCGCTTGATTGCTGGGAAATCAAACCCGGCAGCCTGCCAGCCAGAGAATTGATGGTGCTGGCAACCGGCGCTACGGTTATATCTTCCGTTTTAACCGTAGCGATCGATCCGGTTATGGTACCCTTTTTTTGCGTGCCGTAACCAACTACCACTACATCGTTTAAGCCATTTGCTTTAGGGGAAAGACTTACATTTATTACAGATCTGCCGTTTACAGGTATTTCTTTAGTTTCATAACCAACACTGCTAAAAACAAGCACGGCATCACCTCCGGGTAACGAAATCGTATACCTGCCGTCTTTCGTGGTTACTACACCTTGTGTTGTGCCCTTCATCACTACAGAAACGCTTTCCATAGGCTGATTTTGCTCATCCGTTACCGTTCCGGCCACTGTAATCTGACTAACAGCCGGCGTGCTGACAACTGGCGCCACTTTGGCAGTAATGATCACATTAGTCTTTTTAATAACATAGGTAAAAGGCTGGTTGGCAAAACATTTGGTCAATACCTGATCAAGGGAAGCGTCTTTTACATCGAGTGTAACCGGCTCGCTTTTACTTAGCAGATCATCGTCATAAAGAAAATGATACCCGGTTTGCTGTTCCAGGCTCTCCAGTAATTTATCAAATGACAACGATCTAACATGAAGTGTTACTTTTTGCGCATAACTTGCTGCCGAAACATGCAAAAAAGTTATAAGGCAAATCACAAATGTTAACTTCATCTTTAATAGTAAATTATGGTTCATGCAGGCATGTATCCCGCAAAAATCTTTGGTAAAATTTTTATACATTTGAAATTTAGGTTAATAAAAAATCGGTTTTTGAGAGAAATTGGTTTTTAATCTAAATGAACAGCCCCGGCTGAAAAGTCAGGGGACGGTAACGACGTTCCCTGGCTTTATTTAGATATATTATAATTGAGTTGTTAGTTTCCTTTTACAATAATCCTCCTTTCTATAATTTTAAAATTTGCTATACCGGTTAATTGCAGGTAGGATAGCATTTCGCCAATATCTTCCGTGCGTGATACTGTGCCCCCCAGGAATTTATTGCTCACTTCACCCCGAAATTCTACATCAACATCATACCAGCGCGCTATTTTTCGCATGGCGCTTTGTATGTTCTCTTTCCTGAACGAGAAGTAGCCATTTTTCCAGGCAACGGCATCTTCAACATTCACGGTTTTCAGTTGTATGTTTTGAGTGGTATTATCTACAACCGCTTGCTGTCCGGGGATCAGCATGACTTTGTGATCACCTTTACTAAGTTGTACAGCCCCTTCCAACAGTGTGGTTTTGTTGGCCGGATCATCGTCGTAGGCTGATACGTTGAAGTGTGTGCCCAATACTTTGATATTTACTTTGCCGGCTGTAACAGTGAATGGCATGTTTTTATTTTTTGCCACTTCAAAATAAGCTTCCCCGTTTAATTCAACATGCCTCTCGGGACCGGTAAATGCAGTGGGATATTTTAAAGATGATGCTGCATCCAGCCAAACCATGGTACCATCGGGTAAGCTTACCTGGTATTGGCCGCCTTTAGGAGTGACGATGGTATTATAGGACACTTCATTATTTCCCGCATTAGTCCGTTCATAAACCAATTGCCCGTTTTTTATTTTTTTAATAAGTACGGGGCCGGCCTGGGAAATACGTCCGTTTGACGCCTGGTTAAGATTTATTTTGCTGCCATTGCCCAATATCAATACTGCCTTATTTGAACCGGGAACGATGACCGAGGCCACTATTTTAGCCGGAATGGGTTTGGTTTGTACAGGCCCGGTATGATGACGTAATATGTAAGTTGCAGTTGTTAAAATCAATAAAGAGGCCGCAACCGACCACCAGATTTTACTCATGGGTTTTAACGGCTTCACCCCGAATAGCTTGCTTTCAATATTGCCCAATATGCGGTTCCTGATTAATTCCTGGTCAGGAACAGAGAGGTCATCGTCGAACTGATCAATGTCGAACCGGTCTTTATAATTCTTCAGCAATTCAAGTTCGTCACGCGTCGCAATACCCGCCAGGTAGCGTTCATAGAGTTCGATATAAGTCTTCCGTGTCATTCGAATATGATTGGTTTTAGCATAAAGAGTATTGCCGAACCAAAAACTCCCATAAAAAAATAAACTTTTTATAGGATCATTTAATCACTGTATGGAATTATCATCAGGATAGTTCAGGATAGTTGAGGATACTCAAATATTAAAAAGTATCTATATTAGCTTTTTATACCAATTATTACGCTTATTTCGGATTTCGAAATAACTTATACGACCTGGCACAACGGCAATTTTTAGTGAATGGGATAAAGCATTCCGGCTAATGCAAACGGAGTATTATATTTCATGGCTTTAACAACTAAATAATATTTAATAAATATTATTAGAATTTTATATCCGACTATAAAACTTATGACGTCAAAAACATCGTTGAGCGATCAGGAACTGTGGCAAAATATCCGGGCAGGAGACCATAGGTCATTCACTTTGTTTTATGATCGGTATTGGCTGAGGATGTACAAAGCGGCATTGTATTATTTGAAAGATAAAGATGCCAGCGAAGAAATTGTACAAGAGGTATTTGTATTAATATGGAATAAACGTGAAACGCTCGGCATCAATAACTTTTCGTCCTACCTGAATTCGGCTACCCGTTACGAAGTTTTCAGGAAATTAAAACTGGCCAAACGGTCTTTAGTGGAATACCTTGAAGATTACCCAACGCCTGAAACCGCCGTTTATAACTTTGGCTACGAAAAATTAAATGAAATGGATCATAACCATTTTTTAGAAAATTGCCTGAAAGACCTGCCAAAGAGATGCAGGGAGGTATTTTATTTAAGTAAGATAGAGCAACTGAGCAATACTGAAATTGCCGAAAAACTAGGTATTAACAAGCATACCGTCGAAAATCAGCTAACGATTGCATTAAGGCATGTTAAGGTCAATTTTAGCAAGGTTGCGATATTGGGTATGTTGTTGATAAAAGTTTTGTAAAGTAAATACAACAAGCCGGTAAGGCCTCCCCCTTTTGTTTTCTATACCCATATAATTTTCAACACACCTTTGCAGCGATTTCAAAACCATTAAATTTGGAAAACAAATGGAAACCGAAGCCCCAGACTTTATTGCCCATCCGACCGATACCGAAGGACAATTCATCTATGAATATCCCAACGGCCGCCGCGTGCTGGTTGAGGTCGACCCGATAACAGAAGCCGTCCATTTCATCAGGGAGCTTTAAGACACTCTAAAATCGAACGGCTGGCTGTTCGTTTTTGTTACAATTCGCTACTGGAATTTCTTTCAATATATTGCAGGGTAGGCATTTATGAATTTGGAATACCGATTGATGCTTAACCTTTTTTTAGGCTTGATGACATTTTACACTACTCTTTACGACCTGGCCTCACTAGTGATCATATCCGTTGGGTTGACTTTCTCCCTGCTCCTATGGCTTACACCCAAGGCCGGTCGCGGCGCCCATCGTTATCTTGCCGCAGCGCTCGTCGCCGGGGTACTTTGCTTGTTCCAGCAATTTTTAATGGATATCGATCGCACCGCCGGTTTTGCGCCATCCCTATGCCTGCCTGGCTTTTGCCCATTGCTTTATTTTTTTGTGCGGAACAAATCAGGTTATACCATCGGGCCAAAAAATGCGCTGCATTTGATGCCACTTGTGCTGCAGTTTGCTATTTCCCAATGGTGGGCCGCGGTGTTACCAATTGCAACTATGGTGTTGATGACGGCCTATCTGGTCTTGTGCCTTCACAACTTAAGACAGACAAATAAGCAAATGAAGTTCAACTGCGGTGACCGCGACCGGCAGCAATGGCGCTGGTTGCAATACCCGCTGCTGGCCCTTATCTTCCTGGCGCCATTGTCGGTTATGAATGGAGCTTTTTTCGTGTTATTATTATCGGTTGTCATGATCTGGCTGGCGGCCGTCAGCTATTTCAGGCCGGAAACCATTACAGGGAACCAAGAGGCATCAATTGAACTGAGAGCGAAAGGCATTTGGCTGAGAAGGACTGTCAAGGAAAAGCGGTATTATGAAGATCCGGACTTGAGCCTTGCTTCGCTGGCCAGGAAATTAAACATAGTCCCGCATGAACTATCGCGGATCATCAATACGATATTCAAGAAAGGCTTCAGCGATTTTATCAACGAATTTCGGGTCGCGGACGTGATCCGGAAAATGAAGAACCCGGCTTACGGGCACATCACCCTACTGGGTATGGCCTACGATTCCGGGTTTAATTCACAGAGTACCTTTCACCGGGCTTTTAGAGAGATCGCCGGGAAAACGCCCGCTGAATATAAAAAAGAACTGCCATCTTATAATTTGACACATCGTTCCGCCATTACCCCTCTAATTTCAACCCGGAAATTAAATCGCAGCTTTATGTTTAAGAATTATTTGAAAATGGCCTGGCGCAACATGTTGTACAACAAAGGTTATAGCGCTTTGAACATTACAGGTTTAGCGGCCGGTATGGCCGTAGCCCTCCTGATCGGGCTGTGGGTGACCGATCAATATGCTTACGACCGTTTTTTACCACATTATGAGGAAGCCGCCCAGGTGGAAATGAACCTCACCAGCCAGCATAACGGCACCATGACACAAACGTCCATCGCCCTGCCGCTTACGGACATGCTGAAAAAGCAGGTTCCCGGGATCAAATATGTCGCGGAAACCGACAACATCGGCCGGGTGAGCCACGGCCTCATGGTAGGCGATAAAAAGCTGTACCTGGAAGGCGGCGCCGCCGGGCCGGATTTTTTTAAGATATTCCAGTATGCGTTTATCGAGGGTAATCCAAATTCAGCTTTGAAAGATATGTATTCGATCGTGTTGACTCAATCGACCGCCAGGGCATTATTTGGTGATGCTGACCCTATGGGCAAAGAAGTCCGTTTTGATAATGCGCAGAACATGAAAGTGACGGGTGTGATCCGGGATATTCCTAACAATGCCACGCTGCGATTTAATTATATCACGCCTTTTGCCTACAAAGAAGCGACAGAGGATTGGGTAAAAACAGGCCGGACGAAGTGGACCTGGAATTCATTTTCCGCCTATGTGGCGCTGGAACCCAGCGTAAATTATGAGCAGATCGACCGGGAGATCAGGGATGTTGTTTACCGTCAAAGCCCTGAAATGCGCTCATTAAAGCCCGAGGTGCTGCTGCAGCCATTAAAAGACTGGCACTTGTACAATGAATTTAAAAACGGGAAGGTGGCCGGCGGTTTCGTCGATTACGTGCGCCTGTTCAGCATCATCGGGCTGTTGGTGCTGGCTATTGCCTGCATCAATTTCATGAACCTGTCGACCGCACGTTCAGAAAAACGGGCCCGGGAAGTCGGTGTTCGTAAAGCTATTGGCTCCGGGCGGCTCGACCTGGTGTACCAGTTCCTGCTGGAGTCTGTGCTGATCACTTCGTTGTCATTCCTGCTCGGTTTGCTGTTGGTTCAGCTTGCCTTGCCATCGTTTAACGAATTAACCAGTTCAGCGATTCATATACCCTACGGCCATATTGGCTTCTGGGGCATTATGATCGCGTTTGTATTGCTTACCGGTTTAGCGGCCGGCAGCAGGCCTGCGTTTTACC
>JABDAU010000022.1 GCA_013289045.1 Bacteroidota bacterium | reverse complement strand
GCCTAAACCTACTTCTATAATGGCGATATCGACCTGCTCTTTTGCAAAGATGTCAAATGCCAATCCGACGGTCATTTCAAAGAATGAAGGCTGGATCCTTTCAAAGTCCTGCTGATGCGCTGCAACGAAATCAACAACCGCCTGTTCAGATATCATTTCGCCGTTAATACGGATGCGTTCGCGGAAATCTTTTAGATGAGGTGAAGTATACAATCCTGTTTTATAGCCTGCGGTTTGCAATACTGCGGCCAGCATGTGCGAAGTTGAACCTTTGCCATTGGTGCCTCCGATATGTACGCTTTTGAATTTGTTTTGTGGATTATCCAGCAGGTTGCATAGCTCGATAGTATTATCCAGTCCTGCTTTTATTGCAGCTGCGCCTATGCGGGTAAACATGGGCAACTGGCTATAAAGATATTGCAGTGTTTCGGCGTAAGTCATCGCCAATAATTATTGAACAACAAGCGCCTGGAATAGTCGAGGGTGCCAGCTGTCTTTAAACGGCACTTCCCACTTGGTTTCCAGCTCGGCAAGGCTTTGTACCAGGTTATTGAATACAATGGTATTGCTGTTGATAGCGCCCTGTTTCAACAGGTCTTCAAATCCTGCGCGGTTGGTGGCAAGCACTTCATCGCCACTGCGGTAAGCCAAGTTAAACCTGTCGAACAGGTCGATGCTATACTCCTGCCCGATTTGGTGCATAAAATTAACAGATTTGTCAATCGAACAACCGCTGGCGCCTGCCTGGCTTTCGTCAACCACCAATATAATGAAGCGGTTGTAACGCACTTCAGCCTTGGCTTTTAGCTGATTATTGTGGGCCGTCCAGCTTGTGGTAAAATTATTCAGCTGCTGCTGCAACTTGTTTACCTCGGAATTGTTCAATTGGCGGTTGGACTGATAAATCCACACCCTGGAATTTTGTGAAAATTGCATGCGTAAAATTAGCAATTTATTAACTTTGAAAAGCGTTGTGTTGTCATGATAAGATCAGTTCTGCAAAAACCTAAAAAATACTACCTGGTAACGGCAATGATTTTGCTCGCCCTGCTGCATTTGAGCTTTACTACAGGTGCAGATGAACAGCAACTGCTGGACTGGAGCAACAAATGTTTTTCTGAATCATACGATCCATCCGGCGACGTTAAACTTAAAAAATATGATTGGACACTTACACCGGATGCTTTTATCCGCCTGCGTAAAACATATGATAAGGGGAAGGAAGAATATTATTCGTTCCAACTGCACCGCCTGAGCGACATGAGCTATATCGGCAATGCCGCTGGTGGCACCTTAAAATTTAAAACCATTGCCGACGACATTATTGTACAAACCTATAACGACCGTAAAGGCGATATCGACAGTATGGCTACCGAATTGGACATCCCTGTAAAAAACATGCAACCGGAGCGTATCGACAGCCTGCAGATGGTGATCAAATATTTTAAGGACAAAGGATTGTAATAGACAGGAATTTTACTATTTTCGATTATGCGTTTCCCCTGCGCTGCAACCGATCTTTTAGATTAAACCAAAATTACAAACATGAAAAAAGTAAACATTATTTATTGGATCTTCACTGTATTGCTGATCCTGCTGATGCTGACGTCAGTTATAGGGAGCTTTATGCCGCCAAGCAAAGAGTCTGCCGCTATGATGGTGCAACTGGGCTATCCGGCCTATGTATTAAAAATGCTGGCTGTTGCCAAGGCTTTAGGCATTATCGCTTTATTGGTACCCGGTTTCCCTAAAATAAAAGAATGGGCTTATGCCGGTTTTACGTTTGACCTGCTCGGGGCCATCATTTCTTTTATCGTTACCGGCTTTCCTTTTTCGGCATGGGCGCCGATCATTTTAGGGTTAGTGTTTATAGCCGGATCATATATTTATTGGCATAAGAAGCTTAAACTGCAAGGTCTTTAATCTTAAAACAAAAACCCGGTAATAGCCGGGTTTTTGTTTTATAAGCCGTTTGCCCGCGCCGTTATCTCTGCAATATCCAGTACCTTTATTTCCTGTTCTTTATTCGAGTGTTTTACGCCGTCGCTCAGCATGGTCATGCAGAACGGGCAGGCAGCGGCGACCACCTGCGCTTTGGATTCCAGTACGTCGGTCATGCGCTCCATGTTGATGTCTTTTTTTCCGGGCTCGGGTTCTTTAAACATCTGCGCACCGCCTGCCCCACAGCACAATCCGTTTGAGCGGCAGCGCTTCATTTCAACTAGGTCGGCATCCAAAACCTCTAAAGCTTTACGAGGGGCCTCATAAACCTCATTACCGCGACCAAGATAACACGGATCATGATAAGTAATACGTTTGCCTTTAAAGCTTTCGCCGCCTTCGGCTTTTAGCTTGCCCTCATCTATCAGTTGCTGAATCAGTTGCGTATGATGGATTACCTCGTAACTGCCGCCTAAACCGGGATATTCGTTCTTAATAGTATTGAAGCAATGCGGGCACCCGGTAACGATCTTTTTAATGTTATAGGCATTCAGCAATTCGATATTCGTCATGGCCTGCATCTGGAACAGGAATTCGTTTCCTGCACGCTTGGCAGGATCACCGGTGCAGCTTTCCTCTGTGCCCAATACCGCGAAACTAATGCCTACGTGCTGCAGGATCTTGCAAATATCGCGGGTGATCCGCTGGGCGCGCTCGTCGAAACTGCCTGCACAACCTACCCAGAATAAAATTTCCGGTTCCTGACCGGCAGCTATTAGTTCTGCCATCGTCGGCACTTTTAAATCGGTAATACTTCCCATTTTATAATTTCTTGGTCATCTGCACATACGCACATCTGCATATTTCGCATCATTGCTTCATCCAATTCGCCCTGTCGGCTTGTGCGTATTTCCAGGGCGCACCGTTGTTCTCTACATTACCGAACATATTATTGAGACTTGCCGGCGCCTGGGCTTCTTCCATTACCAAATAGCGGCGCATTTCGGTAATGATCTCCAGCGGATTGATATTCACCGGGCAGGCTTCTGTACAGGCATTGCAACTGGTACAAGCCCAAAGTTCTTCGCGGGTGATGTAGTTATCCAACAACGCTTTGCCGTCGTCATGATCCTTACCGTGTGCATCGATATTTTTGCCTACCTCGGTTATCCGGTCGCGCGTATCCATCATGATCTTTCGCGGCGAAAGCAGCTTGCCGGTGATATTTGCCGGGCATACGGAAGTGCAGCGGCCGCATTCGGTGCAGGTATACGCTTCCATCAGGTTTTTCCAGGTGAGATCGGTTACATCTTTTGCGCCAAAGCGGCTTACTTCAGCTGCCGGGGGTGTGAATGATGGATCGAGCATGGCCTTTACCTCGTTGGTAACCGATGCCATATTGGTGAATTTCCCTTTAGGGTTAAGGTTGGAATAATACGTATTCGGAAAAGCCAGCAGGATATGGAAATGCTTTGAATATGGCAGGTAATTCAGGAATGCCAGTATTCCGATAATATGTAACCACCAGCAGCCACGTTCTACCATTACCAGCGATCGTGCAGAATCCGGCAACAGCGGCGACAATAAATGACTCACCGGAAAATTGCCTGCTTTAATATATTCGCCAAAGTTGAGCAGCTGCAGTTTGTGATCAGCAGCATTCATGGTGAGGAATGCGGTCATCAGCAATATCTCGATGGTGAGGATATAATTTGCGTCGGACTTTGGCCAGGAGGTCATCTCCACACCACTGAAGCGTTTGAGATGAATGATATTTCTACGGATGAGGAAGACCACACAGGCTATTAATACCAATAGGGCCAATATTTCAAACCCGCCAATCAGCAGGCCATACAGCCCGCCCAACACTTTGGAGAAAACACGGTGCGAGCCAAAAACACCATCGATCATGATCTCCAGCACCTCCAGATTGATAATGACAAAGCCTACGTAAATGAAAAAGTGCATAACGGCGGCTAACGGCCGTTTAACCATTTTGCTTTGTCCGAACGCCACCTTTAACATGGTTTTCCAGCGTTCGCCGGGATGATCGGAACGATCAGTATCCCTGCCCAACAATATGTTGCGCCTTATTTTGCCTGCGTTTTTGCTGAACAGGTAAATGGCTGCAAAAAGAATGATGATAAAAATGACTTGGCCGATCATTATGCATGCATAGTATTTTTCAAATATAGATAATTGGCTGATTTGGCAAACAAATACTATTTAAATTAAATGCGAGCACCTCTACCAATTGTTTAAAGGCGTTTTACAAAAATTTTCAATAAATAAAAAACCATTTTTTAAGCCCTATCGTCAGCCTGAAGCCAGATGCTGAATGTCCTTGCCGTTTTTATTATCACATTTTTGAGCAAAAAAAAACCACACCATAAATTGTGGTGTGGCTTTCTGCTTTTTAAATTACTATTACCAACCCGGATTTTGTTTTAAGTTAGGGTTAAGTGTAAGGTCATTACTTGGTATTGCCCATATAAACTGGAGGTCACCTGCCGGAATCGTGAGACCGGTGGTACCTGTACCGGAAAGCAAAAAGGAAGCATTCTGCGGGGTTCCCCTGCTAAATCCTAATCCCCAACGTTCAAGGTCATCCAACCGGTACCCTTCAAATGCAAGTTCGCGGGTCCTTTCGTTTCTTATGGTATCCGTTAAAGCGGTCCCTGCCAAGCCGGCATAAGTAGCGCCAGTGCGCGCATTGTGCAAAGCGTTCAGTGCGACTAATGCTCCCGCGGGATTATTGTTATTAGCGGCGGCTTCGGCGGCTATCAAATACATCTCGGCAATGCGAAATGGCTTGGGTGCATTTTGATAGGTTGACACACTTGAGCCAGCATAAAATATAGGGTTACCCGGATATTTATTAACCAGGGTGAGTGTTCCGGATACGCCGTCTATGCTTACAGGCTGAGTTGTGAAATATGTCCCTTTGCGAATGTCATTAGCCTGGTATAAAGCAATGATCGTTTTTGTAGGTACATAGGAAGGATTATCCGCATTAATTGAAAGATCATAACTGATATATGGAAAACTTCCGGCTGGCTGCTCATTTGTTGTGTTGGTAAACGGTTGGAATATATCTTCCTGTGTTCCGTCATTAGTCCAATACTTTTGTAAACCGGCCAAAGTTGTGATCAAAGGATAGTTGCCTGTAGTAATCACTTTATTAGCTGCTGTATAAGCGCCGGCCCAATCCTGCATATCCAACCGCACCCTGGCCTCAAGGGCTGTAGCTACGTCTATGTTAAATGTAATTGCGCCTTGCTGCCCTTTTGTGTCTGCCAATAACCCTTCGGCAGTAGTTATATCTGACAAAATCTGCGTATAAACCGCTTGAACTGTTGCCCTGGCCGGCTTTGCGTTTATATCATAAACCAAAACAAGTGGCACTCCATCGGTAGCCGCAGTAGAAGCACTGTACGACTTTGCATATCGCATAATTAAGCGATGGTAATAGTACGCCCTTGCCAGGTATAAGGTGCCTGTATAATGCTTTAAGCTATCTGCATCAGCGGCATTTGTAGTTTTAATAGTAGGAAAACCGGTAATTGCAGCATCGATATTCGCAATGGCGGCATACCAGTTCTCCCAATAACCTGCCGGGTTATCTCCGCCAAAAAATGCCCCCCATCTGTAATAGCCTGTGTTAGCATTATTGTTGGATAATGTAATATTCAGCTCATCTGCCTGTAAGTCGGTTACGCTTGCCGGCATATCAAAATTCCCTCTTAAAGCCGAATAGGCGCCTGCAGCCCATTTTTGTGCATCGCTTATGGTTTCAAATCCTGTATTAAGGCCAATGGCATCATGTGGGTTCAGGTCATTGATTTTTTTGCAGGAACTCGCGCCCGCCATAATGATCAACCCTGCTGCTATATATGTATGTAATTTTTTCATCTTTAATATCACTTGAATAATGAATTAATATTTTTTAGAAAGTTGCTTTAAAACCTACGGTATATTGCTTGGTATTAGGATATTGCCCGTATACTAAGTTTGAATCAACTTCCGGATCAGGACCGAAATATTTGGTAACAGTAAACAGGTTACGTCCGTCAACAAATATTTTAACGGTTTTAAATGCTTTATTATCGCCTGTTATAGATTTTGGCAGCGTATAACCTATTGTAAGATCTTTTAAACGCATAAATGATGCATTATAAAGCAAGCTTGAGTCGAATTGTTGCTCATCATATTGGCTTGGATCAGGGAACTGTGCATTAGTATTTTGAGGTGTCCAATAATTGGCCGAAACTTTCAGCGTATTGTACCCGGGGAACACATTCCCGTTTTGATAGAAGTAATTGTCATTGCTCAACAAATGTTTTCCTAAGTCAAAGTTGAAAAGGGTTTCAATTGTAAAGCCTTCATAACCGGCGCGGAAACCGAAGCCACCCGTAAACGGTGCATATTGGCCAATACCTGAGTTTTGCTGAAGGGCATTTGAATCAAAATTGCTGGTCACCTCGTTAGGGTTCCGGTTAGGGATGGAAGGATTTGGACCAGGCAAATACCATTGAGGCGCACCGGTTTGTTTATTTACACCGGCATAAAGCGGCAGATAGAAAGTTACAGGCTGACCTACTACCCATGCTTGTAAAAATTGAGGCTGCGGAAAATCTTTCCTTCCATCAAACAAGGCGGTCACTTTGTTATGGGTTATATCGGCATTTACAAAAAGCGTAACGTAGCCCTGGTGTGCCGGGTCTTTCCAGGCATCCGCTTCAAAACCTATGTTAAACCCTTTGTTTTGCATTGCACCTGTATTCTCTGTAACTGATGCAAAACCTGAGGTAAAAGGGAATGGCACGCCTAAAAGCATGTGAGATGTATTTTTGATATAATAAGAAGCATTTAGCCTTATCCTGTCTAAAAATGACACATCTACCCCAAAAGTGGTCAGCTGTTGCTGCTCCCATGTTAAGTTAGCATCGCCTGGCTGCGTAATAGAATAACCCCCAACACCATTATAAAAATTACTGCCAGTCAGCAATGCCAGGCTTGAATAGTCCTGCGCCTCACCATTGCCTGATCCAAGTATTTCGGCATTACCTTGTGTACCAGTATTGGCCTTTAAGGTCAGTTTATCAATCCAGGAAACATCTTTCAAAAAATCCTCTTTTTTCGCTTCCCATGATACACCCACAGAATAAAAAGTACCTTCGCGGTGATCAGCGCCAAAACGCGATGACCTGTCAGATCTTATAGAAGCTTCAGCATAATATTTGTTATTCCAATCATACTCTGCCCTTCCGAAAAACGAGTCAAACGCATACTCATATTCAGAGCTGCTTATTGCTACCTTGTCCGGAGCGTTTTGCAGTAATAATAAACGTGGGTCGGACAGTCCTTCACCATACGCATTAAAGCCGGTTGTCGTTTCATCCTGGTACTCCTGGCCGCCCAGTACATCAAAATGATTTGCTTTGCCTACCGTAAATTTATACTCCACGGTATTGGTAAACGTTTTATTCACATCCTGAGAATTACCATTATTTACAGTACCATAGCCTACATTCGCGAGATCAGTAGGAAGCCGTATTGCAGATGAATTTGCAATTGCAGCATCAATACCGCCCTGGGTTTTAATTGATAAGCCTTTAAATGGCGTAATCAACAAGTAAGCCGTCGGGTCAACCTGGAGATTGTTTGTAACGGCCGGATTTTGCTCGGCCAGATACCTCGGATCATACTCCGTTGTGCCCGGTATTTTATCAAAACGGTTCCCATTAGCATCATACGGGGAGTAAATAGGTGCAAGTAAACTTGATAAGCCGCCATCTATAACGGCGCCTGTTTCAGAGTTGGTGTGGTTTTGGCTATATGCCAAAGCGATGTTAACACCAACCTGTAACCAATTATTTACGTGCGAAGTTACGTTTGACCTTAATGTATAACGATCATATGTTGATCCGTAGGCAATTCCTTCCTGGTTCAAATAGCCTGCCGAAACAAAATATGAAGTTTTGCCGCCGCCGCCTGATATGTCAAGATTTTCCTGGTATGTAGGTTGGTTACTTTTGTAGAAATACTTATACCATTGGGTATTTGCATTTTGAACAGGTAACGAAGCTAAAATTTGATTTAAACTGGTTTGCGATATCAAACCTGCACTCACTTCAAACTGTTTCCACTGTGTGGCATCCATAAAATCGTTTGCAAAGAAGTTGGTACTTGCAAGGCTTGATACACCGTACTGACTGGTAAAAGTAACAGTAGAGGCCTGGTTAAAGGAGCCTTGTTTAGTGGTAACAACTATTACACCGTTAGCAGCACGTGCGCCGTAGATAGAAGTGGATGCCGCATCCCTTAAAACGTTGGTGGATTCAATATCGTCAGGGTTAATAGCTAACAAGGTACCCGAACTTACCTGAACACCGTCTAAAATATACAACGGGTCTGTACCTGATGTCAAAGATCCTAAACCTTGTATACGAATTGAAGGTAACGAGCCCGGTTCGCCGGAGCCTGATAGTATACTCAGGCCTGGTACCCTGCCCTGTAGCGCATCGGCCACGGAGGCATTAGGCTTATCCGCGGTTTGGTCGCCGGCAACAATGGTGTTGTTGCCTAAAATATTATCGACCCTTTTATTGTTGCCATAAGTACCTAAAATGGTTACTTCGGTTAATTCCTGCTTACTGGGAATAAGCGAAACATTTAAAACCCGGCTCCCGGTAGCAGGAACGGTAACCTCAGACGGACTATAACCAATAAATGAAAATACCAATGTAGACCCGGCAGGAGCAAGAATGGCATATTTACCTTCAGCATCGGTCTGATTACCAATTGACGTTCCTTTTACTTTTACAGAAACACCGGGCAGCGGGTCTCCGCCGGAGGCGTCTTTAACTGAGCCCGTAATTTTCAAATCGCTTTGAGCAAACGCGTCGTAAAACGTAAGAAAGCTCATAAAAAATAATAATAGTAGTTTTCCCTTCATGATGTTTTTCTCATTAGAAACATTTAAACAAATAGTTAATTGAATTTAAATGTAAGGATAAAAAGTATTACTAATTTAAGGACCTGCGAAGACTCACTTTTCATTACTATTAAAAATTACTCAATATTGTTTAAATTTTCCCCATTTTTATGTGATTTAGCTTATCTATATAGCAAAATATATCGCATTTATGCACCAGCAATTTATTTACGCTATAGTTAAATTATTGATTTACTGCGTGCTATAAAAAACTGTTTGCCGAATCCTGTTTCGGGTACTGCCATAGCTGGATTTACTTCTTTATATGCTGTAAAAAACTTGTAACAATCTTGTTATTAGAAAAAAGCACTCGATATTAACGTTGCCAATACAAGAGCAAATCTGTGAGAAGAATAACTTACAAATCGGGCCAAATAGGTCACAAAGGTTTTTTAAATCAGAAACTTTTTGTTGCTGCAGTGGGGTTTTCTTATAAATTTGTCGAAGGAAATGCTCTTTAAGTGGAGTCAATACCAAAGATATAATATTGATTTTAAGCGTATTAGAGCTTTTTTTATAAAAAATTCAGGTTGCAAAGATTTAATTTTATATTTGCAACCCCAACGGGACGGTATCATAGCTCAGTTGGTAGAGCAAAGGACTGAAAATCCTTGTGTCGCTGGTTCGATTCCAGCTGATACCACGAAATCAAAAAGGTCACTTTCAAGCGGAAGTGGCCTTTTTTTTATAAAAAAGGTTATATGTTTTAATCTTCCATGGTAACCCGGTCGGGTTCATAGATGGCAATGATAAAAACGCCATTGATGATTGTTATATCCTGATTTTATAGTAGAATATTTGGGGTGAAGAGCTCAAATTGGATGAAATTGGCACCGCAATAATCAACGAGCCTTTTTTGATCGTGCATTATACCTATCATGGAGAAATATTGACCATAAATACTTATTTAGTTAACGAGTTTAGACGATATGGTGTGTTGCCCCTTTGATGTTAAACGAGAAAACATAGATTAATTTGTTATACCCGAGTATAAAGGATTTTAATCGTCTAACGTTCTCTGTACTTTTGTTATAAGGAAGGAAGACAGCTGTTTTTTCTTTACTGCCGTACTGACAAATGGCGATAACAAAGAAAATTAGATTTTGGTTAAATTTAAGCCTCCAACACCAGCATATCTAAAAGCTCATATTGATGAATCGACCACCGAAATGATTTATAAAAAATTTAGCGCGATTTATCCAATACAAAAGTAAATGCCGTGCTAAGTCATAATTAAAGAATCGCAATACCGTTTTTGCGGTCTGCTTGGTTTTTAGCACCTCTTTGTTCGGCACAAATATTCTGTTTAATCCGTAGGTAATTCCGCTGCACGATACCGAAGCCCTGAGCAAAAAGGTGATCCGGGAAAATGAAATTCATACGTAGCTTGGCTGGGTGATAAATCTTAATAGACGTTTCATAACCTTCGTAAAAAGGGGCAACCCGCACACCCTTAACAAAGAGCGGCACCTGTTCAGGTGCTGCATCCATTTTTTTGAAATATTCGTTCTATGGTTTTTTAAATTGCCTCGCTAACCAGATGGCGATGCCCCAATTCCTGATCCCTTTTAATATTCTCACAGCAGTAAACATTGCTCAATTAAGCTAACTTGATCAGTTGTACCTCACAATTGATCTTAACTTCATCACCAACAACAATGCTGCCTGCTTCTGTAACCGCGTCCCAGGTTAAACCAAATTCTTTCCTGCTGATTTTACCTAAAAGGCTAAACCCGGTTTTGGTCTGGTTATACGGGTCCACTACGGTACCGCCGTGCTCGACCTTTAAACTTACGGGCCTGGTGACGTCTTTGATCGTCAGGTCGCCATGCAGCAAATAGTCATCGCCTGATTTTTCAGCTTTTGTGCCTTTAAAGGTGATGAACTTAAACTTTTCCGTATCAAAGAAATCCGCGGATTTCAGGTGGCCGTCACGTTGCTCATTGGCCGTGTTGACCGAATTTACATCTGCCGAAAATTCAATTTTAGCAGCTTTTGTAAAATCCTCTTCTTCCGTTTCGACCCAAAGGTTATTGGTGTTGAAATAGCCGGTAACCGTGGAGATCATCAGATGCTTCACCTTAAACTGGATCTCACTGTGCGCGGGATCGATTTTCCATTTTGTTATCATGATCGTGGTTTTTCTGTGTTTATCATTTAATGGTTATAAAATTGAGCAGCAGCAATTACCAGGAGCGATCCTTGCCCCACCTGAAACGTGCTTCATCATCACCGGTATAGTCTGGGTCAAGGTAGACATGGATACTGGAGATCAGGCCATCACGGAATTTAAATACGTTACAGAAACGGCCGCCGGGCGTTACGCCGCCTTCCCAGGTTTTACCGGCAATCTTGCCCTTCGAGGCGCCTTCAACCACCAGCGAATCACCGGAAGGGATGAAATGTAAACCGTCATAATCATGCTGGATAAATTCAAGGCTATCCCCAAACCCTTTTACCAGTTCAAAAAGTGATTCCCGGCCAAAGCCAAAACCGAACTTGGGAAAATAAAATTCCGCGTCAGTCTGAAACAGATCCAGCACGTCCGCGCGCCCCTGATCGGCCCTGATAAAGTATTCCCGGGCAATAGCTATATTCTCCTGTTCTTTCATGATAATACGATTTACTAATTGCGCTACAATAGAATTGTCTTGTGCTTATTGTCAGTCATCCGGGGATAGTCGGTAAAACCTTTTGGCCCTGGCGAGTAAAGTGTGCTGTAATTTACCTGATTGAATTTTGCGCCGGCTGCGATCCGTTCAACAAGATCCGGGTTGGCGAGGAAATCACGGCCGAAGCCTATAAGGTCCGCATCACCTGCCTGTAATTTCGCTTCGCCTGTTTCTGTTGTGAAGCCGCTGCTGTGGATAATGGCGCCCGTAAATTCCGCACGTATCGCGCTGAGCGTAGCAATAGGAATTTCCGGGTTGATGCTTATATGAAGGTAGGCAATGCCGGCCAGATTAAACTCGCGGGCCAGGTGGATGTAGGTTTCCCGAATAGTATCGGCCTGATAAGGCTGCAGGTCGCCCAACGTCGAATTAGGCGAAATACGGATTCCAAGCTTGTCCCTGCCGATCGCTTCGGATACCTGTTCTGCGATCTCCACCGCAAAACGCGACCGGTTTTCAACGCTCCCGCCATATTGATCCGAACGGTTGTTGACATGCGGATTCAGGAACTGCTCGATCAGGTAACCGTTTGCGCCATGCAGTTCCACGCCGTCGAACCCGGCAGCCATGGCGTTTTTAGCGGCTGTGACAAAATCCCCGATCACTGATTTTACGCCTTGAGTGGTTAACGCTTCCGGCCGGCTGTAATCCTGGCTACCCATGGTATCGGTGTGCATCTGCCCCGCAGCAGGGATGGCGGACGCACCGACCAACTGTACGTTCTCCGGTAAATTAGCTACATGTCCTATACGGCCGGTATGCATGATCTGTAAAAATATCTTGGTGCCGTTTTGATGAACGGCAGCAGTCACCGGTTTCCACCCTTCGATCTGTTCGGCCGAAAAAATACCGGGCATCCTTGGATAACCCAGCGCTTCAGGTGCAGGGGCTGTGCCCTCCGTAATGATCAGACCCGCGCCTTTACGCTGTGCGTAATATTCGGCCATCAGGGCGTTGGGGATATTCCCGATCGCCCGGCTCCTGGTCATCGGGGCCATGACGACATGATTTTTAAGCTGCAAATTTGTGCCGTTATAGGGCATGAGTAACTTTTTCATAATCCGAATTATTGCACCCGTTTCCATTCCAGGTGAACCCCAATGCCGTCACCTATTTTTTGAATTTCTATCAGCTTGTCACCTTCAACTTTTACAGAAATCTCATTTTTGCCCCTGGTATGACCGTTCATGTTTTGGAATGTTGAACCTGAGACATGTTCTTCGCCAAATTCTCCATTGTCGTCTACCGTATAGGAGCCACACACGCCAAGACTGTTGGTTACTGCAGTTTTGTATTCTTCAGGCGTTGCGTTTGCACGGTCTCCCGAAGCAAATTTTGGTATATCAGGGTTATGCACGATGACGATAAAGTGCAGGTCTTCTGTGAAAACCAGCATGCCGGCAGGATGCGGGCCGAGGATGTCTATATGGGCTCCATGATTATCAAGGTAACCGGTAACTAATGACCAGGTACCCAATACATTGTTCTTTTTCATATACTTAATTTTATTTGCTTTTTTAATGTTAACTGATGCGCCGGCCGGCTTGCCGGCGACTGTAATTGTCATTACCAAACCGGCAAGGACAAGGAGAAAGCTATTTTTTATTGATTTCATTTTATTATTATTTAATTAACCTATTCTATATTGACCGCCATCCACCACCAGCGCCTGGCCGGTCATAAATGAGGCATCGTTACTTGTAAGAAACAAAACCGCTCCGGTAACATCCTGTGGTTCACCTAATCGTTTAATCGCCTGTTGTTCCCAGGTCGCACGTTGCATCTCATCCGGAATGTCGGCTATGGCCTTAGTATTGATGATCCCCGGAAGCACGGCATTAGCAGTAATGCCATCACCGGCAACATCATTAGCGAGCCCACGCATAAATCCGATTATACCCATTTTGGATGCGATATAATGACTCATGCCAGGGATCGTTAAACCAACCATATTGGAAGAGATACCTACAAAGCGGCCCCATTTTTTCTTTCGCATACCGGGCAAAAAGGTTTTCACACTTAAGAAATGAGAGTCGAGATTTGTAGAAATAGTTTTGCGCCAGGTCTCCAGGTCCAGCTGGTCGATGGGCCGGTTAGGAAAATATCCTGCATTATTTACAACAATATCAACACCGCCCAGTGTTTCGGATTTAAGGGCCAATGTTTTCCAGTCCTGCTCGTTGGTTACGTCCAGTTGATAGGCGGAACCGGCAGGTCCGATCTTTCCTAAAGTTTCCCCTGGTGTGATAATATCCGTTGCGATCACAATCGCCCCGCGTTCGGCCAATGCTATCGCAATGGCCTGACCGATACCCTGAGCGGCGCCCGTTACCAGGGCCACTTTTCCTTCATGTGTTTTAGCTGTTGTTATCATGACCTTTTGATTGAATGTTGGGTTAATGTGTGTCGAATCTTGGGAACAGGTCCAGTGCGTTACCGCTAAAGAGTTTTTCTTTATCTTCAGGACTGATGTCCGGGTTGCTTTTTAAGGTTAGTCTTCCTTTTGCTGCCAAATCGTTCCGTACGTATGGATAATCGGTGCCGAACACCACCTTATCCATGCCGCCGATGTGGCGAAGGTGATTGATCACCGGGTCTGTCCAAGCCAGTGCGGTATCCCAGTAAAGCCGGCGAAAGCTTTCTGCTGAAGTTCCGGTAGCCGAGCTGTCTCCCATGATTTGCATTTCATCCACGATAGCCATTCTTCCGGCCAGGTAGGGTGCTGTGCCCCCCGCATGGGAGAAAACGAATTTCACATCGGGCGTTTCTGCAAAGGTCCCACCGTAGTGCAGTTGCGCGATCGCCCTGGTCGTATCACCCGGAAAATCGATCAGATTGTCCGTAAGCCCGAGAGCGTGCGCTACCGGATCGGGAGAAGCATTCGGGTGGACAAAAACGGAGGCTTTCCGCTGTTGCAATTCATGGAACAAAGGCTTCATGCGCTGGTCCCCCAGGTAAATGCCCTGTGCATTGGTAAACAACACAACGCCATCCAGCTTCAGCACATCAAGCGCATAGGTGATCTCCTCTATCGCATCATCTACGTTCGGCATGGGAACACTTGCCAGCGCACCAAAACGCTTTGGATATTTTGACACCATCGAGGCTGCAAGCTCATTGCACTTCCGTGCCAGCCCTTTTGCAGCTTTCCGGTCGCGCATTTCGATGCCCGGCGTGCTGATGGATGTAACGGCAATATCTATTTCCATCTCGTCCATAAATGCCAAAGATCCCTCAATAGACCAGGCATGTGGTTTCAACCCGCCGACAGGGTTATCCTTTTCATTGGTTGCCTCAAAAAAGAAATCGGGCAACATGTGGTGATGTGTATCGATAGTTAAGCTCATGGCTGTAAGGTTAAAGCCGTGTGCAAAATTTTGGATGCCGTTTTGCACACGACTTGTTCGTTTATTAAAATGGATATTGTCCTGGGGTGCTGCGCGCGTTTATCCAGATAAGATCCGTGAAATCTTCGATACTGTGGGGACCGGTTCGGCCCCAGCCGCTCTCTTTTACACCGCCCATCGGTGCATGGGTTTCTTCATTTACTGTCGGAGAATTTACATTGACTACACCATGCAAAATTTTCGGCGCCAGTTCAAATCCTTTATAAGTGTCCCTGGTAAAAATAGAGGACACCAATCCGTAGGAGGTGCGATTTGCAACCGCTATAGCTTCTTCTGCTGTATCAACCGGTTCCACTATTACCAATGGCCCGAATGTTTCCTCGTTTGATGCAATCGCCTCATAAGGAACGTCGATGAGAATTGTCGGGAAATAGATCGGACCTTCTGCATACCCGCCCGCAACAACTTTTGCTCCTTTACTAACGGCATCTTTAACACGTTCATCGGACGTTTTTATAGCTCCTTCATGAATAAGCGGCCCGATGATGGTTTTATGGTCTTCCGGATCACCGTATGGCAATGATTTCGTCCTGGCAATAAATTTTCCCAGGAATTCATCATATATCTTTCTTTGAACAATGATCTTGCGGGTATTCATACAGATCTGGCCCTGGTGAAAGAATGCCCCGAAAGTCGCCGCTTTTACGGCTTCATCCACATCAACATCATCCAGTATGATCATTGGATTATATCCGCCCAATTCAAATACAGTTCTCTTCAATGTTTTAGCCGCACGTTCCGCGAGGTATTTAGCCGTTTTTACCCCACCAATAAGGTTTATTACCTTAACATTGGCGTTCTCAAAGATTTCATCGGCCAGGCCTGCTGCATCACCCGGTGCATGGGTAACCACATTGATCACTCCTGGCGGAAAACCGGCTTCGTGTGCGATTTCTGCGATCATAAGACCCGCAGAAACGGGAGCAAATTCTGATGGTTTTACAACAACGGTATTACCGGCAACCAGGGGGGAGATAACAGTTCTCCATGATAATATACTGGCGCCATTCCACGGCGTAAAGCTGGTAACCACCCCCAACGGCCTGCGAACTCCTATAGAAAACGATCCGGGCACATTGGATTGCAATACTTCCCCTTTATT
Organism: Bacteroidota bacterium; assembly: GCA_013289045.1. Classification (GTDB taxonomy): domain Bacteria; phylum Bacteroidota; class Bacteroidia; order Sphingobacteriales; family Sphingobacteriaceae; genus Mucilaginibacter. Next base: position 32,482 of record JABDAU010000022.1, on the reverse strand, counting down.
ATCATACGCCCAGGCTGCACCTTTCTCCAATGTAGTAGCAAGCAATTCTCCTTGAAAGGTCGCAAACGTAATGGTACTTCCTGTCTCTTTTGCAAGTATTTCGGCGATCTCTGCCTTTCTTCGTTTGATAATGGCGGCTGCCTTAAAAAGAAGGTCTGCTCTTTCGGCGGGAGTAGTAGCTGCCCAGGCCGGAAATGCCGCTGCCGCTGCGTCAATCGCAATCTTCATATCTTTTCGGCTGCCTGCTGCGATCTTCGCGTAGACCTTTCCGCTGTAAGGCTCCAGGTCATCGAATGTGCGGCCGCCCTCGGCATCCCGCCAAACACCACCTGCATAATACTGATACTTTTTAACTTCCATGATTTTTATGTTTTTTAAGGTTCCGCCTTGAATGGCGGGTATAACAAAACTACCCCTGTGGCCACTTTCAGGCATTGATTTTAATCAAATAATGCACTTGATATTTGTCAAGATGTTTACGTTTCCTTAACCTCCGGTACCCGTTTTATCGCCCCGTATTTTCCGTCAAAGAAATCCCTGTAAGCCATTGAAATTTCGTTTTGGGAGTTCATCACAAAGGGGCCCTGAACTACAAGCGTCTCATCCGGTTCAGGCCCTCCCAGAATAAACACATCGGCATTGAATATCCCCGGGTTGCGCAGGACGATCCCGGCATTGCTTTCCGCAAAAATTAACAGTTGGCTTTTTTCCATCAGTTCACCATTAACAATGACCGGATGGTCAGGAACAAAGACGGCGCTTTTCATTTCTTCTCCGGCAGTGACCTGAAATTCTGATTTGGCATTTAGCGTGATCCGATAAAGAAATGCCTTCGAAAGGGATTTGACCGGTGATTCTATGGTGCCGCATTTCCCTATTAAAACTCGGATCAAACCACCATGGTCGGGCAACTGAGCCACGGGAAAGGTCTCTGCATTCAACAATTGATATTTTGGATCATCTGCTTTGTGCGCTGCAGGAATATTGGTCCAGAACTGTATGGCGTGAAACGTACCGCCCGACTTCCGGAGGCGCGGGCTTACGCGTTCGCCGTGTATGACCCCATTTCCTGCACTGAGCCAATGTGCGCAGCCTTCGGCTGCGGTCTCATGGTTTCCAAGGCTATCAAAATGTTCAACCTCGCCTTTGATCACATAAGTGATGGCCACAAGCCCCCTGTGCGGATGTTCATTCAGCGCCGGTGAAGCGTGTTCACCGGACTGATAATTAATTGGGTAGCCATGGTCCAGCAAAAGGAAAGGCCCGACGTTGTTCACCTCCCCTGCAGGAATAAGCCGGTTAACAAGCAGATCCCCGACTTTGACGTTTTTCCCCTCTATACTTGTGTTTGACTTTTTCATGATATTATAGTTATAAATAAAGCTGTTAAATAGTGTGACCTGTGCTGCGGTCCGCCCGGTCTGCAATTTTCAACCTGGCGATTCGCCCCGAGAGCATAAGTGCCCTTGATTTCAGACTGCATCGAAAAACTTTAAGCTTTGTCAAAAAGATCGATGTCGGGTTCAGCAGAACTATGCTGTAGCCCGGGCCTGTTTCCTGTTCGGCCCTCAGTGCGGTAAAAAACAGGGCTATAACCGCGCCTGCCATCATTAAATGAGTGAAAATGAATACCATTTGCATTGTCCGAGTCATTTTACTTCGTTTGACTTTTTAATGCCGGCAGTTGATGACCGGCTTATTATAGATTACACACCCAGCGCTTTTGTAAATCCGGCCGGCTTGTTAATAACCGATCGAAAAATAGTCTTTTACATGTAGCGGATTTTCTATTTCATCCAGCAGGGCTATCGCGTAGTCCTCGAATGAAATAGCGCTTCTTCCATTTTCATCTTTGATCAGCTCATGGTTACCCAGCCTGAATTTCCCGGTGCGTTCACCGGCAATGAACTCTGCACCCGGTGCAAGAACCGTCCAGTCCAGATCTTCGGAAGAAAGCAACAGATCCAGATAATCCTGAGCCGCTTTGGCTATCGGTACCACAAAATCCGGAAGGTAGCCTGAATTAAGCCCGGTTACGCCGGGAGCCACCTCAAGTGTGCCGGCGCCCCCCACCACATAATATCTTTTGACTCCTGAAAGGCGTACTGCCTTTATGAGTTTATCGTGGTCATATTCATGATATTTTACGCTGCTGATGACCAGGTCATGACCTTTGAGCTTTACAGCAAGTGTTTCGGGATCATTGATGTCTCCAACCTGTAGGGTCAGGTTGTTCTTTGCGGCGATTGCGCCAATATTACGGGCGATTCCTGTAACATGATGGCCGCGATTCAGTGCTTCATTCGTAATTCTTTTGCCGGCGTCACCTGTAACGCCTATGATTGCAATTTTTAGTGGAGTTTTCATATACTTATTTATTATTCTATTTTTTGTAAATTTTAATGACATAAGCTAAGCCCGTTTGTTAACCGGCTTTGTGACCAGTGATGCTGTTCTGTGAATGTTTTTACAGCATGCCTGAAAAAATCAGCGACTGCTACCCATACGACTTTAAAAAACAGGGTGATAAAAATGAGCAACACATATATGTCCTCGGATTTCATATCCGACAGGATCAGTGACAAAAGGCGGGAAATGGTTTTCATAATCTTTCTGTTTTACGATGTAAAGTTCCTCATCTCCAACGCCCTGGTTCTTGACACTTATCATAAAGTGCACTTGATATTTGTCAAGAGCTGACCAACTGCTTTTACACAGACTTTAGTGATCGAAAACGAAAAAATGATCGCCGGGTACTCCTGACGATAGTGAAGGGTAATAGCATTGTTTGTTGCGAAGAATAATGATGGATTGCTGATTGGAAAAGGTTAATTCCTACCTGCGTTTTCGTAGGTTGGGCCTCCTAACAAATAGATTTAAAAAAATAATATTTAATTTTATATCCAAATGCTATTTATTTTATCATCAGACCAAAGCTGCCATGGCCGATTTTAACCCTTTATTTGACTATATCGAGCGTAAATCCAAAGTTACGCTTCCCGAGGATGAGCGAAATTTGATCCTAAATAAACTAAAAACGAAAAAATTGCGGAAACGGCAATTTTTCTTGCAGGAAGGGGATGTATGTAAATACATGGGGTTTATTGTCAAAGGCGCTACACGCATGTTTGCCGTCGACGAAAAGGGGCATGAACATATATTGCACTTCGGACTGGAAGAATGGTGGGTAGGAGATTATGAAAGTTTTTATTTGCTGACACCCAGTAAGTACTATGTTGAGGCGCTGGAGGATGCCGACCTGATCCTGATTACCAATGAACAATTGCAGGAACTGGCACGGACAACAAAGGCAGTTGCTGCCATGCTTGATTCATTAAATCAGGGTGCCACCATAGCAAATAACAAAAGAATGCGTGCGGCGATCAGCCTGACCGCGGAAGAGCGTTACGAAGACCTGGCAAAAACCTATCCTCATTTTTTGCAACGTTTTCCTCAGAATATGATCGCTTCCTATCTTGGTATTTCACCGGAAACGCTGAGCAGGATCAGGAAGGCGGCCGTTAAGTAGGAGCTTAACGTCGAAGTTTTGAAGCAACAAAGCCCGGTAAAAACCGGGCTTTGTTGCTATTTGGCCGACTATTTAAAGTACGATGCTCTCCAATCCTCTTTGCAGCGCAATTTCCGCCTGACCCGGGTAAGCAGAACCTTCCACGCGGAAAATATTAACATCCGTCACTCCCAAAAAACTAAATAAGCCTTTTAGATAAGGTGTAGCATAATCATACCCCTGCATGGCCCCGCTTGTATAAATACCACCCGAAGCCATAGCGATATAAACTACTTTGTCTTTGATCAGGCCTTCAGGTCCGGCTTCGGTGTATTTAAAGGTATGGCCTACACGAGCAATATGATCTATCCAGGCTTTAAGCACAGACGGAACACCGAAGTTCCATAACGGTGCACCAATCACAATAATGTCTGCATCCATAATTTCTGCAATAGCTTCGTCAGAATGTTTTACCGCTTCCCTGTTTTCGGGGGTGTGATTTTCCGCCGGAGTGTAAAAAGCAGCAAGCGTTGCTTCTTCCAGGTGCGGAAAAGGATTTTTGGTAAGATCTCTCACCTTTACCGTGCTGCCTGGGTATTCTGTTTTAATTTTATCAATAACAGTATTACCCAGTTTAATACTCATTGATGCTTCGCCCTTTGGGCTTGAAATAATATGCAATATCTTTTTCATCTTGTTAAAATTTTACGAAGGCAAACTTAGATGCTTTCACTATTAAAAAGATATTACTATCCCAAAGGATAGTGGTATCGTTTAGGATAGTTCGTACCTTTGAGCATGGGTAAATTAAGACATAATTCGACGGAATGTAATGCAAACATTACAGCCGTACGCGATGCATTATATGTTCTAAACGGCAAATGGAAGCTTCCGGTGATCGTCGCTTTGGCTGACGGCCCCAGGCGGTTTAATGAGATACAAAAGTTAGTAGGCGATATCACACCTAAAATATTATCGAACGAATTACGCGAGCTGGAACTGAATGAATTTGTAGAGCGCAAAGTGATACCAACAACACCGGTAACGGTGCTTTATGAGCTTACCGCCTACAGTGAATCATTAGAGAATGTTTTGGAGGAGCTTAAAAAGTGGGGGTTCCAGCACCGGGAACGTATTATCGCGCATCGCAGGCAGGTACCGGCAGAAGTTTAATCATGTTCCTTCAACAATAGGATCAATGGCTCTTCAATGACATTGGGGGGCCTTGATGGGTCGTACACACCGTCAAAACTGAAGTACGATTAATGCCCTTAAACCGCAGGCCGGTCGGCATTGGTTTTATCGTAATATTTCTAAAAAAAAGCCTCAGCGGCAATGGCTGAGGCTTTATAATTTGGGGCTTAATTACCGTTTTTAATTTCGTCTGCGATCTTCTCGGCAACCGCGATCACAGTGGGGTTAGGCGCGGCCGAAACCACACCAGGGAAGATAGAAGCGTCCACCACCCGAAGACCGTTAACTTTGTACACCCTGCCATGAAAATCCACTACCGCTGTTTTGCTGCCTTCAGACCCCATGGGAGCGGTAGCAAATGGGTGCGCATAGCTGTCAACAGTGCTTTTCACCGAATCCCAAACCTGCTCGTCGGTCTTGGCATCCCAGGGGTTCAATTCCCGGACGATCATATCATCAAATTGCTTTGATTTAGAAATTTGCCTGGCCAGCCTGGCGCCTTCCATAATGCGTTTGCGGTCTTCCTCCACTGCTAGAAAATTCAGGTCAATGACCGGTGCTACTGACGGATCTTTGGAGGCGAGTTTTAAGGTTCCTCTTGATTGTGGATTGGTAAGCGCCACGGCAAAAACAAACCCCGCATGGGTCGGGCTCTGGTCAGGGGGGAACAGGTGAGTAGCGGTAATATGGAGGTCTAATTCATCTTCTTTGGCAAAGGAAGATTTGAACCAGACCTTTGCAGCGATAACCGGTGTCTGACGGCCAATGGTATCCGGGTTAACCGCATAAGCATTGTAATAAAAAGGCTGATCGATCAATTGTTCACCTACTGGCAGATCTGCCACAAGCGGTATATCTAAATTGGCGAGGTCCTGTTTCGGTCCAATGCCGGAACGCATTAATATAGCAGGCGTCCCGTAGGTACCTGCAGAAAGGATCACCTCATCGGCATAAAACTCACGCCCGTCCGCCAGCAGAACGCCATAGGCTTCGGTGCCGCGAAAAAGAACCTTGTCGGTCAGGGCATTGCCGATCACTGTTAAATTTGGCCTGTTGAGCACGTCATCGGTCAGGTAAGCCATACCGGTGTTCACACGAATACCATTGACGATATTCATCGGGTAAGGGCCTACGCCATGCTGTTCGCCGGCATTGAAGTCTGTTATTTCTTTATACCCGTTTTCAACTGTGGCATTGATAAATGCCAGTTGCAGCGGGCTGACATCAGCTTTGGTAAGCTGTGTGATCGGAAATGGGCCCGAATGCCCGTGCCACTTTTCGTCAGGGACATTAGATTTTTCCATTTTCAAATAGTAGGGAAATATTTCCTCCCAGCTCCAGCCATGGATGCCCTGTGCCGCCCATCTTTTGAAATCCACCGGAAGGGCCCGGACAGCTGCTGAACCATTGATAGAAGAGCTGCCGCCAAGCACCTTGCCGCGGAGGACGTGGATCGGGTGGCCGATATACCCCGGTTCGGAATGGTAGCCCCATTCGAAATTCGGATCATAATTTGCGCCGACAATATCACTCTTTGCAATAATTTCGGGAAAGTCGCCTGGTTTGAAAACCTGGCCCGCTTCAATCAGCAATACGCTGGCATCCGGATCTTCCGTCAAACGGCTTGCAAGTACCGCCCCGGCTGATCCTCCGCCGATCACGATATAATCATATTGATCACCCTGTCCCTGGTTTGAATTACTGTGCTTTTTCATGTTGCAATCTTTGGTTTTGTTTATGGTAAAATTGCAAACCGGGCCGGTTTTTAAAATTGATTAATCTCAGGAAATTGGGTTGACAAATGTCAAGACTGAGCGAGTAAATCGGCAATAGTTCAAAAGTTTTAGGAGCATGTCACCAACTAATCGGCAGGATGTTTTGAATGATCGTGTTTCAGCCAGGTAATGATCCCAAATACAACAGGGATAGCCAGTAACAGGAACACGGTTGGCAGCAGCCTTGCTATTGGCCAGGTTTTTGAAATCACCAAAAGTCCGATGAGTAACAAAACAACAACCTGGTTACACCGGATCACTTGCCGGAGATAGTTCCGGGTCTGCAGGTCGTCCGCATCAACCAGATAACCGATCATACACATGGCAATGAGAAACATGATCAGGCTCATTAACATCATGCGGCTCAGCATCAGTGGTGCGGGCAGAGCCGGGTATGCAATCAGGTCCTTCAGGCAGGCACTGAAAACCCCCAGGGCTCCAAGCAATACCAAATGAGCAAATACGAAGATCTGAAAAGTAGGGTAGCCGCCTTTCAACTCCTGCTCATTCGTCATATCGAAATAAATGCTCCAAAGCAAGAAGGCTATACTGATAGCCAGTACAAAAGCAAACCACACCGGCAAAGTTTTGTGGCCGACCGATGAAAGGCCGGAAACCGTGCTGAGTATACTCTCCGCCAGCACAATGATCGTAAATTGCCCGAAACGCTCAATCAAAGCAGGCGATGCGATAAAGGACTGCCCCCGCTTGTTCAACACCTTTTTGAGGTAACGGGCGCTGATTACCGGTGCCGACAAGTTAATTAAAACGGCCAGCAGGTGCAAAGGCAATATAGCAGGAAGCGGGCAGAAAAGTGAACCCAATAACAGCAGAAATGCAATGCTATAACACAGCAAGAACGGACTGCTAAGCTTGATATACGATCTGTCGTAAAACGAAATACTGCCAAGCAGATAAATAATAAGGCCCTGTATGATTAGAAAGCTAACCGTGAACTCGGTAGCTCTTCCCTGGAAAGCCGCAGGAATGGAAATGGCTACTGCTCCTATAGCCAGCATTTGGAGAAAGACGAACCAGCGTGTACGGACCGTTTCGTTACCATGCAAATCATAATACTGGGTTCCATTGATCCAGGACCAGTAAATAAAGCCAAACAGGAGCGCAGCCATACAGAGCGTCTTCCCGTCCGGGTGCGTGGCAATATGACCCGTTATTTGCCCGATGCATGCAACATAAACCAGATCGTAAAATAATTCCAGCCAACTGATCTTGCGGTAGCTTTCTATCTTTTCCAATTTTCGTGGTGGCTGCCACCATTTATTTTTGCTCATACGGCCAGTTAATACGTTCGGCGCTTAGCCGACCCGGGATTGGTTGCCTGACTGAATTTTAATTGCTGCGGGGGTATGCCCGTATTTCTGCTTAAAGGAGGTGTAAAAGTGCGACAGGTTCTCAAAACCCAGCTCCAGGTAAATATCCTGCGGTTTCCTGCTTTTTTTCTTGATGAGGTAATAAGCCTCGGACAGCCGCTTCTGTTTAAGCCAGCTTCCGGGTGATATTTTAAATGTTGCTGCAAATTCCCGCTTAAAACTGCTCAGGCTGCGGCCACTGAGCCTGGCGAAATATTTGATAGGTGCATTATGCTGGAAATTCTTCAGCATAAATTCTTCCAGGTCCTGTTTATGCGGATCGCTGAAATCAAACAGGAAAGATCTCAGGTTCAGCGGCAGCTCCAATAACATAACTATAGCTTCATTCACTTTGACGGAGGCCAGCTTTTTACTCACACTTTTTCCAGGTTGGATATACTGTAGTACGGAAAGGAAATAATCGTTGAGGATAGTATTTGAGTCCAGCAAAATGTTCTTTTTGCCCCGATATTTTTCGTCGCAGATAATACCATTATCCAAAGCGAACTGCTGTAGCCGCTCATTCGTGAGCAATAAGCAAATACACTGGTACTCCTTGTCCTTTGCCGGAATTTTGATGCTTTTGGCAAACTGGTTCCTGCGAGCCAGCAGGATATTTCCCTCCTTCAGCACGATCTCTCCCCGCTGGTGATAAACCTGGGTTTGTCCCGAAACCTGATAGGCCAGGACATGCTCATCCACAAACTGCTCATAGATATGTGCTTTTTCAAACGAACAGGAATACAGAAAGGCATCACCAAACATTTGGACAACAGGCTCCATAACAACAAAGTTAAATTTTCACAGCGCAATTTCATTTGCTGTGGAGTCCAAATTTACTTTTTATAAAGGCCAATACCTTTTGATTTTAATCCGGCGAGAAGAATTAAGTGACTTTGTTCCGGACCTTCCAGCAATCTTAATTTGGACTTCACAGCAACCTGCGGGCGCTGGCAGGTTTGTACTTTCGTAAATATCAAATTTACCATGGATACAGATATCGTCAAATTAAGTACAGACTGGGCGAAAGCAGAGGTTTTTTCGGGCAAGATGGTCTGGCTGTTTAGCGTGATTACCATACTTACCGCCGTCGGTTTTTGGTATTTGGGCAGAACCGCTATGGCCAGGGCTTTTGTCTGGCCGCTGCTGGTCGCCGGACTTTTCCTGATCGCCGTAGGTGCCGGATTGGTATTAGCAAACAAGCCGAGGGTCGATCAATTTGAACAGGCCCACCGCAAAGATCCCGAAGCTTTTGTTCGGCAGGAAATACGCCGAACGACTGAATCGCAAAAGCAATTGACGCTGGTCTTCCGGATACTGCCTGCCATTATTATCATCGCGGCCCTGCCCATCATAGGGTTACCCGGTTCTCCAATATGGAGAGCGATTGCAGTTACCCTGATCGTGACTGCAGGATTTTTGATGGTGGTTGACAGCAATACCGAAGCCAGGAATACCCAATATCATTCCCGGCTAGCCGCAATAAAACCATAAACTAAGCCGGTTAATTCATTTTGGACCTTACAGCAAATTATTCGGAATCAGGAATCAGGAGGTTTGTAAAAAAAATACCATATGAAAGCGATCAATAAAATTTACGTGAACGGCGAATTCATCACGCCGCACGGAACGGAAGTCATAGATCTGATTAGCCCGGTCACTAACAGGAAGACCGGTGAAGTGCGATTAGGCGATGAAGTTGATACCCAAAATGCGGTCAGTGCCGCAAAAGAAGCTTTTAAGACCTTTTCAAAAACGACCAAGGAAGAACGGATCCGTTACCTGGAGAAATTGCATTCCGTTATCAGCGGCCGCGCGAAGGACCTGACCGACATCATGGTGGAAGAATATGGCGGGACTTTCCAGTTCTCTTCTATGGTCACGCAAAACATGCTGAGCGATATCAATGCGATGATCGATACCCTGAAAGCTTTTGAGTTTGTACAAGCCGTTGGCAGTTCAAAAGTTTATTTGCAGCCGGTAGGCGTTGTTGGCATCATTATTCCCTGGAACATGAGTAACGGATTTATAGTTACCAAGCTGTCAACTGCGATCGCCGCAGGATGCACAGCTGTGGTGAAGCCCAGTGAAATGAGCGTACAGCAGACGGAAATTATGGCGGAGTGTTTTCATGCCGCCGGCCTGCCGAAGGGCGTCATCAACTTTGTCAATGGATTGGGTGATGTTGTCGGTGCTGAAATTACGCGTAACCCGGGTATTTCAAAGATTGCCTTTACCGGCTCTACCGCTGTCGGTAAGATCATTGCAAAGGGTGCAGTTGATTCCATGAAAAGAGTTACGCTGGAGCTTGGCGGAAAATCGCCCAATATCATATTGGATGATGCCAACCTGGAAGAAGCCATACCGACGGCCTTATTAGCGGCCTACCTGAACAGCGGGCAGGCCTGTGCAGCCGGAACCCGCCTTCTGGTGCCCGAAAGTAAGCTGGAGGAGGTAAATGCGATAGCAAAGGCAGCCGTAGCAAATCAGATCAAGGTTGGCGACCCGAAGGATAGCGATACGATTGTCGGGCCCATGGTGAGCAAAAAGCAATTCGAAAGGGTAGAGAATTATATCCGGATCGGCCTTGAGGAGGGCGCCACCTTATTAACCGGCGGTGAAGGCAAGCCCAAAGGCCTGGAAGACGGGAACTATGTACAGGCTACTATTTTCACCAACGTAAAAAACAACATGCGCATTGCGCAGGAAGAAATTTTCGGGCCTGTTTTAGTGATCATCCCCTATAAAAATGATGATGACGCGGTTGCAATAGCTAACGATACCACTTACGGCCTACATGCTTACATATTTTCCGGCGATAAAGAAAGGGCCTATCGCATGGCCTCCCGGCTTGATGCGGGGCGGATCTGTATAAACGGTCTTTCCCACGATTCCAAAGCGCCCTTTGGCGGCTTTAAACAATCCGGCGTAGGCAGGGAATATGGCATTTTTGGCCTGGAAGAATACCTTGAGCCCAAGGCCATTTTGGGATAACAGATCGATCGAAATTAAATTTAGATATATTAAAAACGGAACACTATGAGCATCGAAAAAAGATTACAGGAACTGGAGGACAGGATCGCCATCCGGGAATTGGTCGATCAATACACCTATTGTGCAGATACCCGCGATGCGGAAGGGCAAATGGCGATTTTCACTGAGAATACGAATTTTGAAGTATATATGGATGAGAAAGTGCCGGCGCCTACATATGTAATCACAAGCAGGAATGATCTTCGCCCTGTCTTCGACGATTTGAACCAATATCTTTCAACAATGCACTTCAATGGTCAGAGCACCGTTAAGCTTGAAGGCGACAAGGCAACCGGTACTACTTATTGCCGGGCCTATCACCTGAAAGTGGAGGATGGCGCACAAAAACTGATGATCGCCGGCATCCGTTACTATGATACCATGGTAAAACAGGATGGTGTTTGGATGTTTTCTGAACGGAAATTAAAAGTATGCTGGGTCGAGAACAGATAAAGCAAAATAAGCTGCCACCCGAAACATTTCAAAAAAACTGTCAATCCGGTGGCAGCTTTACTTACTTCCAGCCGCCGCCGAGGCTTTGGTATAGGGATACTATAGCTGTCAATTGCTTGTTAAGACCCTGGTTAAAGATTGACTGCACCAGGCCGCCGGCCACATTGCCGAATAGGGAACCGGATAAATTTTGTCAGACTGTAATGCTGCCGATCATTTATCCCTAAGCTTTGCTACAGTTGGGGTATAGCCGTATTTCTGCCTGAAGCTGGTGTAAAAATGTGACAGGTTCTGAAAGCCCAGCTCAAGGTATATCTCCTGCGGCTTTTTATCTTTTTGCGTAAGGAGGTAATGGGCTTCGGAGAGCCGCTTATCCTTTAGCCATCTCGAAGGCGTCGTCTTAAATTAGCTGTAAATTCGCGTTTAAAGCCGGTGAGGCTCCTTCCGGAAAGCTTGGCCAGGTTTTCGAGCGGCACATTGTAATGGAAATTTCTCAGCATAAACTCCTCCAGCCCGGGCTTGTTAGGGTCGTCGAAATCGAACAGGAATGTTCTCAGCTCCGGGTATAGCTCCAGTAACAACCCCATGGCTTCATTTACCTTCATGGAGGCCAGTTTTGTGCGTACCTCCTCACTATGTTCTATGTAGGGCAGCAGGGAATGAAAATAAGACCTGATAAAATCATGCTGCGGCAGTAAAATATGCTTTGGCCCGTTATACTTGTTATTAGAAATGATACCGGTAGTGAGCGCATATTGCCGAAGCCGTTCACTGCTCAGGACAAGTGCCACGGCCTGATATTGCCGGTCAGTCGCGGGCGCTTTGGTACATTTGGTGACCTGGTTCTTGCGGAAAAGCAATAGCTGTCCCTCTTGTAATACCAAAGCGCCCCTGTTGATCGATAAAGGTCTGACCCGAGACCTGGTAAACGGGCATATGATCCTGAACAATCTCTTCACCGGTGAAAATATGCGCCACAGAGCAGGACTTGATAAAGAATTCTTCAATTTTTCGCCTGGCAACTTTCATGATAAAGGTGTTTTATTGGAAAGCCAAACTGTTACGCTTTGACCGGGCTGGGTAACCCGTTCAGAAACTACCAAAACATTCGCCCAATGCTTCCGAAGAATTTCCCGCTTGGGCCATCCTCGTCCAGCGTTGCATATTTTACAAGGATTTTCGCGGCCTCATCCGGTGTTTGGCTGCCGGTATGGTCGGTCAGATCGGTAGCGGTATAACCAGGTGTAACACTGTTGATCTTAAATGGCGTTTGCTGCATGGCGTTTGCCAGCATCAGGGTATAGGCGTTGACAGCGGTCTTTGAAGTACTGTAGGCCATCAGGTTGCTGGCAAAATACTCGGACTTATCACGGTAATGGTAACCAAGAGAGCCCAACTCGCTCGATACGTTAACGATCCTTGGAGCGGCTGACTTTTGCAGCAGCGGCAGCATGGCCTGGGTGACCTGTACTAAACCAAAAAAATTGGTATCATATACGCTCCTTAATACTGAGATATCTAACGAAATGGCACTTTGGGGTTGGCGGCCTCCAATGGCGGCATTGTTGATGAGGACATCTAAATTCTCACCTTTAGCGGATATCTGCTCCGCCGCCGCTTTAACAGAATTAATGTCTGCAACATCGATCACGAGCAACGCTGCCTTTTTGTAGCCGGCAGCGTTTAGCCGCTGAACGGCCTCCAGCCCCTTGTTTTCGTCTCTCGCACCTACATAAACGAAGTACCCTAATTCGAGCAATTGCTTTGCAGTAGCGAATCCAATACCCTTATTACCTCCGGTAACCAGGGCGATCTGTAATTTCTCTTTCATATTTATAAATTAAACCCACCCACGCTGAGTGGATAGGTTATTGAATAGCTGTTTAATTTTCTGCCGGTGCTTATTTTTTTGCAGCTACCGGGGGCTGTCCGTCTTTAAAGAAAAAAGGATGCAAGGTCAGCCAGGCCAATGCGGGGAACAGGTGCATTGGGATGGTCATGCCGGGAAACAATTCGGGGCTTTGTGCAGTCAGCGGAAGTTTGAAGGCAAAAGGTGAAATGAGCGTGATTAAACTGAAAGCGACAAATGCCAGATTAAACACCCTGTTTGCATTCGCCTTGAACCATTTGCTGAACCACACGTAACCTAATGCTGCAATGGTACAGCTGATTACGCTGGCAATAATGATCGCCGATACGGTTACTATAGTGGAAAAATCGGCGCCCAGGGCAGCATGGTAAAAATGCTGGTAAATGGCTGACGCCAGACCTGATAACACGCCGGAAACCAGGCCGAGGGATAAACTACGTTTATACATGATTTTAAATTTAATTGTTATGATTTGGTTACTGGAACTGATAAATTGATTTTGATATTTTCATCAATCTCACCACCGGGTTTGCCAATGTTGTAATCGGTTCTTTTAATATTAAAGGCGGCTGTAAAATTTGCACCGTTACCCGACTTTTTAAATGTGAAGGGAACCGTAATTTCTTTGGTCACGCCATGCAGGGTCAGATCACCGGTAACCTGATAGGCGCTGCCGTTTTTGGTGATCCTTTTAGAGTTGAAAGTGATCGTTGGATATTTGGTTACATCAAGCGCTTCGTCACTTTTAGCATGCTTGTTCATCAGGGCATTTCCGGTATTCAGCGAATTGGCATCGACACTTACACTGATCTTAGCATTGGCCGGTGCCTGTTCGTCGAACTGAATATTCGCTTTGATCGTATTAAAAATGCCGCTGGCCTGATCGCACGAAAATTGAACGCTGTAATTGCTTGCCACCTGCCAGGTTTGTGCGGCGACTTTGGTAATGGTACCGATCACCATGATCAGTACCATACTTGTGAATAATTTAAAGTATTTCACGGCGGTATTAATTAGCGTTTAAGATGACATTCCCGTCAAGGCGGGCAATATCTGCCAGCATAGGAGCAGGGAAGCCTGCGCCAAGGCCGAAGTCCGAACGTTTGAAGGAGCCTATTACTTTGAAACCGGCTACGGTCTTTTTGTTAAAAGGATTGGTAGTGGTACCATTATAAGTTAATTCAAGTGAAACAGGCTTGGTCACGCCATGCATGGTCAGATCGCCGGTAAGGGTGTAAACATTTCCTTTGATCCTCTTGATGCCGGTGCTCTTAAATGTGATCTGGGCGTATTTGGCCGCATCAAAGAAGTCGGCGCTTTTTAACTCTTCGTCCCGTTGGTCAAATTCAGAGTTGATGGAATTGACATCAGCCGTTAATTGTACGGACGCATCGGAAAAATCGGGCTTGGTTGCCGATACGGTGATATCGACCGAACGGAACGAGCCGTAAACATCTGATACGGTAAGGAAATTGATGGCGAAGCCAATACGGGAATGCACTTTGTCATACGACCAGTTTTGTGCGAATGCAGAGCCAATGATTAACAGAAGCCCGCAGGTAATAATAATCTTTTTCATGATTTTTAATTTTTTACTAAATGATTTTTCTATTGTTTTTTATTTCACCGGTGCTGAAATTATCACCGGCTGACAATGCAAATGTCACTTCATCGCGGAGCCCCACTCTTGACGCTTATCAAAAAGTTTGATTGATAAATGTCAAGAAGATTGTAGTTGATATCCGGATCCTTTCCCTGCATTTATAGGGCTTTTCACGCCAATTTGGACGTTACAGCAAATAAAATTTGAGCTTTTTACCAAATAATTGCTCCAATAAAATTCCGTTCTTGTGATGAAAAAATGGGGCCGCAAACACGTAGGATTGAGTAGGGGACAAGAAAATGAGGGGCAATTTATGCTGGCCAGGATTGCTTTTGACCCCGAACGGTTATTAATAATTAAAACAGGATACTCCAGGAAGGAAGTGTAAAATATTTGATGATATATTGAGTTTTTCAGATTGAACTAATACGCATTTATGCTATGTATGAAACTCTTTTTAACCATCTCGAAATAAAATCGGGTGGAAAATTAACGGATGATGAACGTGAGGCCATCATGACTGTTTTCCAACGAAAACGAATGCGAAAAAGGCAATACTTTCTCCATGAAGGTGATGTTTGCAAGTACATAGGATTTATTGTGAAAGGTTCCTCCCGGATGTTCACTGTAGACGACAAGGGCCATGAACATATCATGCGGTTCGGGCTCGAATCCTGGTGGATCAGCGACCACGAGAGTTTGGTCAACCTCACACCGTCGCCTTATTATATTGAAATGCTGGAAGATTCCGAACTGCTTGTCGTATCATTTTCTGATGCCTCTGACCTGCGCGGCAAAAGCCGCTGCTTCGATGAGACCATTAAAAACCTTGATAAATTTCATAACATCGCCATTCAAAAAAGGATACACGCTGCTATTGGTATGACCGCTGAGGAAAAATTCGGGGATCTGTCCCGTACTTATCCTGAGTTTCTCGAACGCTTTCCGATGAACATGATCGCCTCTTATTTAGGGATCGCCCCGGAAACAATCAGCAGAATCCGCAAGATGGCATTACGCAAGTAACAAATCATTATAGCCATATCATATTCTTTATGCGTATACGCCTGCTTGAATCACATGCGTGATTTGTTTTAATTCCGTGTTTTCCCCTATTTAGGATTTAATTTCAGGCTGTGATAGTAACTGTTTATTTAGTAGTGTTGCTGGTTAGCATAGGTGCCGTATTTTCCAGTCCGCTTTTCTTTAGCTCCAGCTTTAGGTTCTCGAAGATCTGCATAGGCGCTTCTCCTGAAAACATATTGACCAGCCAGGAAGGGAGCGCCCCGGCAGGATCAACGTGAAGCACATATTCAACCCTGACCTGGTTATTTTCAAGTGGGGTAATAGTCCACTTCCCGGTCGAATTATTGATCCTTACGATGCCTTTTTTCTCCGGCATATACCCTGCAACAGCAGGCCCGTCGATGGTAATGGCGCCGGTTTGTGCATTTAAATTGCGGGTCAGGTGTGCTACAAAATCCCTGTTGGCTACCGGCCAGGGCAGGCTCACTTCCGCATAATAATAAAGCTCATCCTGAGATACCCGTTTTAACAGGGAGGATGATTTCAGATGCGAAACCCAATCCGTAGCGGTATTAATATCCATCACCAGGTTGGCAACAGCTGCCGGGGTGGCCTCATAGGTAGCGACAACTTTGATGGCACGTATTTTTGAATCCGGGTAAGAACCCGAATAGACCTTGATACCATCCTTATCCTTTTGTAATTTCCAGTCATCCTGTGCAAATACCGGGATGATCCTGATGGTCACCAGCAGTGCGGCAAATAGTATTTTAGTTTTCATCTTGTTTTGGTTTTTGAAGACAGATCAAAAATAGGTGGCATGCTTTTCCTGCGCCTTGACAAGGATCATTAAATACAATTGATAAAAGTCAATGACTCCTTAGCGTACGGAAGCCCTCCGTAATGTTTCATTGAATGCCATTTTTGAACACCTCTTCGCCTTTAGCTTGGTATCAAATCATCCTCCGATAACCCAACTGCTTCGCTATTACTCCCATCAAAGTAATTAGATAGTATTTTACATTATCATGTAAATATCCTATACAATACACCTAAGCCGTCTCATTAGCTTTGGTTAAACCCAATAATCTGAATTATAAACATAACCTTCAACACCGGAGAGATTTACGATAGGCCTTTAGCAAGCGTGTAAATTGATCTGACCGTTGAAGTCTTTTTTAAATTATGCACGAGTTTACCCTGGATTTAAAAATAGCGGCCCAAATGCCTTCACGTAAGGATTGGCGGATAGGTAATATCGGCGCCGGGGCAATTGTGCAGGGCTGCCACCTGGTAGCTTACCGTAATGCGGGTTTTAACCCATACGGTATCACATCGCTCAGCCGTACACACTCCGAAGAAGTTGCGAAGGAGTTCGGCATACCCAATGTTTACGACTCATGGCAGCAGTTAATAAAGGATGAAAGCATCGAGATCCTCGATATTGCCGTTCCGCCGGATAAGCAACTGGAAATAGTGCGCGAGGCGGTAAAACAGGCCGGTCACATTAAAGGCATCCTTTGCCAGAAACCACTGGCCATGAACCTTGAAGAGGCCAATGAGATAGTAACACTGTGTGAGCAAGCCGGGATCAAGCTATCTGTTAACAGCAATATGCGGTATGATCAGTCTATCCGCGCGTTGAAAACACTGCTGGATAATAATTATTTCGGTGAAATAGTGCTGGCTACCATTGACATGCGGGCCATCCCCCACTGGCAGGAGTTTCTGAAAAAATACGACCGCCTTGAAATGCTGAATATGGGGATCCATCATATCGATACCTTCCGTTACCTGTTTGGCGACCCGGAGAAGGTGACTGCAATAACCAGGAGCGATCCCCGAACCAAATTTCCGCATATCGATGGCATAACACAATACACGTTTCAATACGCCGGCGGACTGATGGCTACCAGTTTGGATGATGTTTGGGCCTGGCAGGGAGAAGGCACGCAAAAAGATATGTACATCAGGTGGCGGGTTGAAGGATTGGAAGGGATGGCCACAGGCGAGATAGGCTGGCCTAAATTTCCTGAGAAAGGACTAAGCACCATCAAATTTACCACCCGGCAGTTTCCCGGTCAATGGATTGAGCCGGCCTGGGACACCGTTTGGTTCCCGGATGCGTTTGAAGGGACAATGGCTTCATTACTCCGCGCCGTTGAAGAAGATACCTTACCCGAAATAAACGGCCGGGATAACCTGCACACCATGGCGGTTATTGATGCGCTTTACTTATCGATAAAAGAAGAACGGACCGTAAAACTAACCGAAACACTACAAAACCTTAAATAGTTAAGAGCAATGATATCAGTAGGCATTTTTAATGGATACTATCCATACACACTAGAAGAGACGATCAGCAAAATAAAAAAAGACGGCTTTAATTGCATCCAGCTCGACCTGAGCTTTAAAGATTTTGACCTGAACGACCCGTATACGCTACCTGAAACTTTAACTGTCGAAAAAGCGCGTATCATACGTAATGCTTTTCGCGATGCCAATATTGAGATAGTGGCTATTTCGGGATACACCAATCTTATTTCTCCCGATCCTGAAAAAAAGCGTAAAAACATTGAGTACGTTAAAACCCTGCTAAAGTTTGCCCGCGAGCTCGGAACGCCTTACGTGATCAGCGAAACCGGGACTTATGAACCCAGCAGCGATTGGGTATTTCATGAGAAAAATGCTACCGAAGAAGCTTTCCAGGAAATTAAGGCCGTGATTAAAGGCCTGGCGGAGTTTGCCTGGAACAATGATGCCGTGTTTTTGGTGGAGAACTATGTAAATAATGTGGTTGGCAGTGTTGACCAGCTGTTAAGGTTATTCAGGGAAATCGATCATCCGGGACTTGGCCTTTTAATGGATCCCACCAACTATTTCAATGGCACGAATATCAAACACGTTGATGCCGAGCTTCATCGCATATTCAACGCGTTGGAGGACAAAATAAAGATAGCTCACGCGAAAGACATTAAGCAGGCCGAAAGCAAACAAGAAAAACACGCCGATATCGACGCGGTAGAATCACACACTTTCCGCGGCGCGGGTGACGTGGAATTGCCGGCAGCAGGCCTGGGTGTGCTTAACTATGAATTGTATTTAAAGCTGCTTTCTAAAAAGCATCCCAATATTCCCATTATCATCGAGCACCTGGACGAGGAAGATATCCCGCGTGCAAAACGATTTGTAGACGACACGTTAAAAGCAATTGGCGCCTAACACAGGCTGCTCCATCATTTACCAGAAATTCAATACCATGAAAAATTTAAAATTGACTGCCGGACAAAAAGAAGCATACGATAAAGACGGTTATCTTGTTGTTAAAGACTTTTTAAGCAATGAAGAAGTCAGTATGTTATATGATATAGCCACAGGCGATAATGTACTGAAAAATAAAGCATTTGATTTTAACGACCAATCTGGCAAGCGGACAAAGCTTACCCTTTGGTTTACACCGGGAGATGATGCTTATGGCTTGTTAACCCGCAGCGAGGCCATGGTTCAGGCTGTTCAGGATCTGCTTGGCGAGGGTGAAGTTTGCCATTTCCACTCAAAGCTGATGCAGAAGGAACCAAAAACAGGCGGCGCGTGGGAATGGCACCAGGATTATGGCTATTGGTACAAAAACGGTTTCTTATTCCCTGATGCCCTGATCAGTGTGATGCTTGCCCTTACCGAAGCAACCGTACAAAACGGCTGTTTACAGGTATTAAAGGGTTCTCATAAAACAGGTCGTATCGAGCATAATTTTGTTGGTGAGCAGCAGGGTGCCGATATGGATTTTGTGAATGAAGCGCTGGGCCGTTTTGAGCGCGTGCATGCGGAGTTAGCGCCCGGCGATCTTTTGTTCTTTCATCCGAACACCCTGCACATGTCTGAAGCCAATACGTCCGACAAACCCCGCTGGTCGATGATCTCGGCTTACAACCTGAGTTATAATAAACCATTCAGGGAGAAAAATCTATCGTGCATAACACCGGTGCAAACTGTGCCTGATGATGCCATTATGTCTTCTGAAGTAAAAGGCCTGTCTGCCGACCGGGATTTCCTCCAAAAGGAAGACGAAATAACCCTGAAAGTAAAGTAACATAGCTATATTAACCCGTTAAATTGGAATTAAAATTTTTGTGCCCCCGATGGGGATGTGAGCAAATAAGCTGGGATTTGTTTTGCCGCAAGGTAAAAGATGCAGGTTACGATGGTGTAGAATATGCTATCCCGAATGATGTTGCGCTACAGGAGCTTGATGAGGCCTGGAATAGTTTTGAAAAGCATGGTTTGGCAGCCATCCCGCAGCATTACGGCACTTATGATGCGGATTTTGCAAAACACTTTGATCGTTATGCCGGCTGGCTGGAAATGGTAAAGCCATACAAAGCGCTCAAGATCGATTCGCAAACGGGTAAAGATTATTTCACTTTTGAGCAGAATAAGAAGCTAATAGAACACGCCGCCGGATACTCGAAGTTGAATGGCGTGCAAGTGCTTCATGAAACGCATCGTAACAAATTTACCTTTGCCGCCCATATTACCTTTGATTACCTGTCGCGGATACCGGAACTACGCATTACACTCGATGCTTCGCACTGGGTAAACGTAGCCGAATCTTTTCTGGAGGACCAGCCCGATGCGATGGCCCTTGCAATTAAACGCACCGAACACATACATGCCCGCGTCGGTTACCCCGAAGGCCCGCAAGTTCCCGATCCGGCAGCGCCCGAATGGCAGGAAGCGCTGCAACATCATTTAAGCTGGTGGGACAAGGTTATCGAACGCAAACGGTCTGAGGCTGCTACCCTGGTAACCATCACCCCTGAATTTGGCCCGTACCCATATATGGTGCATTTGCCTTACACACAACAACCCATTTCAGACCAGTGGGCTAATAACGTGTATATGATGAATTTACTCAAAGCCCGGTACGCGAATCTTTTAAAATAACGTAGTATGTTAGCCATGCCTAAAAGGAAATGGTTTGAGTATGAATTAATCAGACAAGCCTTCGGATTTATGTCTGAGGGATTTTTTATTTTTAATCATAAACTACACAGAGGCGTCAGAAGTTTTAACCTTTGGGATAATACGTGACTAATTAACCAATCCCCAAATTACAGCGAATAAGCAATTAAATAATAAGGATCCACTGTAACAGGATAGCCCTAAACATTGTCTTACCGTTATGAAATTTAAACATCTACTTTTTCCTATCCTGTTTATATGCTTATTATTCAACATTGCCCGGGCACAAACTACCGGCGGTAAAATTTCCGGGGCGGTGCTGGACGGCACTAAAAAAGCGCTCGATGGTGCTACTGTTGTCCTGATGACTGCCAAAGATTCCGCAGTGGTTAGCAGCCAGTTAGCCAATCCGGATGGCAGCTTTACATTTCAAAACCTCAAGAATAATACTTACCTGGTAAAGGTGACTTATATCGGCTATAAAGACTTGATCAGCGGCAAGGTGATCGTCAGCGGGCAGCAAACGGTTAAGCTGCCGGCATTCATTTTATCTTCCGATGGAAAAACGCTGAATACTGTGGCAGTAACCGCCCAAAAGTCCTTTATCCAGCAAAAGATCGACCGCACGGTGGTGAATGTGGGCGCACTGTTGTCCAATACCGGCACCAACGCATTGGAAGTGCTGCAAAAAACGCCGGGCGTGCAGGTGGATGCTGACGGCAATATCACCTTCAAAGGTAAAAGTGGTGTGATGGTAATGATAGATGACAAGCCCACTTATCTGTCGGCTGCTAATTTGGCTACTTATTTGCGCTCGTTACCGGCATCGGAATTAGACCAGATCGAACTGATGGATAACCCACCCGCCAAATACGATGCGGCAGGAAATGCAGGCGTGATCAATATCAAAACAAAGAAAAATACCAAAAGAGGCTTTAATGCCATCGTATCTGCCGATTATGCACAAGGTTTTTATGGCCGCAGCAGTGAAAACATTAACCTCAATTACCGTATAAACAAGGTGAACCTGTTTGCCAATTTATCGTATGATGAGCAGCACAGCTTCCGGAGATTGGAGATCGACCGCGATTATTTTGATGCTGCGGGTGACCAAACCTCGTCGTTAAAAGACATTTCCTATTTCAGGCCTACCAGCCACAATACCAATATCAAGGCGGGGATGGATTTTTATGCATCGCCCAAAACTACCTGGGGCATCGTTTATACTGGGAATATCTCGCCCGATCATGACAACAGCCCGGTTTACAGCTTGCTTTACGGCCAGAACGGCGAATTAGATTCGACAATCAATACACAAAACACTTCTAAAAATAAATTCAACAGTAACGGCATCAACGTTAACTATACGCACAAGTTCGACAGCACTGGTCGCGAGCTTACTTTCGATTTGGATTATATCCGCGATGTATCGAATAGTAACCAGTTGTTCGTAAACAATACGCTTTTACCCGACGGCGCTTTTACCAACCCGCAAACGCTGACCGATAACCTGCCTTCTTATATTAATATCTATTCCGCTAAGGTGGATTATACACACCCGTTGAAAGGAAAGGCTAAGATCGACGCCGGCATCAAGAGCAGCTATGTAAATACCGATAACGCCGCAAATTATTATAACATCGTAAATGGCATCAGCACCATCGACTATAACAACACCAACCGCTTTTTATATAAGGAGAACATTAATGCCGCCTATCTTAATTTTAACAAGAATTTCGGGCGCTTCACAGTACAAGCCGGGCTGCGGGTGGAGAATACCAATGGCGACGGGCATCAGTTAGGAAATGCCCTGAAGGCGGATTCGTCATTCGCCAATCATTACACTGACCTTTTTCCGACAGCTTATTTTTCCTATAATTTGGATACCGCTGGGCATAACGTAATGGTGGCTTCGTACGGTCGCCGGATAGGTCGCCCTAACTATGGCAGCTTAAACCCCTTTACATTTTTTGTGGATGAGTTCACCTATTTCTCCGGTAATCCATTCCTGAAACCGCAGTTTACCGATAATTACAAGCTGGCCTACAGTTTCAGGAGTCTGTTTACTGTTGCAGCAGCCTACAATTATACCACTAATGTGCAGGGAGAAACGATACACCGGGACGGCGACATATTTATAAGCACACAAGGCAATATCGGTCAGCAAAAAACAGTGGACTTTTCAGTTACCACCAACTTTCAGCCTGCCAAATGGTGGACGGTTAATTTATATGCCGAAGTATATAATAATACTTACAAGGGTGCATTTTACACCGGTTACCTCAATCAGTCGAAGGTCACTTTTGCGGGCAACGGCAATAACCAGTTCACTATATCCCCTACCTGGAGCGCTGAGTTGAGCGGCTTCTTTGATTCAGGCGGTACCTACGGGCAGTTTGTTACGCTGCCAAAGGGCATGTTGAATGCTGCCCTCCAGAAAAAAATATTGAATAACAAGGGATCGCTCAAACTGACCATGCAGGATATACTGCATACCTTCAGCCCAAGCGGTACCATTACCAATATTGCAAACGCCACGGCAACTTTCCATAATACTGTAGACACACAGGTGGCAACTTTGGCGTTTACCTACAGCTTTGGTAATTCAAACAACACACCCCGCAAACGTGAAACCGGTGGCGCCGATAGTGAGCAAAGCAGGGCGCATTAATTGGATTAAACGTTAATCAGGCAGAAGTAAATCCTCTAAAATATAACATGGCGGCAGGATCATTTAAAATAACCATACATATGGTTTCAAGTCTTGATGGTTATATTGCTAAAAAAGACAATAGCATTTCGTGGTTTGAGACACCTGATAACTATGAGAAAGGATCTGTTATAACGGATCAGGAAGCCGCTGAATTTCTTAAAGCGATTGATTGTTATGTGATGGGATCCAGGACATATGAACATGCTTTGGAATTGTCAGAATCCTACGGATGGCCTTACGGAGATGTACCGACCATCGTATTAACCCACAGAACCCTCCCGGTTGACAGGTCGAATATCGAATTTTACGCAGGCGATCTGCATAAACTGATAAATGAGCGGCTAAAGCCAAATTACACAAATGTTTGGCTTGTGGGCGGTGCTGAGCTTGCTAAGGATTTTATTCGTTTAAACTTAGGGGACGAAATAAGACAATCGATCTTGCCGATTATCCTGGGTGACGGCATACCATTTTTTGACCAGGTAGGACAAGAAAAGGTGCTGCACCTAAAAAACGTGACGGCTTACAAAAGTGGTATGGTAGAATTACATTATGAGATAAGAAACTGACGAAAAGCTCTTTTTTACCAAAAGCTTTCTGTTAGTTATTGTATGCCTTCAAATCCAGTCTATAACCCCTAGCCAGCAATTTCGGATCAACCTCAACCACAAGTTTTTTTGATTCCCCCTGCATTAATGAAAAATAGCCATCGCTGAATAAAGCCGGCAAGATCTGTTCGCCTGAATGATCTAACAATTGCGCCCTGATGCCAAATGCAGCTGTGGTTTTTGAATTATTGGTGACGGTATAGCTGAGTACCTTATTAATGCCGTTGGCCGCTACGCTGATTTTAGGCTCGCTTACTTTTAGCCCTGCCCTTATTGATGGCATTTTATTTAATGCAGTATAATCCAGGTACGTATTCCCTATCCAGTAAAAGTTATCCGATACCAGGCGACCATTGGCGTCAAACAGTTTCAGTTTTAAAAAGTGGACAGCTGAAAGTTGCGGCAGCTTGTCGTTATCGTTGAAAACAGTAAACGCTTCGGTTGCGGAGGTGAATTTTACATCCATCTTTTTCTTTTGGGTATAAGCAGGTACTATTTTGCCGTCCATGTTATAAACTTCCGCTTCGGCTGTTAACCTGTTTATGTCGTATGGCCTGTTGTTGATCACCTTGATGGAGTTGGTGGCGGCGTTCCATTGTATATGTACCGGTTCGCAGGCGGTTTTAGCGCCGAAATAAGCGCCGGTAAGGTCGTAATAACAATCGTAGGTTTGCCATATCATGGATGGGTAGGCCGACTGGCTCATCCAGATCAGCATGCCCGAAGCGTTATTCCACATATGGTCGTTCCATGCTTCAAACATCGCTTTCATGTCTTCTACATTCAGCAATTGCGCTTTTTTGCAGAAATCCTCCAGCGAAGTTGCCTTGCCATAACTTTTGCTGATGTCATTTATATATTTCACCGGCTGCGAGCCGCCGCCAAGTCCGCCATCAGTACTGAAATAATGCCTGGCCCACATATTGGTTTTGCTGTCAACCGACTCCGGTGTTGGTGCTACCCAATAGTCCTTCGGCATAAACTTTTTAAAGCTTTCCACATTTACAAATGTGGCCATGCCGAGCTCGCTTCGCATCCCATAATTATCCTTTGAAAACAAGTAATTGTCGTGCGGATCGGTGAAATAGGTTTTAGGATCGACATTGCCCCATATCCCGCTGCCGGAAAGTATCTTGCTGCCGCCATGAATGGAGAAGTTTGGATTATTCGGCCCGGCGTTTGAACGCGGAAAATATAGCCTGTCTTCACCATCGTTTTCTTTAATGGCTGCTACAATTGCCTTGTTCAGCGCACTGTTAACGCCTCCTTCGGGTACACCTTCGTTGGCGCCGCACCAAATCACTACCGATGGATGGTCGCGCAGCCTTTTTACCTTTTCGATGGCATTGCTTTTAAAGACGCTCAAACTATCTATCGCGCCAAAGTTATTCAGCCAGAAATCGTCCCAAACCATTATGCCATACTTATCGCAATAATCATAAAACGCCTCGTCGGTCACCTCGCCCGTCCAGTTCCTGATCATGTTAAAGTTCATGGCCTGGTGGAAACGGATGCGCGTATCATAATCCTTGCCGCGCGCCTTCAGCATATAGTCAGACATGCCCCAGTTACCGCCTTTTATCAGGATGGGTACATCGTTTACATAAACGCGTACCGGCCCGTTCAGCGAGGTGGTATCAGCCGTTATTTTTCTTATGCCGAAGCTTTTTTCTTGCATGTCCGATGGCTTATCGCCATCCGGTATAAATTGCACGGAGCAGGTATACATATACTGGGTGCCATCGGCTTTGCCGCCATAACCATTAGGCCACCATAATTTAGGGTTTCTGATGCTCAATTGTGGGTATTGATCTTTTTCAAACTCGACAGATTGGCTGCTGTTACCGCTCAAAGTGAGTTCCGGCGTGGTAACCGTAATATTGCCGGGATTGATAATTACCTTAAGTTTCCCGGTTACCGGCTGGCTAATTGCGTTATTGAGTTTTATTTTGATGCTTATGTTAGCCAATGATTTTGTTGGCAAAGTGGTATGTATCCACGGGTCTTCCACATTAACCGGGCCGGCGGCAGTAATGGTTACGATGTCGGTTATACCGCTGTTTAATCCGGGTACGGATGGCATCCAGTCCCAGCTGCCGCTGCTGAGGTAAGTTGGCGCTTCACGGTTAGCCAGGCCGTGATTTGTTTTTGGCGTAAAAACCAATACTGCAATTGTATTGGCCTTGTTTTTATTTAATAAATCTGTGATATCATAGTTTTCCCTTTGCACCAGGCCGTTAACTGTGCCGATATGATGACCGTTCAGGTAAACCTCGCCGCGTTTGTTTATACCGTAGAAATTAAGCCATATCCTTTTACCGGCGGCGAGGCCTGCACCGGAAAATTCAGCGCGATACCAATAAGGACGGTTATATTTTGCTTTGTCGACATTGTAAATGTTTTCCGCATAATCAGGATTGCTCTCTTTGCCTGCAGCAACGTAAGAGTAAAACACAGTACCGGGCACTATCGCGTTTATCCAACCATTGGTGTTAAATTCGGCATTTGACACCTGGCTTGCGGTATGCAATGTATCTTGCGGGGCGAGTTTCCAGTTTAAATGAACAATAGACTTTTGTGCATTTACAGGTAATACAAATGCGCACAGGCAAGCAACAAAAGCTATAGTGATAATTCTTTTCATAATTGATTGAAAGCAGGTTCGGCGAATTTATAAATAATTTGCTAAATCGGTTTATAAATTATCTGTTACTGTGGGTGTAACTATCTTTACGCAATAGTCGGACGGATTATATCTTGTTATAGAGAATGGAAAAAACCGCTTGAGTAAATTTCGAACAATGTGTAAATATCATTCTCTCCTATACTAAATTTATTTTTGTAAGTGATTCTATGACTTCGTAACCAACTTGTCGAAGGGCCGGATATGCAGGTATATTATCAAATTCTTTGACAATTCCGCTTTTAATTCCTCGAATCGATGCTCCCCCGGAATTATAATGTCGAAATTTATCAAACCGTTCATCTATTTCAGAATCGACATGGGCTCCGCCCTCTTGATTGGCTGCTTTTATTACTAATATTTCTCTCGTCAATGAAGTTCCGTCAGGGTTTTGGAACACAATTGCATTCCACCATGTCGTAAAGTCAATCCACCTATTTATTAGTGATTCTTTGAGAGTGGGATGATAGTTAGCAGTACCACCAATGCCATCATGAACTCCCACAAAAACTCTTTTTATTAATCCGCAAAAGACAAAATGAGAATTCGAATTAATCTGGCATGTATCTAAGAAACTAATATTTTTACTATTAATATGTGTAAGTCCAGATGTTGATATTGGATTACCATTTCTGTCTGTCGTATCATGAAGAAGAACCCTTAGAGTTGTAGCAATATTTAGTGCAGCTATTTCATTGCCTGAATCATAATTGTGGCATGCTAGCTTCAAAAGTTGTATTTGCTCATTAACTTTATTATGTAGATCATCTGTTGAACGAGTAAGTCTTGCCATTGTGGAGATCGGTTTAGATATCTCTAAATTACAAATTATGCTAATAAAAATATATACTATTCCAGCTTGTATTAAGCATTAAAATTTAAAAAAAATCACCCAACGTTTCCCCTACTCCTTCCGATGATGCATTTATAACGACAAAAAAATCCAATCTTAACATCATCAATTTAAAAACTATCACAATGAACCTGGTTAAAAAATTATTAGCGTTGACCGTATTTATATGCATCTGTTCGGTCGCGCATGCGCAGGTAGAGGTTACGCACGTGTCCTCCAAAGGCTTTACGGCTACCGGCTTTGGGGGCTTCCTTAATTTCAGCATCCCCATAACCGAAACCGATGCCGCGGTTATTGAGGCCGCTGCGTACGTTTATAGCAGTAACGATACGCATATGGTAGTAGTACCGGCGCTGGTTGGCTGGCGGCATTTGTTAGACCCAAATAACGACCATGGATTATATGTTGAACCCGTAGCTGGCTATTCCTTTGGCGCAACCGATATACAGAAGTATGATGCCAATGGCAATGCGCTTTACAAACCGGATGGCAACGAGATAGACCAAAAGGTGGCCGGACCGACCGGTGGCCTGGGATTTGGATATTTATTCGAGCAATCGGGGCCTATCACGTTCAATATCAGTTTGCGGTACGAGCATACATTTGTTATGGGCGATCCGGCATTAAATATTATTTCGCTTCGCATATCGCATAGCTTTTCATTCTGATCAATCAACTATATTCATATATTATTTGCGATTGATGAAAGATACTATGGGCTTCACCTAAAAATGAACCTTACTAAAAAGCAGACTGAAAAGTTAGTAAAAGCATGTATAAACAATGACCGCAGCGCCCAGGAGGCGCTGTACAAGCTATACTATGCCGATATGTTACGGGTTTGCACCAACTACCTGGCCGATAAAGAACTGGCCAGGGAAGCATTTAACGCCGGTTTTTTAAAGGTGTTTGAGTCCATAAAGAATTTCGACACAGAGAAGGGTGAGCTGGGGAGCTGGATACGGAAGATCATGATCTATTCATCCATTGACTTGTACCGGGCAGAGTTGAAGTTCAGCAGTCAAACGGTTAGCCTGACGGAACAGGAAACGGACTTTATATCGCCTGCTATTTTAGAGAAGCTATACTTTGAAGACATTTTAAAGCATATACAAACGCTGCCGGCATCAACGCAAACAGTGTTCAATTTATCGGTGATAGATGGTTTCTCGCATAAGGAGATAGGCGAGCAACTGAACATAAGCGAGGGCACTTCGCGCTGGCATTTATCCGAGGCTAAAAAGCAATTGCGCGGACTGCTTGAAAATAAAACCGGGGCAGGCAAGCTAACAGAAAGGAGGGGCAGCAAATGAAACGGACATTGAACAACCCCAACATCTGGCAGAAAAAGAGAGGTGAATTACCTGTTGACGGCAATCCGGAGGCCGACTGGATACAAATGCGCTCGGCACTGGATCAGCTCATGCCTGTGACTGCATTGGTTAAAAAGCCTTATCGTTTCAAGACTTCCAAATGGTGGTTTAATGGACTTATCGTTACTTCATCTGTTATAGTGCTGTGCACGGCAGTGCTGCTTTATCTTTCAAACAGGCATCATCCGATACCTGAACGGCGCCAGCAAAATATTACCCGGGATACGACGGTTAAAGATTCCCATCCTAATACTGTTATTACCGATTCGGCTCATGCCAATACCGGGCAAAATGTTATTAAATACAAGAAGGCTGATACAATAAAAAACAGGAAGGACACTTCAGCAAAAAATCATACAATTATTCCTGACTCGAACAAAATACAGCATCATGCTGACATTATCCCGCATCGCGACAGCTTGCTATCGCCTGTCAATATCAATCTACTCAAAACTGTGCATGATTCAGCAAAACTCCCGGTGATCGATAATAAGATCATCAGGAAAGATAGTTCAGGTGTTGATAAAAACGGGCATAAAAAGAGAAAACGGACGAAGGTAGGTGTGTTTATATAGCGACATTTTTACGATAAGCGATCCGTTATTTACAAAATCCCCCTTTTTGGTAGGATTACAGAGATAAGGTTATTGCTATATTAGCCTTTTCATTTTAATTTAAAAGACCTTTATGCAAAGATCAATCTTCTTAGCAGCGGCGTTTTTTTGCATACTACTGCATGCTGACGCACAAACGCTTACCATCCCACCCCAAATTGCCAAAACTTATGAGAACGGCACCCGGAATATGAACGGGAAGCCGGGCAAAAACTTTTGGGAAAACCACGGTCGTTATACTATCGCCATCAACGTTGCACCGCCAAACAGGCAGGTGAGCGGAGTTGAGCATATCACCTATTTTAATAATAGTCCGGATAAGCTCGACAGCCTGAACATGAAGCTGATCGAGAATTTTCACCTTGGCGGGCATGCTAATGATTCAGGACTCGGCATAACTGTGGATGATTTCAAGGTAAACGGCAACAAAGCTACCTGGGATAACAATACCGCTATTCTTACAAATTATATGGTGGCGCTGGCAAAACCGTTAATGCCGCATGATTCCGTTCAATTAGATATTACCTGGCATTACATTCTTAATACAGGCAAAGGCGGTCGCGAAGGTTTGATCGATTCCACTACCTTCTACATCGCTTATTTTTACCCAAGGGTTGCGGTGTACGACGATTACAAAGGCTGGGACAAACAACCGCATAACGGCGGACTTGAGTTTTACAACGATATAAACAATTACAAACTGAGCGTAACAGTGCCGAAAAACTACATCGTATGGTGTACAGGCACGCTCACCAATGCTAACGAGGTTTTACAGCCGGAGTATGCTAAACGTTTACAGCAATCATTCACCAGCGACTCGACAGTGCATATCGTTACGCCACAGGATCTGGCAGGCAATAACATCACTACCCAAAATGCCACCAACACCTGGATATATACCGCTAACGATATCAGCGACATGGCCCTGGGCATAAGCAATCATTACGATTGGGATGCTGCCAGTGTTGTTGTGGATGATGCCACCCACCGCCGTGTTAGCGCGCAAGCCGCTTTTGATGACGCCTCTGCAGATTTTCATCATTCGGTGCAGTTCAGCCGTTATTCGCTTAACTGGTTTTCGCATAACTGGCCGGGTATACCTTACCCTTACGAGAAGAGCACCGCTTTCCAGGGTTTTGCCGATATGGAGTACCCAATGATGATAAACGACAGCAAAGAAACCGACCTTGTGTTTGCCGAACTGGTGCAGGATCACGAGCAGGCACATACCTACATGCCTTTTTACATGAGCACGAATGAAAGTTATTATGCTTTTATGGATGAAGGCTGGGCAACCACTTTCGAGTACCTGATCGGTATAACTGAAAAGGGGCAAAAAGGTGCGGATGAGTTTTATAAATCATTCAGGGTAAGGCGCTGGATCCATGGGAAACATGACAAAGAAACTTCGATTATCACCCCTTCACCCGACGTGAAATTTGGCGGCGGCAACAATGCTTATGGCAAACCATCATTAAGCTATATTGCGTTAAAGGATATGCTGGGCGATAAGCTTTTCAAAAAGGCACTGCACAATTACATGAACAACTGGCATGGCAAGCACCCAATTCCGTGGGACTATTTTAATGCAATGAAGGCCGGTTCGGGCAAAAACCTGGATTGGTTCTTTTATAACTGGTTCTATACGCCGTCTTATATAGATATCGCGCTGGACAAGGCCGAAAAATCAGGTAGCAGCTATGAGCTAAGCATCAGGAATATCGGCGGCTTCGCTGTCCCATTCAATGTGAATGTTGAATACACAGACGGCACAACCGATACGATCCACCAAACACCTATCGTTTGGGAGCATGATCAGAAAAATATCACGGTTAAGGTAAAAGCCGCAAAGGAGGTAAAAGATATTACGCTTGATGGCGGCATTTTTATGGATGCCGACGAAACCAATAACAAATGGATGGCTAAATAAGCATCCCGGAATTAACTATTAATATAAGCGGGGCTTATGCCCCGAAGGCTATTTTCAATGGAGAATAGCCTTTTTTATTTCATAAATATTTGCTCATCCTTTTCATTATTAGCCTGGTAAGAAGAAACATTCCTACTATGTTTAACGTATACCTGCGATTAATAGGAACCTTTATATTCTTTTCAGATTGGCAATTTATTTTCTTTGGCGTGGACCTGTGTCCGGCAGGCTGAATGGGCTTTGTCGTTGGATCTTTGGTGGATTTCTCTCTATTCTCCTTATCACACTTGCATCGGCTGCAAATGCGCAATTAATCCGGCCCGAATTTGTGCATGTGGGCACAGCCGAAGGCCTGAGCCAGATAAATGTGAACTGCATTATGCAGGATAGCCGCGGATTTATGTGGATAGGCACGCGTAATGGCCTTAACCGTTTTGATGGTTACCAGTTTCTCAATTTCCGCTATGACGCTACAGACAGCAGCTCCCTGAGCAATAACATGATCAATGATATTGCCGAAGATCATTATGGCAATATCTGGTTTGCCACACAGGGCGGGTTGAATATGTATGATCGTAAAACCGGAAGTTTTGTCCGCTACATGCACGATGATAAGGTAAAAGGTAGCATTAGTAGCAATGTGTTGAACCGGCTGGCATTCAGCGACCGTGATCACATGATCATCGCCATGCAAAATGGCGGACTGGATAATTTCGATATCAATAAAAGAACTTTCACACACCTCTATATCGCACCAAACGGTAAACCTGAATATAATTTCCGCACCGTTTATGCTGATCACTCGGGTACCATCTGGGCAGGTTCAGGCGCTACAGGGCTGTATAAGCTTGATCTGAAGAAACGCACTTTTAAAAACATTGCCCTTACAGATGGCCAGCACCATACCAACGGAC
>JABDAU010000021.1 GCA_013289045.1 Bacteroidota bacterium | reverse complement strand
TCGCTGATCGCAATAAGCGCCATTTCTGCATACATGGGCATGGCGCGTAAGGCGCGGCTATTTGCAATGGTGATTGCGGTTACTATTCCCGAAGTAGTTTTGCAAGCGTCGAGTACCCAGAATGATGTCGTTGTTTCTTTTTTTATTCTCTGCGCCTTTTATTTTATGCTAAAGGCGATCGGTACAGCACAGTTAAAATATTTCTTGCTTTTGGGGTTAGCCACCGGTTTCGGTCTGCTTACCAAAGGTACGGCCTACGTGTACATGTTCCCTGTATTGCTGATTTTCGGTGTCATGATACTGGTACGATTATTTAGTGCCCGCGACTATTCCCTTATCAAAAAATCGTTGTTAATGCTTGTGATCGTGGCAGTGATCAATACAGGCTATTACGTCCGCAATTACCGGCTGGCGCACAACCTGTTGGGGGTTGATAAAACCGAGGCAAAAGTATATTCAAATGAACAAATCAGCCCGGCATTACTGGCATCGGTAATAATAAAGAACGCCGCCCTGCATATGGAAGTAATGTTTGCAAAAAAGGTATCGTTATGGGCGGATTCAGGAATAACCAAATGGCACAGAGCTGCGGGCGTAGATATTAATAATCCGGCGGTGAATTACCGGGGCATGGAATTTACACTTAACACCGATGTAACAAATGAAGATGACGCACCTAATCCTTTCCATTTTTTATTGATAATATCATCAATTGTTATTGCCATTGTTTTTTGGAGGCAAACCAGGAAGGATCAGCCTGCAGTTTTGCTCATTACAATCGTTTTGCTGCAAATCATACTTTTTTGCGCTTATCTCAAATGGCAGCCATGGAACTCGCGGCTGCATACACCTGTATTTTTATTGTCGGTGCCTTTTATAGTGTATGCATTCAGTTTGTCAGGCAAACTGTTTAATGCCCGCTATTTTATTGCGCCGCTCTTGCTTGTTTATGCGCTGCTGGTGTCTATTCACAACGACCCGCGCCCTGTGAATGGTAAAATTTTTACCGAATCCCGCTATCAGGAATATTTTGCTGCCCGTCCTGAGGCTTATACTGAATATAACAGCATAAACAGCCTTGTGAGGAAAAACAATTTTAAAAATATAGGATTAATATTCGGGGTGGATGATTGGGAATACCCGCTGTTTACTGATTGTTATAACAAAACGGCCGTTCCGGTTTATATCGCTGTGAATAATATCACCCGTAGCTGCGATACAACTGCGAAACCGGTAGACTGTATCATTTCCACAAAAATAAATATTCCCTTTATCGATTATAATAAGAGACGATATTATAACCAGGATAAAGGGAATAAATTGATCTGCCTATATCGATAGGTACTTAAGCGAATAGCTTGTTAATTATGGTACGCAACCCAGGGCTGGCCATTATAAGTATTATGATCTTGACGGGAGTTAAAATTGCGATGGGTGTGTGTGGAAATTTATAAAAACGAGGCTTGACCGGCAAATTACCCCGTTTCCTTAATTGAAGATCACAAAATGGTTACTCAAAGCTCAGTACAATTTTACCCATATGCCCGCTGCTTTCCATTAACTTATGCGCATCCGCAGCCTTTGCAGCCGGGAATACCTCATAGATCACCGGCTTTATTTCGCCCGAATCAAAAAACGGCCATATGTTTTCTTCGAGACTTCGCGC
This sequence comes from Bacteroidota bacterium, assembly GCA_013289045.1. GTDB lineage: Bacteria > Bacteroidota > Bacteroidia > Sphingobacteriales > Sphingobacteriaceae > Mucilaginibacter. The sequence continues at coordinate 47,720 of JABDAU010000021.1, read as the reverse complement.
CACGGCAGATTTAAAAGCAATATCCCGTGACCTTAATGTCGATCCTGTTATCGTAAGCCTTTTACGCATAATGAGCGACAGGTCTATCCCCACATCTTTCCCCAGCATCATATTGATCAGTAATAATCTGCCTTCATCCGCCAGCGATTGCAGGTTTGGCGTGGTATAATCGCCGCCGATCATATCCAGTATCACATCAACACCACGACCATCGGTCAGCTGCTGTATCACGTCCTTAAAATCCTCGGTTTTATAATTGATAGCTTTCCTGGCGCCGATCTTTTCGCAGAAATGGCATTTCTCATCGCTCCCTGCGGTAACATAAACTGTACTACCCATTGCTTTCGCCATTTGTATCGCAGTAACGCCAATGCCGCTCGATCCGCCGTGCACCAGCAGCGTTTCGCCTGGTTTCAGCCTCCCCCGGTCAAACACATTGCTCCAAACGGTGAAAAAAGTTTCGGGTAATGATGCAGCTTCTATCATCAGCAGATCATCAGGTATCGGCAGGCATTGCCCGGCCGGTACGTTACAATATTCGGCATAGCCACCGCCTGTTACCAGCGCACAAACGCGGTCGCCGGTTTTCCAGCGGCTAACGTTAGCGCCAACTTTGCTGATCACGCCTGCAATCTCCAACCCCGGGATATCCTGCGGCGCACCGGCAGGCGGCGGATAATGCCCTTTACGCTGGGCAACATCCGGGCGGTTAATGCCGGCTGCGGCCACTTTCACCAATACCTCGTCATCTGTTATTTCGGGTTTGGGTCTTTCTGCTAATTGCAAAACTTCAGGGCCGCCGGGCTGGGTGATGATGACTGCTTTCATTTGGGGTAAATATCAGCAGTAAAACGCTGCGTGGCAGGCGAAAGTTTGTAACAAGATTGCGGGAAACTGATGCTACTATCACCTATAGAGTTCTACCAGTTTTTTGGTCAGATCAGCTACCCCACCTTCGTCGTAATCTCTTTTATACAACCGGCTGTCGCTTCGGTAACGCCCTATTATCTTATGACCTTTGTCTACAAGTAAAAATAAAGTCGGGCCCATTTCACTGATATTATAAAAATCATCAAGGTTGGCCACCGGATCTGCATATATATTGTGCCATAGTGTGAGCTTTTGTTTTTTTACTGTATCTCTCCACATTCTTTTAAACGGGTAGTCCAATGATACACCAATAATATTCAGGCCGTGAGGATGATATCTATGACAGATCGTTTTTACTTGCGTATTGTTATTGGCGTCAATCGTAAAGAAATAGATCAGCAAGTAATTTTCGATTTTAATTGTTCCCGAATTAAACCTGCTGCCATCGACATTTATGCCTGATGGCATGCGGAGAGTAGTGCCTACCGCCCCGGCTTTACGGCGTATGATGATGCGCGCTATCGCCTTGCCCGAGGGACTTTCCTTTACCGGTTCAGTAAACGCATTATAGGGCTTTTCTACCGAGTCCAGCCGCATTTCGCTTCCGGCAAAGTTTTGTAACAAATAGGCGCTTAAGTACGATTGCGGATGCGAACGGATATAATAATAATCCTCACTGTCTGACCGCAGGCCCAGTTGATCGAGCTTTGCAGCAACAGCTACGTGTGCCCGGTGATTTTTAGGGGTATTGCCAGCCCTTTCAATGGCAAACATGATTTTATATAGTGAATCTTTGGCTTTATTTATCGGCTCTTCATTTTTCCGCAGATCATTCCACTCATCCTGTGTTGGTGAACCGGTAATTTTTGCCTGATCAAATTCACCTCTTCTCAACGTAACAGTCATATTTCCGGGGCTTAAGAATAACTCGCTGTAATTTGAAACATCGGCGGTATTTTTAGGATCAACTTTGTCATCATTCATGATGCCGGCATACACAGGACTGCTGATATAGCCTTTAAATACAAAATGGCCGTTTTTTACATGAATTGTGTAGGAATGCCGATGCCCGGGGATATCCGGATATATTAAAATAACTTTATGTATATTGCCGGTAACGGTTCCCGTTAAGATAAAATTATTGGTGTTTATTTTATTTTGCGGATGCGATAAAATAGTAATTGATAAGAGAGATAGCATAAATACCAGGCTTTTCATTTTAGGTTCAAATCGTTCTTAAATTTAGATATTTGTTATTGATAAAATCATCATAGCGGCCCCGCAAAATATTATGACTTTACGATTATGTGATTCTATGGATATTATCGGAGAAACTCATTTCTTTGTTGGGAAAAACTAAAACTAATATGTCATTACAACCAGGCCAGCCAGCACCACAATTCACTTTATCATCAACTGAATTAAAAAGCATATCGCTTGCCGATTATAAAGGCAAAAAGGTAATTCTCCATTTCTTCCCCTTAGCGTTTACCGGTGTGTGCACCGCACAGCTATGCACTATGCGCGATAATTTTGGCTATTACGATGGCCTTAACGCGGTAATACTGGGCATTTCGGTGGATTCGCCGTTTACGCTGGCAAAGTTTAAAGAAGAGAATGGTTACCAGTTTGAGTTGCTCTCTGACTTTAACAAGGAAGTATCAACAGCTTATGGCGCCATATACGATGCCTTTTTTGGTATGAAAGGTATAGCCAAACGCTCAGCATTTGTAATAGATGAAGCGCAAAATATTGTTTATGCCGAGGTGTTGGAAGATGCCGCAAATCTGCCCGATTTCGCTGCAATTGAGGCGGCTGTGAAGTAATTTCAATTTTTTGTGGCAGAATAAAAGATTTTTCCCTATTTTTGCAGTCCCGAAAAAAGACACGGGAATAATGCATTTGTAGCTCAACTGGATAGAGCATCTCACTACGGATGAGAAGGTTTGGGGTTCGAATCCCTACAAGTGCACAGATAGTGGTTTCAACCTCCTTAACAGCATCAAGCCTTTCAGTAAATACCGGAAGGCTTTTAATTTGAAAAGACAAGCATGCTAAACTTGGTATTGTTCGGCCCCCCAGGAGCTGGTAAGGGTACTCAATCACAAAAACTTATCGAAAAATATGGTCTTATCCATCTTTCAACCGGCGATCTGCTGCGCGGCGAAATTGCGCAAGGCACCGAGTTGGGTTTGGAAGCTAAAAAGCTGATGGATCACGGCCAGTTAGTGCCTGATGAGGTGGTTATCGGTATGATCAGTAATAAACTGGACGCCAATAAGGATGCTGGAGGTTTTATATTCGATGGCTTTCCGCGTACGGTTACGCAGGCCGAAGAATTGGATAGTTTATTGGAAAGTAAACAATCATCTATTACAGGTATGATAGCTTTACAAGTTGATGATGATGAGCTCTTACGCAGGTTGTTATTGCGTGGCAAGGATTCGGGTCGGGTTGATGACGCTAACCCTGAAGTGATTGGTAAACGCATCCACGAATACAATAATAAAACCGCTCCGGTTGCTGAATTTTATAAAAAGCAAAATAAGTTTGAGAGCGTTAATGGTATGGGTACGGTAGATGAAATATTTGCTGCTATATGTGCTATTATCGACAAATGGCTTAATAAGTAATAGTCCGGAAGTCGGAAAGTCCGAAAGATGGCTTACGGCTCATAAGTATATTTTAACTTGCGGACTTACGGTCTTTTCCGACTTTCGGACTCTTCCGTCTTTCCCACTTAAGACAAACATCATGTCCCAAGGCTCAAATTTTGTTGATTATGTGAAGATATGTTGCCGTTCAGGACATGGCGGGGCTGGCTCTGCACATTTACACCGCGACAAACATACTGCCATGGGCGGCCCTGATGGCGGCGACGGCGGTAGGGGTGGCCACGTAATATTACAAGGCAATGCCCAACTGTGGACCTTGCTCCACCTTAAATTCCGTAAACACGTAATAGCCGGCGACGGTGATTCGGGAGGCAGCTCACGGCGCTCGGGCAAAACCGGTCGCGACGAGATATTGGAGGTACCGCTCGGCACCATAGCAAGGGACGCCGAAACAGGAGAGGTCATTTTCGAAATAACCAAAGACGGCGAAACCCGCGTCCTTACAGAAGGCGGCAGGGGTGGCCTGGGTAACGAGCATTTTAAATCGGCAACATTTCAAACCCCGCGCTTTGCACAACCCGGCGAACCCGGCAAAGAAGACTGGAATATCCTGGAGCTAAAATTACTGGCCGATGTTGGTTTGGTGGGCTTCCCGAATGCGGGCAAATCGACTTTGCTTTCTGTTGTTTCGGCAGCCAAGCCGGAGATTGCAGATTATGCATTTACTACATTGGTGCCAAATTTAGGCATCGTGGCTTATCGCAATAACCGCTCTTTTGTAATGGCCGATATCCCGGGTATTATCGAAGGCGCATCTCAGGGTAAAGGTTTGGGGATACGTTTTCTGCGCCATATCGAGCGTAACTCGGTGCTGTTGTTTATGATACCTGCTGATACTACCCGCACCATAAAAGAAGAATACGATATTCTCCTTAGAGAGCTTAAAGAGTACAACCCAGAGTTGATGCAAAAGCCGCGCGTACTGGCCATCACCAAGTCTGACATGCTGGATGACGAGCTACAGCAGGAAATGAAAGCCGAACTGCCAAAAGGCATTCCATCGGTGTTTATTTCATCCGTAGCGCAGAAAAATATCGATGAGCTGAAGGATTTGCTTTGGGTGGAGATTAATAAGTAAATAATAATACGGCGCCAAACCGCCCGGTCAAGTGTCCACACTTGACCGAAACACAGCTGTAAGCGTCCACGCTTACAATAAATTTGAAGATTTTATTACGCAAGCGTAGACGCTTGCAATAATTAGGGTTCAAGTGTGGACACTTGAACCGGCGGCCAGCAGGGCCAGTGAAAGTGGGCAGGTGAGAAATCTTTTGCGCCATGCCCGATGGACTGTCCCGCGCAAAAGATTTCTCCTCACCCCAATGCGCAGCCCAACGCTTGTTCGTTCGAAATGACATATTTGTTAATATGGCCTATTTCGCCTCAAACAGCACATAATCCTTACTCAACCTCTTCGAAGTAAAGTTCTTATATCCCGGAAAGAATTTAGTAAACATCGTATCCAGCGTGGCATTGTAACCGGCGGGCAATAAAATATACAACGGCCCGGCATGCCCGTCATAACCATAATCGTCATAATTTACGGAAGTTGCAGAAGGAGGTACATCCAATGCGATCACCCGGTTGTGTTTTATTTCCAACCCCAGGTCGGAGCCGATAAAGGCAAAAACAGCATTGTGGTTTTCCTTATCAAGCTGCATGATGTAGTTGAGCGAAGGCTGATCGATATATTCCTGCGCCATGCCTGAGTTGCCGTGTGCGCTGATGTTCTTATTGAATTTATAACATTTTACAAAGAAGGCATAATTGATTACCGCTATTGCTACGCAGACCACCACCAGCGCTGCTTTGAACACCATTTTAAACCTGCCAAATAGATACAACACTCCCGGTACGATCAGCAGCCCGATGATCCTGAAATGCCTGCCCTCGTAAGATATGCTCGATTGCCGCATAAAAGCCATACTGAAAAACAGTACTGCAATAGTGTAAAACACGATCAGGAACAGCCGGTAATTATTCTTCGGTACATAGCGCATTACGGCGGCAATCAACGCAAGACTTACAATAGCCGAAAGCCCAAGCACCACCAGCGCAGTTACCGGCGAAAGCAGCGAACCTACCGGGTGGAAAAGCAGCCCGTGCGCCAAATCATCCACCGAAAATCCCGAAAGCAGGGGTGAGCCGATAGGAAAAGTAAAATTCTCCCAATTTATGCTAAACCCCGAAGCTGCGGCTGCCGGATTATTACCCTTCGAAAGAAAGAAAACATAGATGCAAACAAGTGCCGCCAAAGCCGGAGCGCCGATCCATAGAGCGTTTTTCACCAGTTTTTGCATGTTCAGCTTGGCGGCTATGGATGACATTCGCAGCCACATACAGAGTAACCCCGCTGCATAGATCCATACGAAAGATGATTTAAACAGGAAACCAAGCCAGCCGCTCAGTAACACAAAAAGCAGCATTTTTATGCCCGGCTTTTCAATTGCCGAGCATCCGTATAAAAACCATCCCTCAAAACCGAATAGCAATACTTCGCCGCCATTGTAAAAGGCAAATGGCAATACAAAAGCCTGCTGGCAGATAATAAAAAGAACGCTCAATACGGCGACCAAAGGCGTGAAGCCGATCTTTTTAAAGAAGGAATAAAACCCCAGCACGCCCGAGAGATCAAATAGCAAAACGGTCAATGCCGTTGCATGCCCGGTATTCAAACCCAAAATTGATTGGAAAAACAGCGGAACCAAATATTGCCCCGGCGACCACCAGGTTAAATACATCGATGTGTTTTTCGAAATATCATCCTGGTTGGGTGCAATAAAGGTGTTGAATGGGCCGCCCATCTGCATAGAACGCATCACCTGGAAGCCATGACTTGGATCGGGAAAAAAAGATGGAGGACTGATCAATACGAATATTCCCAATATTACCGTAAGCAACACAACAACGGCTAATATGATATTTGCCGCCCTTGCTTTCATTCTTCAATAACTCTTGAACGGACTTTTACTGCCGGATTACCCTGGTAAACTGAATAGGCCTCCAAGTCTTTAGTGGCAACAGAGCCTGCTGTTAGTACGGCATGCGAAGCAACGGTAATGCCCTGGTTCACTATCGCCTGCGCGCCTATCCAAACGCCATCTTCCAATGTTAAACTTCCTGTTATCAGATTGAACGTGGTTTTCTTATAATTATGACTCCCGGTAAGCAGGAGCGCACCTTGCGAAAGGCATACGTTAGCGCCGATGGTGAGATCTACAAGGCAATCGATCCATACGTTTTCACCTATCCAGGTATTGTTGCCGATGGTGAGGAGCCAGGGGTACTTAATGTTTACACAGGGTTTTATAGTTACCTGTTTGCCTATTTTCGCGCCGAATAACCTGAGCAGGAATATCTTAAATCCATTTATCGGTACGAGGTTTGTTTTAAAGAACAGCGCATTTGTATAAAGCCAAAGCAGCCTCTTTAATGCATTCCCGCCGGGGTGGTAAGGATGATTGTTATAAGATGCGAGGTTAGTTTGCAGCATTTGTGGTATTTACGCGGATATCAAAATCCAAAAAGTAAACGGCGAATTAGGGTCTTAGTCCAAAAATACACTATTTTGCATTAAATCAGCAGAAACTCCGCTCCATAGTGCCAAATTTAAAAATATCGTTAATCACGTCCTGTTATAATGCCGAAGCCCATATCGGCAGGTGTATCGAGTCGGTGATCGCCCAAAATTGTCCCAATCTTGAATATATTATTATCGACGGCGGCTCGACAGATAATACCCTATCAGTCATTAAAAAATACGAATCTTATATAAGCAGGATAGTAACTGAACCCGATAAAGGGGTTTACGACGCCATGAACAAAGGCATTCAGCTGGCTACCGGCGAAGTAGTTGGGACGCTGAATGCCGATGATTATTTTGCCGCAAACGATATTCTTAAAACTATTGAGAATATTTTTATAACTAAAAATACAGATATTGTATACGGCGACCTTGATTATGTGGATTTTAATGAAACTATTATCCGCAGATGGCGTACAAAGGCCTATATAAAAGGTATCTTCAATTGGGGCTGGATGCCGCCGCATCCTACGTTCTACTGTAAAAGATCGTTATTTGACAAATTAGGACTATACAAACTGGATTACGGCACCGCGGCCGATTACGAATTAATGCTGCGGTTTATGCATGCCACCAATCTTAATACTTTTTATATAAACAAAGTTCTTATAAAAATGCAGCTCGGGGGGCTCAGTAATAAAAGCTTCTCCAACCGGCTAAAGGCCTGGGAAAATGACCTGAAAGCAATGCGGAAAAATGGCATCAGGCTTCCCCTGTTAACCCTAATAATGAAGCCGGTACGAAAGGTTCTGCAGTTTTTTTAAGAATTGTTGATAAGTTGAAAAAAAGTGTTAAACACAGAAGCTTTAATTGCTGATTTTTAGCATGCCCGCTTCTATTGATCCAGACCGTATGCAAGATTTTTTACATGCTTATCCCCTCATAGCTTATACTTTCATTATTGCCTTTTCAACGGCAATTACACTCCTTGCTATCCCTTCTATATTGCACGTAGCACGCGAAAGGCACTTATATGATGACCTGGGCAGTTTCAGAAAACACCATGATCATGGCATCCCGCGTTTGGGCGGCATAGCCATCTTTGTAAGCTTTACCATCACTTCGTTGTTATTTGGCTTTGCCGATAAATCATTGCCTACCAATTATATACTTGGCGCCTGTATCATCTTGTTCGCAATGGGCATGAAGGATGACCTCACCGGTGTAAACTCGAGTACTAAATTTTTATTGCAATTTATTGTAGGCGCTATATTGGTAGTATTGGGAAACATACGCATTTCCAGCCTTTATGGCATATTTGGTGTGTACGACCTCCCTTACATTGTGAGCGTTGTATTATCCATACTGATCATTACCCTTATCGTTAACGCCTTTAACCTGATAGATGGCATCGACGGGCTGGCATCAACTACCGCAATAATTGCAAACTGCACATTTGGCGGCTTGTTTATTTATATGCATCAATACCAACTGGCACTGGTTTCATTATCGTTGGTTGGTGCGGTAGCCGGGTTCTTAAAATATAACCTTTCACCCGCAAAAATATTCATGGGCGATACCGGCTCACTTTTACTTGGGCTGATCTCTGCCGTAATGGCTTTAAAATTCATCGAGCTGAATAAACTGACCGGTGTTAATACAGAAGTGCTATACACTGCACCTGCACTGGCCTTAGCCATTTTAATAGGCCCGATCTTCGATACCCTGCGCGTGTTTACCCTGCGGATCGCTGCCGGGCAATCGCCTTTCAGCGCCGACCGTAACCACATGCACCACCGTTTATTAACGCTGGGCTTTACCCATATACAAACCACGCTTATACTGGCAGGCTTTAATATTATAGCTATTGCTATTGTATTTATATTCGGTAATATCGGCAACTCAGCGCTGATCATGCTGATCTTCCTGTTCTCGATGCTGTTCAACTGGTTTATTACTTTCCTTATTCGGTCGAAAGCGCGCGAAAGCTTGTCGCTGCGTAACTTATTCGTTTAACAATTTCTTCATCGGCTTATTCCAAACTATTTCATTAATTTTCAGTTGTTTTTGAAGACAACCGCAAATTTTTGAAAAAGTAATGTCGTCCCACCACATCGTCCGCGAAAAACAGGAACCCGCCTTATTAATATTAGGTTTGGAGAGTTTTTCGGATGAATTACTGGGCCAGTTATTGGAATGGAGCCCCACAGTGATCGTAACGCCTGCCACTGCCGAGAAAGTACACGCATTTGGCATCAAAATAGATTGGGTGATCAGCGACCAGGCCAATCTTCAACTGCAATCCAATATAAAACTGATGCCTACCGGCAATGATACCGTTGCCGAAGCAGCCATCAAATATCTTATTACACACGATTACTCCGCAGTAAACATTATTACCGACGACTTGCAGCTAAAAGACTATCTGTACTTTATCGATAAGATAAACATGGTTATTTATTACCAAAACCAAAAAGTTTACGCCGTAAATTCCGGCTTCAGCAAATGGAAACCCGCCGGCGAAACCATTCAGCTCATTTCCGAACCACAGCAATTGCATACCGGCGGCCTCCAACCGATCGATGGCAATCAATTTAAAACCACCCACGACGGCTTCTTCACCCTGCAATTCGAGCAGCCTTATTTGTTTATTGCAGAGGAACTTTGATGCGATCTCGCGTATTTTAACCACAGAGATAACAGGGATATACACAGAGGGCACAGAGAAATTTTTATAGAGTTTTACTCAAAAAATCTCTGTGTTCCCCGTGTTTTTCATTCTCTATGCCCTCTGTGGTTAAATTGAACACCATACCATGGGTAACAACCCCAAAAAACCTACTTTTGTAGTGTGAACGAAAAAACCATACTCAAACTGCAACTGCCTACCGACCCAACCTGGGTCACCAACGTGGTAGAAAGCAATATTGAAGAAATATTGACCGATCATGCTTTTTGCGAGCAGAAAGCTGCCAGCAACGCCATCACTCTTATCGTACAAAACCCAAATTTGAGCGATCTGGTGCAGGAAATGATCGCGCTGGCGCAAGAGGAAATGGAACATTTTAAACGCGTGCATGAAATCATATTAGCCAGGGGCTATGTGCTCGGCCGCGAGCGCAAGGACGATTATGTGGGCGAACTGGTAAAATTTATGCGCAAAGGCGGCAGCCGCACCGAGCAACTGGTAGACCGCCTGTTATTCGCCGCCATGATAGAGGCGCGCAGCTGCGAACGCTTCAAAGTACTATCCGAAAATATTAAAGACGCCGAGCTTGCCGAATTCTACTATGAGCTGATGGTAAGCGAAGCCACCCACTACGCCACCTTCATCCGCCTCGCAAAAAAATACGCCGATGGGATAGACGTTGACAAACGCTGGAAAGAATATCTTGATCACGAAGCTTCTATTATAAAAAGCTACGGTAAGCAGGAGCGGATACATGGGTAGGTGGTAAGTTCATAGATCATAGTAACACAACCGTCGTGCTGAACTTGTTTCAGCATCCCACACGCAGGTATGCGCCATGCGTGTGAACCGCCTGCACAATAAGGTGCCGAAACAAGTTCGGCATGACGGGATGGGATGTAGTTCGACTTCTTCTACATGAACTATGATCCATGAACTCTCCAAACCCACTCCATCCACACAAATCCCTCATTTACCGATACATTAAATTATAGGCCGCAAAGTATTTCCACTTTTATAATGTGATTCAACGCTATTGATTGAACCCAATTATAAAAGAGATGGAACGTAAAAACTTTTTAAGGGCATTTGTTGTGGCAGCCGCAGCCGGCCCATCGTTTATTGCAAGTTGCAAAAAGGATAGTGAGACTACTTCTTCGTCAACCACCACAAGCTCTTCAACTTCTTCAACGACCACAACTACTACAACTACGCCAAGCTGCACATTAAGCCCAACTGAAACCGAAGGGCCATATCCTTACCCAGGCGGCGAGTTGACTAACCCCTTGGATCGTTCAGACATTACAGAAACCCAAACCGGGGTGCCGCTTTCACTCACGATAAATGTGGTTGATACCAATAACAGCTGTGCGGCCGTTTCGGGCGCCAGGGTCGACATATGGCATTGTAATAAAGATGGCTATTATTCAGGTTATGCAAATCAGCCGGGAATATCAGGTACATTAAGCTATACAGGCAAGACTTTTTTAAGGGGATACCAACTGAGTGATTCAGCCGGGGACGTGAAATTTACCACGATCTATCCCGGTTGGTATACAGGCAGGGCAACGCATATCCATTTTGAGGTATATGTAAACAGCGTGCTAAAGAAAACTACCCAGATCACCTTCTCCGAAACCATCAGCGACGCAGTGGATGTTTCGACACTGTACGCAAGCCTTGGCGTAAACCCCGTCCGCAACGCCAGCGACAGCGTATTCGGTGATTCGGCAACTGACCTGGCAAATGAAACCGTAGCGCTTACCGGGAGCATATCCGCCGGCTACAGCGGCTCCTATACCATCGGCATAGAATTATAAACCTTATAAAAGATAAGTATTATGGCAAAGGCATTAATAAAATTTGCATACCGCCAGGTGATCGACATAAACTCGACCGGTGGTTTTGAAAAGAGCGTTTTTAACGCAACTTACCAGGAGTTCCTGCTTAAATCGCAGGCATATAATATCGACAACAGGTTTGATACCTTCAGCGAGTTGAAGCAAAACGACGGCCGCGCAAATTCACTGCATTATAAGCTCAGTTTTTCGGCCCTGCATCTGCTGCATTCGCTGGATAATAAGATCCCGGATTTAAAAGATAATGCAGGGAAGTGCATCCTGTTTGAAGCGCCGAAATTTGAGTTGATAGAATCGAGCCTAACCGATAGATCGGTGCATAAACTGGCCATCAATTACTGTACCGGCTTATTTACGCTGATGGGCATTGCAGGTGAATATCTCGTGCTGGCTGAAGGGGATGTATCCGACAAGGAAATGGCTGATACATTCACCCTGAAAATGCAGCCGGAGCTTTCAGTGTTCTTTTATAAAGAATTAGTGATAGCCGAGGATGCTTACGTCAATAGGCACGATACCCTGATGATGTACAACATAAAAGGCAACATGATCTAAAGCAATAATACCCCTGTTTTCATACATAGTGTTTTGGTGTGTAGCGCCTGCAGCAATGCGGGCGCTTATTTAGTTAAAAATTAATGCCCCGCTTAAATAACTTTTTCCTGTGCTTATGCCTGTCCATTTTCTTTTATACTGACAGCGTATTCGCACAAAGCCTTGGTGACCCGGTTGTACACATTACTTTCGGCTCGGGTACCAGCACGCATGCAGGCGCTTTGCCCGCCGATTCGGGCAGTACGAGTTATACTTATTCTGCAAACGATTTTCCTTCGGATGGTTATTATACGATAGAAAATACCACGGCAGGCGCCGGAAATGTATGGTGGTCGACGACCGATCATACGGGTAATTCGGGCGGCTACATGATGATCGTAAATGCCAGCGAAGCCAAAACCGACTATTTTTATAAACGCGAGGTTGACGGGCTGTGTGGTGGTACAACCTACCAGTTTTCTGCATGGGCGGGTAACTTGCTGAGGAGCCAGGATATCAGCCCGCCCAATATTACTTTCGCCATCCTTGATGCGAGCACAGGCGCAGTTATACAAAGTTATCCCACCGGGACTATAGCTTTACAACCATCCGGATTTAAATGGATACAGTACAAATTCAACTTTACACTACCATCATCCATATCCAACGTCATCATAAAAATGACTAACAACAGTAACGGCGGCGCGCCTGCTAATGACCTGGCACTGGATGATATCACTTTTAGTCCCTATGGGCCGGCACTGGTAGCCAGTTTCAGCTCATCTTCATCGGTTACTGAGGAAACGGAATGCGCAGGACAAACAAAATCTTTTACACTTACCGTTCCGGCGCCTACTGGTTACACCAGCCCAGCCTATCAATGGCAGGTAAATACCGGCAGTGGTTGGACGGATATAATTGGCGCAACTTCGCTTACTTATGTCGCCAGCCCAACAGTGCAGGGCACTTATGAGTACCGCCTCGCTGCCGCCGAATCAACCAGTATCAGCTCGTTAAGCTGCAGGGTGGTTTCGAATGTGCTTACGCTGGTGGTAAATTCATCGGCAACTGCAACCGCATCATCCAATTCACCGGTATGCGCAGGAAACACGCTTTCTTTAACTGCCTCCACGGGCATATCCTACCTATGGACTGGTCCGAATGGCTTTACCTCAACCCTTCAAAACCCTACAATATCCAACCTGACAACTGCCGCCGCAGGTACCTACACCGTTACCGTAACCACCGGCAATTGCAGCGCCCAAGGCTCAGCAATAGTTAATGTATATGCACAACCGGTCGCAAACGCGGGCAAAGACGTAACCATTTGCAGCGGCGATACCACCACGCTGCATGCCAGCGGCGGCACAAGCTATAGCTGGTCGCCAACAACGGGATTGTCCGATCCAACTATCGCTGAACCTGTCGCCAGCCCTACGGATACAACTGCATACATAGTAACTGTAAGCAATAGCAGCGCCTGTACTTCTACCGATACCGTGGTGGTAAACGTACAACAAAAGCCATCAGCCAATGCAGGTTTGGATAAGATAATGACACAGGGCCAAACTGTAACACTAAACGGAAAAGCAAAAGGATCGGACGTAAGTTATTATTGGACGCCTGCTGAATACCTGAGCAGCGACACCGTGCTTAATCCAACTGCCAGTCCTCCGGAAAGTATTACTTATACATTGCATGTGGTATCAAACATAGGCTGCGGCAGCGAGGCAACAGATGATGTATCGGTAACGGTTTACAAAGCGATAACCATCCCCAACACCTTTACACCTAATGGCGACGGGGTAAATGATACCTGGGATATTACCGCATTGAGCACTTATCCTAAATCACTTACGCAGGTATTTAACCGGTATGGCACAGAAATATTCCAAAGCATCGGTTACGCCAAGCCATGGGACGGAAAAGTGAATGGGCAGGTAGTGCCATCAGGCACGTATTATTATAAGATCGACCTGAAGAATGGGAATGTGTTTTCGGGATGGTTGCTGGTGATGAGGTAGACCATGGCTAATATTTTCCTACCATGGTCTATGGTCCATGGGCTATGGACTTACTAAACCCGCCACATTCCTCAAATAATTATCAATGATCGCCAGGTCAACCACATCATTCATATAGCCGATATACATATCCGGACGAACGATGATGGCTTTCTGACCGTGCGGATCGGCTTCAAAAGCTTCGAATACTTTCAGGTTTTTACCCGAGGGCGGCAGGTAATAGAAATTCAATAAGCCATTGTATCGCTGCGAGATCCATCGGGCGGCGCTGAACAGGAACATTTCGTCGAAACGGCCCAGGGTAATCAGCGTGAAACCGGGTTTGCTGCACCATTCGTGCAGGTCGGTTTCCACTTCTCTTTTCTCGTCATAAATAGGCAGGTAAGGCAGCCTGTCGCCGGCTTTTATTTTTGAGCCGTAGCTGAGATGAAGCGAAATATTGCTGTGGCGATAATTGATATCAATCTGCGAAACGCGTTTGAAGAACGCCGTTTTTATCTTGTCGCTTTTCCAAAACGTAGTTAAAAGCCTCACTAAAACAAACTTCTTAAATAACCCTACAAACCAGTTTTTAGAGATAACGACATTAAAAACGGAGTCTGTAGTTTTTAACAGGTCGCGCGCTACAGGCATGCGCTCATTCGCATAGCTTTCCAGGATGTTGGGTTTGATATGGCCATTGACCACGCCTGCTAGTTTCCATGCCAGGTTATACGCATCCTGCAAACCGGTGTTCATACCCTGCCCGCCGACAGGGGAATGAATGTGCGCCGCATCGCCGATCAAAAAACAATGTTGCTTCCTGAAGCTTTCGGCCATGCGGTGGTGCAGTTTGTAGGATGTGAACCAGTTGTTTTGGATGATGCGGATATCTGCGCTGAGGATGTCTTTCAACTCCGGCAGCACATCGTCGATCTTTACATCCTGATCGGTTTCAAATTTTTCGGGCAATTTGCCTATCAAACGATATTCTTTTTCCCGCATCGGGAAAAACCCTGCAAATCCATTTTTAGCCAGGAAAAGCTGGATATAATTGTTATCCTCCAATGCCGGCGAATCCATTTTGGCATCTATCAAATAAAAATAATGCGAATAGGTTTCTCCCTGAAAAGGAGCTTGTATCTCTTTACGCACCTGGCTGTGCGCGCCATCTGCGCCGATCATCCAATCAGCGGTAAGCGTATATTCCTTATTGTTATCCTTCAGCTTTGCTATTACATGACCGGCTTTTTGGTCCAGCGATAGCAGCGATGTGTTCCAGTAAACAGGGCAGGCATTTTGGGTGAGGTAATCCAGCAGTAAGCGTTCATTTTTACTTTGCGGATACACCAGCACATAAGGGTAAAGGGTAAGCCCCTCGCCGATATTTTGAAATGCCAGTGAGGTTTTCTTCTCACCATCCTGGCTAAATTCAATCCCGTTAGTGGGCTGCGCATCCGTAAGCACTTTATCGATGACGCCCATTTGCCGGTAAATTTCCAGCGAACGCGCCTGCACCGCGAGCGCCTTGGTATGCATTGTCGGCCCGTCTTTGCTGTCAATGATCACCGGTTGTACACCATAGCGCAGTAACTGTGCAGCCATCATCAGCCCCGAAGGGCCTGCGCCTACGATCAATACTTTGGTTGCTGTTTCTGTAACGGGCATGCTTTATTAACGATATAACAGGAAGATGGTTGGTTTTTTATGCAGATCGGGTACCTGTTTTTTCCACTCGGTAATGGTTTTGGTTTGGATGAATTCATCCACGCCGGTGATGTTGCAGGCAATGCACAGCTTGGTTTGCGGCATAGCACTTTTCAATATTTCTTCCAGCATGGGATTATTTCGGAAGGGCGTTTCGATAAATATTTGTGTTTGATGGTACTTCATCGCAAGGGCATCGATCTCCTTTATCTTTTGGCTGCGCTCAGCTTTATCTATCGGCAGATAACCATGAAAAGTAAAGCTTTGCCCGTTAAATCCGGATGCCATCAGCGCCAGTAAAATTGAGCTTGGCCCAACCAGCGGAACTACTTTTATACCCAGCTGGTGTGCTTTGTTTACGATATCCGCACCCGGGTCGGCTATGCCGGGGCAGCCGGCTTCGCTCATCAGGCCGACATTATTCCCGGCCTTCAATCCTGAAAAGAAATCTGTTTGATTTTGGTCGCGATTATGTTTGCCGTAATCGTGGATGATCAGCTCGCTTTGCGGGGTTTTCAGCCCCGCTTCTTTCAGGCACCTGCGCGCCGTTTTTTCATTTTCCACGATGTACTCTTTGATACTGTTAATGGTATCGACCAGGTAGGGCGTGAGTGATTTGGCCGCCGCATTTTCAGCAAGGGGCACGGGGATGAGGTAGAGCGTTCCGGTGGGCATGTTGCAAAATTGCTTTTTTTATTTTAATTTAAGCACTGAAAGGAATGGTAACAATTTGAAATCATTAGGATTAAACTGGTTTATAGAGGGAAGGCTCGATTTTGAGTACAAAAAATACATCCTGCTGGATTATTTACAGGAGATAAACCGCCATTTCGATAAAAGTCGCCTCTACCCCAACCTGGCCGATCTCATCTACCATTACAATAACTTACTCGCTTTTAAGCAGAATAAAACTGTGCTGCAGCAAGCATTTCCGCAACGCTTAAGCAAAGCGGACATTGAAGCCGTGAAACTTACCTATCGTAAGATAGTAGAAGACGATAGCTCCATGCTGGAGATTGAACGTATTATCACCTATGCCATGCTCAAGATGGACCCGGCGCTGCAAACCGGAAAGGAAATTTATGACTTTGTAGAAAGCCGCCTGAATATTGATCCTATCGGCCTGGTGCCGTTGATGCCTTACGAAGGCTATTTCTCGCTCCGCAATGGCAACGACCGTACCAATTGGGTATACGAATACCAGCTTACCATTTTTGAAAATATGGACGATAAATACCGCGGTATCAACATCCAACTGGTCGACACTTATGAGCAAAGCATCACCAATACGCCCGAATCGGTAAAACTCAGCCTGATCAAAAAACGCAGGCATTTACCCAACCCGGCAGTATATTATGTGCAAAGCGATATCAATTTTCCGCTGGAGCAAACGCTGCTGCCGGTAGCAAAAAGGAGTTTGGTGAAATATATTATGACGGCCTAACCTGACGAACTATGGAAAAAATTATTTACAGATCAAAAACCAGCAAAGGATTAATTGCATTCGTACTGGTGCTGTTTGCTGCACTGCTTGTGGTTTTGATTATTGGAAAGGCCTGGGTAGGGTTAATAATAGATGTTTGCCTGATAGCATTTATGGCAAACCTTTTTGTTGGGACTTATTATGCTATTTCGGGCAATACGTTAACGGTAAAGGGTGGGTTTATTGTTAACCTATCTATAAATATAGAAACCATAACCAAAATAGAACCAACCAATAGCGTTTTAAGCGCCCCCGCCCTTTCATTTGACAGGTTGGAAGTGTTTTATAACAGGTATGACAGCGTGGTGATATCGCCGGGGGATAAGGCAGGGTTTATTGCGAAGTTGAAGGAGATTAATCCGGGGATTGTGGTGAAACCCTGATACTGAAGGGGTATAACTTACGAAGCTTTAGAAAGCCTCGAAAGGAACTTACGAAGTTTTAGAAACTTTGTAAGTTGTTCGCGTTTAGGAACTTCGTAAGTTTATTCTGTAACTCTTGAGTGCCGTAGGGTTACTATCAAACTTACGAAGTTTTAAAAACTTCGATTTCTATGATTTAAACAACTAATTTGAGATAATTTTTTTCATATACTCTGTTTTGGTTCACGCAGGAGAAAATACGTTGAACAAGCTTATTTCTGACAGCGTTTATCACACTCATTTTATTCTTCTTTTCAAGGTTGATCTTGCGTTCATAATAAAGTTTTAGCTCACCGTTATGCTGAATGGCTACTAATGCGGCCATATGCAAAAGTGTTTTTACCTTTTTATTGGCGATGTGGGATACCCTGCCCTTTCCCTTGAATATCCCGGACTCTTCAAGATAAGGTACCAACCCTGCATAACAGGCATATGATTTAGCATTATCAATGTTTTTAAACTCATTGGTCGTCACTATCAACTGTATTGCTATGACTTTACCGATCCCAACAACAGAAGTGATCAACTGAAACAAGCGTTTCAATTCCGGGTCGGCATGAACAATTGCTCTTATAGCTATTTCCACCTGCTGTAAACTAGCTTCAATGCCATTCAATGCTTGATTACATACGTGGGTGTTTTGGTTGACAGCTTTCTTTTTAACAAAGGAGCCATATTCCTTAAGCGGAGTTTTGAGCATCTTTTTCGCCTTTATAAGCCTTGAACGCGTGGATGACAGATGGGCCAGTTGCTGCACTTGTTCGCGCCTGGGCGCCCACAACCGAAGGTCATCCCGGTTTTTATAAGCATAGGCTGCAATCCGCTGTGAGTCAACCTTATCATTCTTGCCTCGCAGGTTACCAAGCGACTTTTTGATCTGGCTGGCTGATTCCAGGCAAATGTTCGCTTGCTTCTGATAAAGGCAGGATAACAGGTGATTGCTGTAAATACCTGTGTGTTCCATACAAAAGACAGCCTTGCTTAAAGAAAAGCCTTCTAAATTACTGAGCTCTTTTAAAAGCGTTTTAACGGCTTCCGGCTCATTGATCACCTCCTTGTGAAAAAGAAAGTATTTTCCCTGCTGAACGGAAAAGTCCAGCTCATTCTTTGATACATCGATCCCGATGAAAAATTCAAATTCCATATCTTTACACTGTTTATGTGAGTAAACAGTTAACGGTTTTAAACCACATCAATACCTTACTAATGAGCCTTCGAAACTCTAATTTCTATTTGATGTCACAGTTTAAAACAAACGGTAAAGGTTTTAATCGAAGTGTAGGCCTTGATGCCTGGTAAGTTAAATTAAACACCTTTACCGTTGTTAACTTCTTAACAAAATTCAAGATTATTAACAAAGAAAAAGAAGCAAAAAGAAAGCTTCAACAATAATAATAACCCTCTATTATTTTGTTGAAGCTAATCTAAAGGTAAGTTAATATCAGGCGAGAAAGATAAAGATTTTGTAAATTGTCCGCGTTTAGGAACTTCGTAAGTTTTGTAGGAATTCTCGCGATGCAGTATGCTTAAAACCAAACTTACGAAGTTTCTAAAACTTCGTAAGTTAGTATCGAGTGCTTATTTCAGCTTTGATAATGCTTCTTTTATCCTCGGCAAAAATTCTTTTATTTCCTGCAAAGTAATAGCGCCAACCGATGCGCGGAACCAGTTCACTTCATCGCCTGTACCAAACGCAGAGAACGGTACAAAGGCTGTTTTTGCTTCTTTAATAAGATAGAAATTGATATCGGCAGAGTCTTTCAATACTGTGCCATCCGGCGTAGTTTTGCCTGCGTAATCTATTTTGATAGTGAGGTAGATAGCGCCCATCGGTTCGATGGCATCTACTGCAAAACCTTCGGCTTTCATCTGACTAAAGCCTTCGTACAAGGCATTCAGGCTTGCCCGGATATTGCCTTTCAGCTCAGACAGATAGCCATCAACAAAAGTATCATTTGTCAAAAATTTTGCCATAGCCACCTGCTCAGCCTTTGGCGACCATGCGCCCATATGGCCTACGATAGCTTTCATATTATCGATCACATGCGCCGGGCCGAAACCCCAGCCTACACGTACGCCGGTAGAGGCAAAACATTTTGACGCACCATCTATAAAGATGGTATAATCCTTCAGTTCAGGGCGAAGGCTTACCGGGTTGTAATGCTGATGCGCGCCAAATGTCAATTGCGAATAGATCTGGTCGTACAGCAGGTACAATGGTTTTTGTCCTTCGGCACGGGATTTATTTTCGGCAATTACCAGGTCGCAAATTTCTTCCAGGTCCTTTTTGTTGAACATGGTGCCTGTTGGGTTCAGCGGTGAACATAAAGCCAGTAGGGTTGCACCTTTTATATGCGGGCGAATATCATCAGCCGTAGGCATAAAATTATTTTCAGGCGTTGTCGGGATGATGATCGGGGCGGCGGTAAGCAGGTCGCTGTAATGATTATTATTCCATGACGGTGCAGGGAAGATCACCTTGTCTCCCGGATCGACAACTGCCAGGAATGTTGAATAAATAAGCGGACGTGAACCGCCCGAGATCAAGATCTGCGATGGCTTATAGTCCAGCTCGTAGCGGGTCTTTAAAAAAGCCGAGACACTTTCGCGCAGGTTCAGCATCCCGTCTGCCGGCGGATAGTTGGTTTGATTATGCTCGTAAGCATCAATGATACCTTCCTTTAATTGGGCAGGGATGGGATAGATGTTTGAATCGAAATCGCCGATAGTTAAGTTAGCGATGTTCTGTCCCTGGCGTTTTAGCTCGTTTATTTCACCGGCTATTTTAATGATCTCCGAACCATGCAGGTTCTGGGCTAATTTAGAAACACTCATTGTTTTTGAAGGTAAAAGGAGAAAGGGTAAAGGTAAAAGGTTACCCGGTCACGTTGTCAAAGGTATTATTTAAAGGTGAAAGGTAAAAGGCGAAAGGTAAAAGGTTTTCAATTTGCCTTGCCTTTAACCTTTCGCCTTTAACCTTTCACCTCCCAATTAAGCTATTTTTCGCAGACGTATAATACGCATCCAATGCATCAATTTCATTACCGGGTAAACCGGGTCGATCTCAAACCACTTTGCGGCAAAATTTGCACTGTTTGGGCGTTTGTGATGATTGTTCTGAAATAATTCACCAAGTAAAAAGAAGTCGAAAGGCGTAGTATTTTTTGATTTATCCTTATTGTCGAAATTAGAATAACCGTATTTATGACCGCACCAGTTCACGATAGCGCCCTGTATCGGCCCCATTAAAAAGTGAATAGGCAATAGCAGGAATAACCACCAATGTGTGGCAAACACAACGTAGAAGGCAACATATAAAACACCAAAGCCAATGCGCGTTACCCAGCTTGAACCTATACGGTCGATAGTTTCCCATTCGGGATAGTAACCTGCAAACTGCGCATCAGGCTCTTTCAGGCGGTTCACGTAAGCCTGGTAGCTAGTGGCAGTGTACATCATCATCTGGAACACATCCTTAAAAAAATGCGGCGAATGCGGGTCTTTCTCCGTATCGCTAAAAGCATGGTGTTCGCGGTGCATAATGGCATAAGCACGCGGATTAAGGAACGATGCGCCCTGGAAAAAGAAAGTCAGGAAGTAGAATAACTTTTCGTTGAACTTGCTGGTAGTGTACATCTTATGTGATGCGTATCTGTGCAAAAAGAATGTTTGAAAGAACAAGGACAAGAACCAATGTCCGAAGAAAAAAATCAGAATAATTATCACGGTATCTCTTTATTATAAAACGGTTGCAAAGATAGGATTAATTGAGATACGTATTGTTGAGTTAGAGAGATTTAACAATTTTATGTTATTGGGGTGAGGTTGAGTATTCATGGCATGATCCGTGGAATGGGTCTTTTCATAAAAGACAGGTCTGCAAGGCTTAAAATTTGCTACAAATAGCTACACTTTATGCGGGGAAACGCTACGCTTTTGCTACACTTTGCTACAGTAACTCAAATTATAAGTTGTTGATATACAGGTAAATTTACAATTGCATTATGCTAAAACCGTGCAAATTAAATACTGCATTTTTTGCTAAAAAATGGTATATTTCAGATAGATTTTGAGCAATTCGTGATCATTTTATAAATTGTATTTATGCGCCAGCCACAGCATGAAGGGTAGCAATATTACAAACCCAACCACTACCCATATCCTGTAATTTAATTTTGCTTTTGTATCGATAGCGATTTTATAACTGCAGGGGATACCGTACTTATTGCCGATGAACGATATGATCTGATCGCAAACTATAGAGGCATTGGTTTTACTCATCAGCGCAAATTCCGGTTGGTTTACCACTATCGAAAAAAGGAAGCGCGGCTCAGGGTCGCTTTTCAAAATTACATATGCCATGGCATTGTCCTGAAGGTCGTATTTGCCAAAAGTATCTGCTTCGTATTGCAGCTCCCGGATATCTGCTATTGAGAACTCAACGGTTTTTCTTTTCCAGGTGTAGATGATCTTATCCGGCAGCAGGTCCAATCGCCATGTTTTGGAGTTAAGCGGGCTGATATCATTTTTGCACAGGATATAGTCGTCCTGTATATCAAAAATAATATTCTCTAACCTCATATGCTGCTGCTGTGTAAAATGATGCCGGTGAGGACACCGGCATCGGGGGGGGTAAAAAAATCTTGCTTCTTGTTTCTTGTTTCCTGCCTCTTCCTCACACCGTCAGCTTCTTATACTTTATCCTATGCGGCCCAACATCACCCAAACGCTTCTTTCGGTTTTCCTCGTAATCGCTGTAATTCCCTTCGAAGAAATATACCTGCGAATTACTCTCGAACGCTAATATATGCGTACAGATCCTATCTAAAAACCACCTGTCGTGACTGATTACCACCGCGCAGCCGCCAAAGTTTTCCAGCGCTTCTTCCAGTGCACGCAACGTGTTTACGTCAATGTCGTTGGTCGGCTCATCCAGCAGCAGCACGTTCGATCCTTTGGTCAACGTGATGGCCAAATGCACGCGGTTACGCTCACCTCCCGATAATATGCCAACCTTCTTCTGTTGATCGGCGCCGTTAAAGTTAAAGCGCGATACATACGCCCTCGAGTTGATCGGGCGGTTGCCCACCATAATATTTTCCAGTCCGCCGGTTATATTTTCCCAAACAGATTTGTTCTGGTCCAGGTCATCATGCATCTGGTCGACATAGCCCAGCTTCACCGTTTCACCCACGCGGAAAGTCCCCGCATCCGGTTTATCCTGACCGGTCACCAGCCTGAACAGCGTGGTTTTACCCGCACCGTTCGGGCCGATAATGCCTACAATACCTGCCGGCGGCAGCGAAAAGCTCAGGTTATCAAACAAAACCTTATCGCCATAAGCTTTGGTTACGCCATTGGCTTCAATCACCACATTACCTAAACGCGGGCCGGGCGGAATGAACAGCTCCAATTTTTCTTCGCGTTCCTTGGTTTCTTCAGACGCCAGTTTATCGTAATTGGATAAACGCGCCTTCGACTTGGCATGACGGCCCTTTGGCCCCATGCGTACCCATTCCAGCTCGCGCTCCAGCGTTTTCTGGCGTTTGCTTTCGCTTTTTTCTTCCTGCGCCAGTCGTTTAGCCTTCTGGTCCAGCCATGATGAGTAATTGCCTTTCCATGGGATACCCTCGCCGCGGTCCAGCTCTAATATCCAACCGGCCACGTTGTCAAGGAAATAACGGTCGTGCGTTACGGCAATGACGGTGCCTTTATATTGTTTCAAATGCTGCTCCAGCCAATCTATCGACTCGGCGTCTAAGTGGTTGGTTGGCTCATCCAGCAACAGCACATCCGGTTCCTTCAGCAGCAAACGACAAAGCGCCACGCGACGGCGCTCACCACCGCTCAGTACCGATATTTTGGTATCCGGCTCCGGGCAGCGCAGGGCGTCCATCGCACGTTCCAGTTTTACGTCTATTTCCCAGGCGTTTACGGCATCAATTTTATCCTGCAATTCGCCCTGGCGGGTCATCAGCTTATCCATTTTATCGGCATCGCTATAATATTCCTCCAAGCCAAATTTTTCGTTTATTTCTTCGTATTCCTTCAACAGCGCTGTGGTTTCGCTCACGCCTTCCTCCACTACTTCCTTTACGGTTTTGTTGGGGTCGAGCTGCGGTTCCTGCTCCAGGTAGCCAATAGTATATCCCGGCGAAAAAACAACTTCGCCGATGTTGGTCTTATCGATGCCTGCTATGATCTTTAATAAGGATGATTTACCAGACCCGTTCAAACCCAGCACGCCGATCTTGGCGCCATAAAAAAACGACAGGTAAATGTTCTTTAGCACTGTTTTTTGCGGGGGATAAACTTTGCTCACCCCGGCCATTGAAAATATGATCTTTTCGTCTGCCATGTGTTTAATGACTGAATTATTGAATTAGTGAATGAGTGATTGAACTCACTCAATATATGTGGCAAATATGGGTGAAATATGATGGATTACCTAAAGGAAGTGTTCGAAACCTTATGGCGTTTTTCAAATTCCCTCCCAAGGGAGGGGTGCGGATGGATAGTGCAGTGGCAGGGAGGGGTTTATCAAACTTTACAACCTAATCTCTATTCACTAATCTCTAAAATAGGGCGTTCCCCTGCGGGTCGGGCTATCCAGGGCTCCGCTGCGCTGCGCTGCGGTACCCACGATAGTGGGTACTAAACCCTTCCTATCCCTGCACTGGTTTAAGAGTTAGCGCAGCGCTCTTAAATCCATAATGAAATGTAAGACTCCGTCTGGCTCTTGGTAGAAGAAGGTTGATGTGTAACGTTTTTTTAAGCCAGAAGGGGCGATATCAAACTTTACAACCTAATCTCTATTCACTAATCTCTAATCTCTAAAATAGGGCGTTCCCCTGCGGGTCGGGCTATCCGCTCATACTGCACAGGCCTTAGCGCAGGCTGCGGCAACGCCCAATTAGGCTTAAATTTACCTATGGCAAACCACTAAACTCTTCAAAATCATTCCCACAAAAAAGGCCGCAACAGTAAAAACTATTGCGGCCATATTTAGAGTGACAGGTTGACTATATTAATTCCTTTCCAACAAATACTTCCATACTAGCGCGCTCAAAATACTGCCCAGTATAGGCGCGAGGATAAACAGCCAGAGTTGAGTAATAGCTACACCGCCAACCAGCAATGCAGGCCCGATACTGCGGGCAGGATTAACTGATACACCGGTAACCGGTATACCCACTATATGGATGAGCACCAGGCACAAACCGATGGAAAGACCTGCAAATCCGCCGTGTATGTTTTTGGTAGAGGTAGAGCCGAAAATTACCAGCAGGAAGATGAACGTGAATATGGTTTCGGCAATAAAGCCCGATAACAGGCTATAGCCCTGCGGTGACGCCGCGCCATAACCGTTTTGGCCCAGGCCTGCAAAAATGGTATAGCCGCTTTTTCCGCTTGCAATTGCAAATAATATACCTGCACCCGCAATAGCGCCTATTATTTGGGCAATGATATACACAATTGCTTCGCTCGCCTTCATACGGCCCACCACCACCATGCCTATTGAGATGGCCGGATTGATATGGCAGCCCGAGATATGACCGATAGCATACGCCATTGCCACAACTGAAAGCCCGAACGCAAAAGATATACCTAATAACCCAACACCGCTGGTGCCGTTTGCGCCCGCTATTACAGCGCTGCCGCAACCCATTAAAACAAGAACAAGTGTGCCGAAAAGCTCGGCGAAGAATTTAGTTGAAATCTTGGTCTCCATGTTTAAATAAATTAAGGTAAAAAGGGGATTAATTAATATAATGGATTAAATGTAAGTGAATTATCTTAAACAAAACATTATTTTATTGTTACATATTGATAAGTTCCCGCAGCGATTTCTTAGGATGAAAAAAGACAACGAAAAAGAGCTGGTGAGGGTAAATTATTGTCGCGAAAGCAATTATTCTTTCGTATCAATAAAAAGCTATTTTATTAAATCAAAAGAGCGCTTTTTTACGTATTAATATATAAGAGGATTAGAAAGGGCATCTTCAGGAAACGGTGGCAGCTTTTGTGCCTTAATGTCATACGGGTGTCGAACATCTTCCACATTTGGCGCATTTTGGGGAAATTGGCCGTTTAAGGTTAAACTTTGGAGGTTATTTTAACTCCAAAAAATATAAGTTGTTGATTTTATGTAATAAAATATTCAGCATTAAGTTTTTATTAAGAAATATTCGCTCAATAAAGGTCAAAATGATAGATTGCACATCATAATAATGTCTGATTTAGCATTGTTTTAAAAGTTGGCAGCAACTTTGTTGATAAGTGTAAATAAACTCGTCATAATTTATGAAAACAATTTTTTAAATTAGGGACGTACTAATAAGAAAGGTATATATGGAAGCTAAATTTTCGCCGCGGGTAAAGGACGTCATTCAATATAGCAGAGAAGAGGCGTTACGCCTGGGCCACGATTATATTGGTACTGAACACCTTCTGCTCGGGCTGATCCGCGATGGGGACGGGGTAGCTATCAAATTGTTGAAAGAGCTGGCCGTTGACACCGCAAAACTGCGCCGCGCAGTTGAAGATGCCGTAAAAGGCACTGTTGGCGCAAACCTGAATGTGAGCAGTATTCCGCTGACAAAGCAAGCTGAAAAAGTATTGAAGATAACCTACCTTGAGGCAAAGATATTTAAGAGCGACGTTATTGGTACAGAACATTTACTACTCTCCATTTTGCGCGACGAGGACAACATCGCATCACAGATATTGATGCAGTTCCACGTTAATTATGAAATTTTTAAAGGTGAGGTTGAATCGCACAAAAACGATGTGACCGACGAAATGCCGGGTTCGCCTACAGGCGGTGAAGAAGAATTCAAGGAAGATGATTCTTTCAGCCAGCCTAAAAAGGTATCCGACATTAAATCGAAAACACCGGTGCTTGACAACTTTGGCCGCGACCTGACCAAAGCTGCCGAAGACGGCCGCCTTGATCCGATCGTTGGTCGCGAAAAAGAAATTGAACGCGTATCACAGATCTTATCACGCCGTAAAAAGAACAACCCGATCCTGATCGGTGAGCCTGGCGTTGGTAAATCAGCTATAGCCGAAGGTTTGGCATTGCGTATCGTTCAGCGTAAAGTATCGCGCGTGCTGTTCAACAAACGTGTGGTTACGCTTGATTTGGCTTCATTGGTTGCCGGTACCAAATACCGCGGCCAGTTTGAAGAACGTATGAAAGCTGTGATGAACGAGCTGGAAAAATCTCCGGATGTGATCCTGTTTATCGACGAGATCCACACCATAGTAGGTGCAGGGGGCGCTTCAGGTTCGCTCGACGCATCCAACATGTTCAAACCTGCTTTGGCAAGGGGCGAGATACAATGCATCGGCGCAACTACGCTGGATGAATACCGTCAGTATATTGAAAAGGATGGCGCTTTAGACCGTCGTTTCCAAAAGGTAATGGTTGAGCCGGCTACTCCGGATGAAACCATCGAGATCCTGAACAGGATAAAAGAGAAATACGAAGAGCACCACGGCGTAACTTATACGCCGGAAGCTATCAACGCCTGCGTTACTTTAACCACCCGTTATATTACCGACAGGTTTTTACCGGACAAGGCTATCGATGCGCTGGATGAATCAGGCTCGCGTGTGCATTTGACCAATATCCATGTTCCGCAAAATATTCTGGATATCGAGCAGAAGATCGAATTGATCAAAATTGAAAAGAACAAGGTTGTTCGCAGCCAGAAATACGAGGAAGCAGCCAAGCTTCGCGATACTGAAAAGCATTTATTGGAAGAACTTGACCAGGCCAAAGGTGTTTGGGAAGCCGAAACCAAATCAAAACGCTATACGGTAACCGAAGATAACGTTGCCGAAGTAGTGGCCATGATGACCGGTATCCCGGTACAAAAAGTTGGCCAGGCTGACAGTCAGAAACTGCTGAACATGTCTGAAACTATTGCAGGCAAGATCATCGGCCAGGAAGATGCGATCAAGAAGCTAACCCGCGCCATACAACGTACACGTGCCGGTTTAAAGGACCCTAAAAAACCTATCGGCTCATTCATATTCCTGGGCCCTACAGGTGTTGGTAAAACCGAGCTGGCAAAAGAGCTTGCCCGCTTTATGTTCGACACCGAGGATGCGCTGATCCAGATTGATATGAGCGAATACATGGAAAAATTCGCTGTATCACGTTTAGTAGGTGCGCCTCCGGGCTATGTAGGTTATGAAGAAGGCGGACAGTTGACTGAAAAAGTACGCCGTAAACCATACGCTGTAGTATTGCTGGATGAGATAGAAAAAGCTCACCCTGATGTATTCAACATCCTGTTGCAGGTATTGGACGAAGGCCAGCTAACCGACTCATTGGGCCGCAAGGTTGACTTCAGGAATACCATCATCATCATGACCTCCAATATCGGCGCACGCCAGCTGAAAGACTTTGGCCAAGGCGTAGGTTTCAGCACGCAAGCTAAAACTAACCAGGCTGATTCACACTCGAGGGGAGTGATAGAGAACGCCTTGAAACGCGCTTTCGCACCTGAGTTTCTGAATCGTATTGACGATGTGATCGTGTTCAACTCACTGGGTAAAGACGAGATCTTCAAGATCATCGATATCGAGCTTGGCTTCCTGTTCGGCAGGGTGAACAGCCTTGGCTACAAGATAGAGCTGACCGATAACGCCAAAGAGTTCATTGCCGAAAAAGGCTATGACTCACAATTTGGAGCCCGTCCGTTGAAACGCGCCATCCAGAAATATTTGGAGGATCCAATTGCCGAGGAAATACTAAAAGGCGAGCTGGTAGACGGTGATACGATGGTAGTTGATTTCGACAAAGAAGCCAACGAGATCAGGATCATCGACCGCAAAAGCGAAAACAAAAAGCCAGAGGAAGAAGAACAGCAATAAGCTGCTCCCCAATTTTAAAATACAAAGCCTCCCGGTATCCGGGAGGCTTTGTGTTTAAGTTCCCCTCTTGAGAGGGGGCGCGAAGCCAGTGCGGTTGTAGGGGTGTGTTATCCTACATGCAATACTACTCAGACAATAATTTTATAGCATTGGCTTGTAATCAAACGGCAGCATAGTGCTCACACGCGATTGCATCAGCATATAGCCTTCAATATCCATTACTCCAGGATTAAGCATTTTACCATTGTCGTTGAAAACGAGGTATGGCTTATCCTTAAAAGTAAAGAAGGTAACCTTGCCGCCCCATATCCATGGCACCGATTCATTTTTGGCAAAGGGCAATACATTTTTTGTATGCTCTATATATAAGCTGTTGATAGAAGTGTCTTTTGGTGTTTTTCCGCTTACAGCAAACAAGTCTTTTTGGTTGGTTTTTAATAACAGCTCTTTGCCGGTAAGAAAACTATTCTCCAGCCTGTCATTATATACCGTATTGTCTGAATTATCATCATCAATGCCCAGGTCATTGGCCATTGTAGCAGCGGTAGCGGCATTGTCTATATCATATGGGTCTACCATCATCCCATTTTTGTTATAATACGGATTGAGTTTACGGCTGGCGCGTTTAACACGGAAACCATTCTCGGCTAAACTATCGCTGAGGATAGAACGAAACAGTTGTATTGACGAACCCTGGTAACAGGCCAAACGGTTTTTATGCCATTCGCGTTCCTGTTTTGGTGTTCCTTTCATCTCTTCAAAAAATGACTCACCCTTAAAAAAGCAACTCTGCTTGTCGACATCCTTTATAAAGAAAAGCAGTAAAAATTTTACTTTATAACCCAGCGCATCATTCTCAATTTGTACAAAATCACTTGATCGTGCAGTGAAGCCGCCTTTAGGCGTAATATCATAAAACTGTACTGCCAGCGGGTTGAGTATTTTACATTGCCGGGCAAAAAGAGAATTACCGAAAAATTCCGTCTCGAAGGCAGGGAAACAAGGCGATAAGTTTGGCCTGGCCTTTATCGTCACCTCTTTTATTGCGCCGATCTTTGGTGTTAGCTCAATGTCATTCAATACTGTATTTCCTTTTACAGTAAGCGGCGTTTTATAACTTTCAAAACCTACTATAGTTATAAGCAAGTGGTATTGGCTGGCAGGCAAGTTCAGTTTATATTGCCCGGCGCTATCGGTTGTACTTTCAATGGCCGAGTTGTTGATGAAAACTACCGCGTTCGCGACAGGCTTTTTGTCCGATTTGTTTATAACGCGCCCGCTAACATTGTATTGGGCAAAGCTTTGGATGGCGAAAAGTAAAAACAGCAGGGATAATGGATACTTTTTCATAGCTGAATGGTTAGATATAACAAAAGTATCTCTTGTGATAATCAATTTTATAACGTATAAAGAATATTACAAAATGCAGTCCATAATATCATCTTTAACTAATTTTAACATTTTTTATTAAACCTTTTTTGGTTTCTTACGTCAATACAAAAACAAATACTACGCATTATGAAAAAAATCTTATTCTTCTTATTAATAGGGGGCAGCGCACTATTCATGGCTTCATGTACTAAACGATATGATGAAACCACCCCTAACAGGAGTTATGTTACCACTGTAAAATCAACTGATTGGACCGTAACTTCTGACGGCAAGGCTGATTCGGTATCTATAAAGGCCGACCAGATCCGTGACTTCTTTAATACAGGCGGCGTATTGGTATACTTTAGTTTCGAGCAGGGCTCTTATGAGCAGGTACCCGAAGTATACAACAACGTATCCTACAGCTACTATAACGATGCCGGTAACCTGGTACTGTATTCTCAAAATGCCGCAGGTACAGCACCTGTTAAGCCAACACAGGATATCGGTGTTAAATTAGTGCTGGTTGCTGCTGAATAATCCCCTTCATTTCAAAGCATAAAAAAAGCGTGACGGATACCGCCACGCTTTTTTTATGTAATAATGTTATTTATTCGCCTCCAAGTTTCTGTATATCCTCGATAATAGCTTGCGATACACCTGTAAAAGAGAAGCCGCCATCATGGAACAGGTTCTGCATGGTAACCATTTTGGTAAGATCTGAGAACAGCGCCACACAGTAATCTGCACAGGCATCAGCATCAGCATTGCCCAACGGACTCATCTTTTCTGCATAGCTGATAAAAGCATCAAATCCCTTAACGCCCGACCCGGCAGTAGTGCGGGTTGGCGATTGCGAAATGGTATTTACACGCACATGTTTTTTAAGGCCATAATGATAACCGAAATTGCGCGCAATGCTCTCGAGGATGGCTTTATTATCGGCCATGTCGTTATAATCAGGGAATATGCGTTGAGCTGCGATATAAGTTAAGGCCACAACCGATCCCCATTCGTTAATGGCATCCAGTTTATATGCTGCGGCCAGTATACGGTGCAGGCTTAATGATGAAATATCAAAGCCTTTATGGGTAAACTCGTAATTGTTTTGGGTATAATGAACCCCTTTTCGCACGTTAAGGCTCATACCTACCGAATGCAGGATGAAATCCACACCGCCGCCAAAATGCTCAAGCGATTTATTGAAAAGGTTCTCAATATCTTCATTGCTGGTAACGTCGGCAGCTATCACCGGCGCTTTGGTTTCTTCGGCAAGCTTGTTGATGGCGCCCATACGCAAAGCGATAGGGGCGTTGGTGAGTACCAGTTCGGCGCCTTCAGCGTAACAATGCTGAGCGGTTTTCCAGGCAATGGAATTCTCATCCAGCGCACCGAATATGATCCCTTTTTTGCCTTTTAATAAGTTGTTAGCCATATTGTTTGATTTATTTCGAGGGTGTAAAGGTATAAAATTAGTTTGCAGTTTTTAGTTGGAGGATTGTAGATTTTGAACGCTTGGCAAACGGGTAAAACTTACGAAGTTCCTAAACGCGGACCGGAACTTACGAAGTTTCTAAAACTTCGTAAGTTTGATATCGGACTTTGCACAAAACTTACGAGGTTCTTAAACGCGGACAACCTGCATTATCTCAAAAACTTCGTAAGTTGTCTTCGTTTACTTACTGCAAACTCCCCAACAATTCCCTGGCATTCTGCAGTGCACTCTCACCCGGCTTATCCCCGCTTAACATCTTGGCAATTTCCAGTACGCGCTCTTGTTCGTTCAATTGTTTAATGCGGGTACTGGTAGCCGCACCTTCATCATCCTTATAAACAAAATAATGGCTTTGTCCTTTGCTGGCTATTTGCGGCAGGTGCGTAATGGTGATCACCTGCAAATGCTCCGACATTTTTTCCATTACCTGGCCAACCTTGTTAGCTACCTCGCCGCTTACACCGGTATCTATTTCATCGAAAATGATAGTCGGCAGTGCAGTATTCTGCGCCACCAGCGATTTAATGCTGAGCATCAACCGCGAAAGCTCACCGCCTGAGGCTACCTTGCTCATTTCGGCCAGCGCGTGGCCTTTATTAGCGGAGAAAAGGAATTTGATATGATCAATTCCGGAATCCGAAAGTCCGGAAGTCTGGAAGTCCGGAAGTGAGCTGCCGGTCTTTTCTATCTTTCCGACTTCCGGACTTTCCAACTTCCGGACTTCGTTAAAAATTTTTATCGATGAATTACTCATCCCCATCTCGGCCAGTGTTTTCAGCACATTTTCCTCGATAGCGGGAATGATCTGATTCCGGTTTGCAGAGAGTTCTGCGGCAATTTGTTCCAATTCGGCTTTGTCTGTTTCCAATTGCTTTTGCAGCTTTTCAATGGCTTCATCGCCAAATATGGCCTGCTGTATCTTATCCGAAAGGTCTTGCTGTATTTGCAGCAGTTCGGCATTGGTATTTACGCGATGTTTTTTTTGCAGATTGTAGATGGTGCTCAACCTCAGGTTCACTTCTTCGGCACGCGCCTCATCGGTTTGGGTATGTTGTTCAATGATGCTTATTTCATCGGCGATGTCCTTCAGCTCGATAATGGAACTGTTGAGGCGCTGATGCAACTCGGTTATAGCGGGGTTGAATTTCTCCAGCGCTGATAGCTGGTGCCCTGCTTCGCGTAATTGGATGAGGGCAGACGTTTCGCCCTCGTTCATCAAATAATGCGCGCCAAGCAGGTTCCGTTTTATTTCTTCTGCATTGGTAAGCGAATATAATTCCTGCTCTAGCTGCTCCTGCTCGTCAGCTGAAAGCGACGCCTTTTCCAGCTCATCAAACTGGAACTGGAAATAATCAAGGTCGGCCTTGGCTTTGTCGCCTGCAGTGATCATTTGCTGCAGGTGCGAAATGTTCTTTTTATAGAGTTTAAATTTGGTGCGATAGCTATGTAACACATCATCATGCCCGGTAACGGAATCAACCACCAGTAGCTGGAATTCGGGATCGTTGATCTCTAAGGTAGCATGCTGCGAATGGATGTCGATCAGCTTTTCGCCAAGGTCTTTTAGTGTGGTAAGGTTTACCGGGGTATCGTTGATAAATGCCCTTGAGCGGCCGTCAGCCGAGATCTCGCGGCGCAGCACGGTTTCGCCTTCATAATCCAGGTCGTTCTCCTCAAAAAACGATTGTAAATGAAAGCCTTGTACTTTAAACTGGCCCTCGATAACGCATTTCTTTTGCTGGTTAAAGAAATAACGGCTTTCGGCACGCTGGCCCAGTATAAGCGAAAGGGCGCCGAGTATAATGGATTTACCCGCGCCCGTTTCGCCAGTAAGTATGTTCAATCCCGCATCAAAACTGATCTCGAGATCGTCAATTAAAGCATAGTTACTGATAGAAAGCCTTTGAAGCATAGCGTTACTAAATTGGAACGCTAAATTACGAAATCTTTGTGATGGCTGTCCCTTATTTGACTGTATCTTTCTCCGTTTCGTCGAATTTGTGGTCGCCTTTTTTCCTTAGCTCTTCACGCATTTCTTCGTTTTGCCTTTCCAGCTCATGAACTCTTTCCTGGTTAAAATCCTTCATCTTTATTTTCATATCCTGCATCTGCTTCTTCCATTCAGGGCTGTTGAACTGTTCCTTCATCTTCAATTGCATGTCGGCCATTTGCTTTTTCCATTCAGGGTTATTGAATTGTTCCTTCATCTTTAACTGCATATCGGCCATTTGTTTCTTCCATTCAGGGTTATTGAACTGCTCCTTCATTTTCACATGCATGTCTTCCATTTGCTTCTTCCATTCAGGGCTATTGTATTGCTCTTTTATTTTAACCTGCATGTCCTCCATCTGCTTTTTCCACTCAGGGCTATTGAATTGTTCCTTCATCTTAGCCTGCATGTCTTCCATCTGCTTTTTCCACTCAGGGTTGTTAAACTGTTCCTTCATTGTGGCGTGCATGTCAGCCATTTGCTTCTTCCACTCAGGGCTGTTGAATTGCTTATTCATTTTCACCTTCATGTCGTTCATTTGTTTCCGCCATTCAGGGCTGTTGAACTGTTTTTTCAACTTTTTGCTCATGTCAGCCATTTGCTGCTGGAAAGCAGGATCCATTTTAAAGTTGCGCAACGAAGCAAAGCTTGAATCATTCCAATTTGAATTGAAGTTGGGGTTTTCCTTTAAAAATGCGTCCTTATCAGCCTGCGGCATTTCTGCCAGGGAGTGGTAGGTGCGCTTATTGCCGTTGTCATCAACTATATAATAATGCTCGTGAACGTGTGTTTTTTTGATCGAATCCGACTGTTTTGCTGCCGGTACAGTATCAACGTAAACCGGGGGAGCTACAGGTTGAACCAAAGCGTTTACCATGTACGACGGATGCGCAGCCGGCGCTATAACCGGTTTCGCCAATGCATCGGTTTTTATTTCGGTAGCAATATTGCTGTGTTTTACTTTATTATGACGTGCAGCTTTTGCATGGCTGTATTGCGGGATTCCCCAGGCCAATAACAGGCCGAGTGCGGCTACTGCCAAAACCACCAACAGGTGAAATTTGGGCAATGTATCTGTAGTTTTCATGTTTAATCTTTTTATTCTGTTAAGCAACGGGTATTTTTTCGAGCCTGTCGAAGCCATTGCCAGTGTATAATTTTGTTCATTTTGCTGCGCGATGATGAACAGCGCGCGGGAGTAAGCATAGTTATTGCAATCCTCATCTATCACCATATCGTCGCAGCAATATTCGCGCTGTTCGCGGATGGTCTTGGAGATAAGCCATACAAATGGGTTGAAGCATAGTATCGTCTCCATTACGCACTGCAGTATATTGAGGAGATAATCATGACGTTTAATATGCGCCAGCTCATGCAGCAGGATTGCCTCTACCTGGTCGTTATCCAAATTATTGATGAGCGCAATAGGGAAGATGATGATGGGCTTGAGATGGCCGATGGTTAGCGGGATCTGCACATGCTCCGAAAAGAACAGCGATACCTTCTTCACGATCTTCAATTTCTGCACCAGTTCACCCGCCCTGGCCGACCATAAATGATCCGTGCGCAAATTCTTTTCGTTACGGATCTGCTGCACATGCATAAAACCACCCACTAAACGGATGCCCTGTACTATCAAAGCCAGCAGGTACACGCTTGTTATATATTTGGCATAATTAGCTATGAAAGCTTCAACCTGCTGCAGCACTGTTGGCGCGTGTTGCGGCGTATAGTTTAGGCTACCGATATACAGCATGGCGCTATAATGGGGCATAGCCATATTATGCAGGTATATTTTTACCAGGTTGGCCAAAAACCAGCAGCAGATAATGGTGAGGCCAAGATAATTGACATCGTACCTGTACTTGGAGCCAAGTGCAGGGAAAAACTGCATCACCAGCTGCAATACAACATATATCAGCAAAGCCTGTCCGAACGATTCAAATAAGGCCTGCCCCAGGGCGTTTATCAAAATACTCGTTGCCATAACTTTTGTGTTGGTTTTTGGATTACTGTTTTATGAGTGATTTTATGCGATTTTGTTACTGGTTATCAGATTTATCCTGATCGGCATCTTTGCCCGAATCGTCCTTATCCGACTTATCATTATATGATTTATAGTCGTATTTGTAATTCTTGTAGATGTTCTTGTATACCTTGCCGGTTACGTATGCCGCCATCTCTTTGGCATATTGGTTAAGCAATTCCTGCTTTTTTTTTATTTCAGGATTGCTATCATAATTGCTCATCTTGCGGCTCAGTTCTTCCATTTTCTCTTGCTGTAACTTCACCTGCGGGTTATTATAAATAGCACTCAGACTATCGCTCAATTCCTGTATGCGTTTGTTATTAGCGTTCATCTCAGGGTTACCATAATAATCTCCCATTTGTTTGCTGAGCTTTGTTATTTCATCCTGGGTAAGTTTTATATTGGCGGGGATATGGGTTGCCAGCTCGGCCTGGTACTTTTTATAGTTATCGTCACGGTCATCATTGTAATCGCTGGTTATGCCGTATTTCTTCATCAATTCCTTGTTGATCTTTACAAATTCAGGAGATGAGTAGAAGGCACCTATTTTACGGCCCTTTTCACCTAAAACGGCGCTGATTGCCTGCATTTTTGGGTCGTCATATGATGCTTTAGAATTCACGCTTAATTTTGCGATCTCTTCCTGCAGTTTTTTGGCTTCCGGATTATCGTAATAAACCTGCATGTTCTTATTCAACTCTTCAATCTGGGCCTTTATGTCATTAAAAGCCTGACTCGAATAATACTGACTTATCGCATTCGATGACTGCTGTATTTTCGCATTTAACTCATTCAGCTTTGCCTCATCGATATTATCATCTGCCGCTTTTATATGTTTAGCAACATGCTTGGTTTTTGCATGCTGTTTAACAGATGTTTGTTGTTTGCCGGTATCTGCTGCCGCTACCAGGCTGTCAATAACCGGGCGGATTGCTTTTATAGAGATCTTACCCTGCGCTATTTGCGGGTTTAAAAGGGCTATGCCGCCCATCATTAGTGTGAATATAAGCATGGCCAGTAACGCCGGCCGGGTGCCTGTTTGTTGTTTTTTCGTTTTCATGATCCTTTCGATTCTGTTTAATAAGTGGTATTTTTTGCCTGTTGCGGCCAGTGCCAATCTTTGGTCGCTGTGGCTGTTTTGCGCCAGCTTTAATAAAGCCTTTGCATAAGTTAAGGGCTCCGCTTCGGCCTTTACAACCAGGTCGTCGCAGCTGTTCTCACGCTCTTCGTTGATGATTTTACTGATCAATTGGGCGCAAGGGTTAAAAAACAGCAGTATAGCTATTACCTGCTGCAGTATGTTTAATAGATAGTCGTTGCGTTTAATGTGGGCAAGCTCATGTAGTATGATGGCCTCTATCTCGCTTGCCGAGAGATAGGTTTGCAGGGTAAAGGGCAGCAATATCATCGGTTTAAGGTAGCCCGTCATGCAGGGCACGCTTACTATATTGCTCAGGCCGATGCTTACCTGTTTACTGATGCCTAATTGCTCGGCAAATCTTTTCACCTGCTGCTGCAAAGCTAGGTCGATAGTAGCGGCTTTGCGGATGAAGCTCAGTCTTTTATTATCCGCTATGATGCGAAAGGTATTGAACACCAGCCCGAGGAGATAAACCCCGGCGATGTAAGGAAGCAGGCCCTCGATATTATAATAATAGCGGAGGCTCTGGCTGTCGACCTGGTTGATACCGGCCGGCAAAGCGAACATCAACGGCGATGCGGTAAACTTTGCAGGCACGGTGGCCAGCCAGTCGAACAGGTATATTTGTTTAATTAAGGTATAAAGGAACCATACGGTAATGGCCGACAAACTGCCGCAGGCCAGCACGTATTTTTTTGACGATGACAGGTTAGGCGAAAACAGCAATACCATCCTCAGTATAAAATATACCACCAATCCCTGCCATAGCGAGTTGATAATGGTGAGGCCCAGAACCTGGCTGATATTATAAAGCATGTTTTCCATAATGCCGGTTGTTATTTGCTGTCCTTTTGTTCAAACTGATCGAGGAAATTCTTGATCGCGTCTATCTCATCCTTTGATGCGCGGCGGTTGCCCAATGCCTGTATCACCAGATCGGAAGTGGAGCCTTTAAACACTGTAGAAAGTATTTTATCCAGCGCGGTAGTTTGCGCCTGCCCGCGGGTGATCAGTGATTTATAGAGGTGCGTTTTTGAGGTCGTGTCGCGCTCAAGCAAACCTTTGTCGTGCATGATCTGCATCAGCTTCAGGGTAGTGGTGTAGCCCGCATCCTTGGTTTTGGCCAGCACTTCATGCACATCGCGAACGCTGCACTCGCTCTTTTCCCAAATCACCTGCAGTATCTCCAGTTCGCTTTCTGTTGGTTTTATTTCCATGTCAATTGTTCTATTACGAATATCTTCGTACAATTATATACGATATTTTTCGTAGATGCAAATAATTTGCATTTTTTAACAAAAGACAGTTGAAAAAGTAAAGCGTTACAGCGGATTAGCGTCTATTTTCGCCGATTGGAGCATTTGTTTCAGCACGCCGGTATCATAGCCAACCTGGCTGGCGACGATCTTCCCATGCGGATCGATCAAAAAGAAAGTCGGGAAACCGGTTACGCCATATTTTAGCGAAGTTTCGCTATCAATACCCTTGCCGTCCCAAAGGCTTAACCATTCAGACTTGTCGCGGTTAAGGCCTTCGATCCAGGTACTTTTGCCGGCATCCTCAGAAAATGTTACTACGGATAGTTTATCGGGATATTGGCCGATAAGGTCTTTTATCTCCTGTACCGATTTCATACAGGGGCCGCACCAGGTAGCCGAAAAGTCGAGTAAAATATATTTGTTCTTAATTTCAGAAAGCTTGTGCAAATTTCCATTGCGGTCCTGCCCGGCGAAATCGGTAAACGGATCGCCGGTTTTCAATGGGTCGCCGACTTTAAGATACGTCGCTACCACCTTCCCGTAATGACTGTCGCGATATTGCGGCAAAAGCGAGTTATACATTTTTTGCAGTGTATCGCGGTTATATTGGCCCTTCAAATAATCCAGCTCGCTCAAAGCAAAGTAACTGTTCAGGTGCTGATGGATAAATGCGATACGAAGCGAATCGTCGGAACTATCGAGATGGCGAACTACTGCCAATATTTTACGCTTCTCCGGGTTAACCTTTGCGGTATCACCATTTAATGCAAATACTTGTTTCATTAGCGTATCCCGCTTTTTATAGTCGATCCCTATCCTTGAATACAGGCTGTTGAATAAATCCTGTTCTTTCGCACCAGTTATCTTCAGTGCAAAAGGCATCTGGCTAATATCGCCCGAAACTTTTACATGGTCATCTGCAATAAATAATACGGTGTAGTAGTAATTATTTTGATAGTTAGCATGTATCCAAAGATTTGTGGGGATATTTTTCGCCTTACCCGTCATGGTAAATTTATTCCCGACAATCACCGCGCTGTCTATAATGTCCTGGTTAGCGACATCCTCCAAATAAAACTTTGTCTGATCTTTAAAACCGGTAACGTTAAAATCGATCTGGTAATTCTGTGCAAATGCGAACGAGGCACAGCAAAGCAATAGTAAAGTGAGGCTGAAATTTTTCATGTAAACAGGTTTAATGATTTACTACCACAAGATACTACGAAACTTTCGTAGATAAAAATATTTTACATTTTTTAACAAGAATAGTAAATGCAGAGAATCCGTTAGGTAAGAGAAGGAAGAGATGTTTCTTTTTGACGGGTTTCCTGCAGATGAAGGAAATGTGCTGCTATATCTTTTGTTTTCAGATAATCTATAGGGCCGTTTATTGGATACATCCTATCGCCTTTACCCAAGGTTATTTTGTGGAAGTACACATCATTTTCATGGAATATAACCGTAATAACTCTTCCGGCTTTAAAAAAACGTTGAGGCCTGTAATCCCTTAGTATATTATCGCTGCTCACATCAAAAGTCAGATCATCATAAAAAGACTTAAGGGTGGTTATGGCATCTTCCTTATTTATTATCGGATTGATACCACTAACTTTAATAATTTTATTAAAGTTTATATAACTCAAAATTAACCATATTACCGCCAGTGAGTCAAAATATAATCCTGTATCTCCGCCTTCTGAAAATGATTGAACGCATATTATTGCAATCAAAATAAAAGGTATGAAAAGCATAAGATTTAAGCATATGCGCCCTAATGCTCCCCATGCAGTTCTTCTATAAACTAGTCTTTGTTTTAAAATAGTTTTAGCATAATCAATTGTAGGAATTAACCTGAGTTTTTCTTCCGGTTCCATATTAGCTACTGCTTCCCCTGCAACGTCTGGTATTTATTCCCATCGCCCGGATCGGCTTGCAGCAACAAATTCATCGCTGCTATCTTGTCCCGGCTATCGGCTTTACTTAATACCGCCGTCAGCTCATCGCTTTTAGCGGTAAAAAATACAAGCGGAAACATAGCGCCTGTACGCGTACGGTCTATCTGCCCTAAAACAGGCAGCAGGCTTTCTATCATTTTAAGGCCCTTGCCGGCATTGTCGGCCATCACATCCAGTCCCTGGCGGTGATAATCATATTCAAAGCTGCGCAGCGGGGCATAAACTTTATTGTTCAGGTTTTCGCTGAGCCAATAACGGCTTACATTGTTATTGTCAAACGCCTTCCAGCCTTTATAGGCCGATGTTTGCGCCAGGTTAACCACGTTTTGCGCCTGGGCAAAATAAGGCGAGCCGCCATAGCGCGAAAAGCTATCATAATCCATACCGATGATCACATAGGCGTAAAATGCCATAATGGAGGTAAGGTTAC
Source organism: Bacteroidota bacterium (assembly GCA_013289045.1). Taxonomy (GTDB): domain Bacteria; phylum Bacteroidota; class Bacteroidia; order Sphingobacteriales; family Sphingobacteriaceae; genus Mucilaginibacter. Next base: position 7,398 of record JABDAU010000021.1, on the reverse strand, counting down.
TGGTAAAGCTTTGGTCGGTATAGTCTAAAGTTTGCCCCTGGGTGTAAGAGAAGGCAATGTCCCTGTCGTTAATGCTGAGCAGGGGAGAAGTATAGGAGCTATTGAACACCGGCCGCGATGACTGCACCTGTAACTCGCCCGCCCAATTGCCTGCGCCGTCATAACTGGTGGCATTGAACACGAAAGTACATTCGAAGCGTTCCTGTGGCGCGATAGGGTCGGCGCACCATTTGCGACCGTTCAGGAAATCCTTCATGGCAGTGGCGAGGTCGTCAAAAACGCGTTTGTTTACGCTTTGTAGTTTGGGGGCAAGTACGGTTACCCTTGCATTCAGGTCCTGAGCCATGGCCGATGAGCCCAGGCAGATCAGCAGGAAGTAAATGCAAAGTTTTTTCATGATTTAATTAATTCAATCAGTTTATCACAAATATCGCGGGCAACTTCATCTTTGGTCTTCAAGTCGTAAGTTGTCTTGTGCAGGTCGCGGTCAATAATCATGATCTTGTTGGTATCACCCTTAAAACCGGCCCCGGTATCGTTAAGCGAATTTAATATAATAAGATCGAGGTTTTTACTTTTTAATTTATAGATGGCGTTTTGTTCCTCGTCGTTGGTTTCCAGCGCAAAGCCCACCAATATTTGGCCATCTTGCTTTTGGCCGCCCAGCGTTTTTAAAATATCAACAGTCGCTTTTAATTCGATATCCAAATTATCGCCCTGCTTTTTTATCTTTTGATCAGCCACATTGATAGGCGTGTAATCCGCCACTGCAGCGCTCATAATGCAGGCCTTTACTTCGGGATAATATTGCTCGCAAGCCGCAAGCATATCCGCCGCCGAAACCACATCTACCCGCTTCACCGAACGCTGCTTACTCAACTGCGCTGTCGGCCCGGCTACCAGTATCACATCTGCTCCTAAAGCCGACAAAGCATCAGCAATGGCAAAACCCATCTTGCCCGATGAATGATTCCCGATGAACCGCACCGGGTCAATCGCTTCGTAAGTAGGCCCTGCGGTAACCAATATCTTTTGCCCCACTAAAGGCAATTTGCTTTTAATGTCGGCTTCTAAAAATGTTACGATCTCTTCCGGCTCCGCCATGCGGCCTTCGCCATGTAAACCGCTGGCCAGCTCGCCTGTACCGGGTTTGATCAGCACATTTCCAAAGGATTGGATCTTCTCTACATTCTCCACTGTCGATTCATGCTTCCACATATCCAGGTCCATCGCCGGGGCAAAATAAACCGGGCACTTCGCCGAGAGATACACAGCGGTGAGCAAATTATCACATAATCCGTTAGCCATTTTAGCCATTGTATTGGCGCTGGCGGGGGCTATCAAAAACAGGTCGCCCCACAGGCCCATTTCTACATGGTTATTCCATTCGCCGGTTTCGGGCGTAAAGTACTCCACATAAACGGGACGCTTGGAAAGCGTGGAAAGCGTCAGCGGCGTAATAAAGTTGGTAGCCTCCGGCGTCATCACCACCTGCACCTCGGCACCGGCCTTCACCAGTAAACGCACCAGCGAAGCCGATTTATAAGCTGCAATGCTGCCGCATATGCCTAAAAGTATTTTTTTGTTCTGTAGCATAAGCCCCCTACTTCGTGCGCCATAGCTTTAGCGACGGTGCAACAAAGAATGATTTGTTTAAAGTAACAAATGTAAAAACAAAAAACTCCCCGGAAGGAGAGTTTTCGATCTATCAACACAATTTAAACTTTAGGCTATTCTTTATTTCTTTAATTCTAAAACCCACATATGCATGGCAGGTATAGTTGTTTTGACGGATGTATTCAATACCTCGCCGCTCAATATGTTTTCTGCTTTGGTAAACCCTGCTGTTCTTTCCTGGTATTTGCCAAAATCAACCGGGCTATCTTTGGTGGCAGTATTCATTACGCACATAATGGTTTGGTCTTTATCATACCTGAAATACACATATAGCCCGTCTACCGGCACATAGTGCATCATCTTGCCGGTTTTTAGTGCCGAAGAAGTTTTCCTGAAAGTCCCCAGCTTTTTTACCAGCGACTGCACCGCCAACTCATTATCATTCAACCCCGCGCCGGTAAATGCATTCTTCTTATCGCCGGCCCATCCGCCCGGGAAATCCGACCGTACCAGTCCGTCCGGGTTGGTAAATCCTTTCAATAATACCTCCGATCCATAATACATTTGCGGTACACCGCGACAGGTAAGCAGCCATTCATAGCCCATCTTCTGCTTTTCCACGTCTTCACCCACTACCGAGAAAAACCTCGGCTCATCATGGTTATCCAATAACAGCACATTGCGAGTGGCATCCTTATTCAAAAAATCGCTGCTTAACGTATAGTATAAGCGGTTCACGCCATTCGTCCAGCCAAACGGTTCGGTCAATGCCGGGATGATGCCAAAATACAAACACTGAAAGTCCACCGAACCCTGCAGGTTGCTTTTAAATGGCAGGTTGAAAATGTTCTGGTTAAAATAAGCCTGGTTAGCCACGCCGAATACGCGCGTCTCGCCAAACAGCGTGATCTTCGGGAACTCATCCATAATCGCCTGGTTGCAGCGATTGGCAAATTGCTGGTCGTTATACGTATAGGTGTCTATCCTGATGCCGTCAATACCAAACTTCTGCACATACCAGATAATGTTCTGTATCATGTAATTGGCCATATACGGGTTAGATTGATTGACATCCGGCATCTGCGAGGTAAACCATCCGTCCACCATTTTCTTTTTGTCGGATAGCGCCGCATACGGATCAAACTCGGTTTGCTCACGGTAATTGGTTTGAGTGAATTTCGGCCAGCGGTGCATCCAACTGGAATCCGGCGGGTCCTGCTCCAAAAAATGATAGAGGCCGGTATGGTTATATACAACATCCATTATCATCTTCATGTTGTTCTGATGCAGCTTATCGATCAGCGATCTGTATAATTCGGGGCTGCCATATCGCGGGTCTATCTTATAATGATCGGTAATGGCATAACCATGCTCGGTACGGTTGGGCATGTCGTTTTCCATCACCGGCGTTAGCCAAAGCGTAGTTACCCCAAGACTTTTAAAATAATCGATATGGTTAATGATGCCCTGGAAATCCCCGCCATGCCTCAAATACATCGAATCGCGGTTCAGGGACTGATCACGCATGCTAGGTATGCGGTCATTGGAAGGATCGCCATTGCTGAAACGGTCGGTGAGCAATAGGTCGATGAAATCGGCCGATGTTACACCCTGTGCATATTGTGTACCGTTACCGGCAGGTCTCGCCAACAACGCCCACGGTAATTTTGTTGTCTTATTGCCATCGCCAAAAGTAAGATACACTTTGCCCGGCTTTGCGACAGGACTTATAAACAGATCAATAGCTGTATATTTTGGATTGGCAAAATGATGCACCTTTAATACTTTAATGCCGACATAATTCACCTGCAGCTTTTGGCCGGATAGCGCTGTGTTGTCACTTTTTACTAATAGCTGCACATGGTTCATTTTCATACCTGTCCACCAGTTGGTAGGATAGATGTTGGTTTGCTGTGCGCTCAGCTTAAAAGATGCGGCGACAAGAAATAAGAGAAAGTATAATTTTCTGATCATGGTTATAATTTTGAGCCGCAATTAATAACGCATTCAGCCCAAAAAGAAAAATTGATGCAGACAGCAAATAAAAGATGACGAATGACTAATTTTAAATTATGCCCCGGCAAACTTTAAGCAGCAGGAAATGGAATAAGGTAAAATTATACGCCCTGTACTGGGTAGGCTACCTGCTACTTTTTACCCTGGTGGAAGGCAGCACCGATCACGATTTTATAAACGTCTTTCGCAACGAGCTGATCAGTCTTGCGCCGAAAGCGTTATTTGTATGGCTGGTGATAGAAAAGATATCGGACGACCTGTTAATCCGCAGGGAGTTTGCCCGGTTTATTGCTGTTTATATTCTGCTGATGATAGCTTTTGCTTTCCTGCTGCGCCTCACCGATAATTATATCATCCTGCGCTATTTTCTTATCTATTGGGCTAAAGAACCTTTGCTGAGCGCCGCGCCGTTCCTGTACAATATCATCAAGCTGCAGTTTTTATTGACCATCCCATTTTGTGTTAAGCTGTACCGGTATTTAAATGCGGAGAAGAATCGCATGCAACAAATGCAGCCTGTAACAGATATTGCTGAAACACAATCGCTAATAATTAAATGCGAGCGCCGCATGGTGAATCTGGTATTTGATGATGTTTATTACGTCGAAGCACAAGGCAACTACCTCGAGATATTTACGGTGAACGGGGCTTTCAGAACCTATCTGTCCATCTCCGAAATGGAGGAAAAACTACCCGCGACAAAATTTGCCAGGATACACCGTTCATTTATTGTCGCGCTAAACAAAATAGAAAGCCACAACCACAGCCAGGTGATCATTAAAGGTAAAAAACTGCCCATAGGCCGGTCATATATCCCTGGTATAAAAAGGAGTTTTTCTATGCTGGATCAGTATACGGGCATCGTATCACGGTAAAGCAAAAAAGCCTTAGATCTTATCAGACCTAAAGCTTATATCTTTTACTTCCCCTTCTCAGAAGGAGTCCTACGGACAGGGGGCTGGGGGCTTATTGCTGTTCTTTTGCAGGGTTGCGGTAATATACCTTACCATCCAAAAATTCCTGCACGGCAACCAACGATGGTTTTGGCAGTTTTTCGTAGTATTTAGAAATTTCTATCTGCTCGCGGTTTTCGAATACCTCTTCCAGGTTATCGTTTGATGAAGCGAACTCAGAAAGTTTCTGGTGCAATTCTTCCTTAATATTGTTCGAAAGCTGGTTAGCCCTTTTAGACATAATTACGATCGACTCGTAAATGTTGTTTGTCTGGACATCCAGTTCGCGCAAGTCGCGTGTTACTGTGCTGCTTGCTACGGCAGGCTTGTTAGCGTTACTGTTATTATTATTGCTCATATCAATCTTTTACTTATTGTGGTATTTTTTGATCAGTCTGCCCTTTTTCCGAAGGCGGCTGTACTCTTGTCGAATCTTTTTTGGCCAAACGGCGTGCCAGCTTTTCATCAGATGCTGCTTCAGCTAAAACCCTTTTGGCGTTTATAATGCCCCTGTCGCTATCTTTCTTGTATGTTGCAATCTGCGCCAGGTAAGTACTTTTAGGGTACTTCTCCGTAAACTGGTCGGCATCCGCTATCGCCAGTTCATAGCGGGCTTCCTGGTAATACTCACCACTATGTTTTGCAAATTCGTATTGCGCCTGTATGGTCAGAAATTCCATCTCCTCGCCATATTTAGTATCAGGATAATCGCGTAGCGAATTACCGAAAGCAATAACGGCAGCCTGGTAATAACCGATAGTTAAGTATAGCTTAGCGTTCTCGTACGATTTTCTTTCCAGCTTATCGCGCAGGTTTTGGATCAGCTTGCTGGCCTCAACCACACGCTCGCTTTTAGGGTATAAGTTAATAAACAACTGCAATGCATCAATTGCGCTCTGCGTATTGCTTTGGTCGAGCGAAAAGATAGGCGAATCCAGATAATAGCAATAAGCTGCCATAAACCGGCACTCCTCCGCCCTCGAGCTGGTGGGGTAAGTTTCGGCAAACGTTTTAAAATGGTAACGTGCCGAGGTATAGTCCCTCAGTTTGTAGTTGGTGTAAGCGTAATAGTAATAAAGGTCTTCCGCCTGGCTTTGCCCGCGATAGCGTGCCACCAGTGTTTCAAAAAGCTCAAGCGCCTTACTGTAATCGCGCTTGTTATAAAGGCGTATTGCCTCGCGGTATTTTTTAGCGTAATCGTTACTTGCTTTCAACTTCTCAAACTTGCTTTTGCAACCAGCAAAAGAAAGCATTAACACAATTAAAAGCCCCCCAACCAGGGTTAGTTGTTTTTTAAACATCCTGCAAAGATAGTTATATAATGTAAACCCGTCAATTATTTATTTACAGGCGAATATATAACGCGAAAGTTAACGGTATTGCATGCATGCGGTTTTTTAACTTTTTTTAACGAATGGGACCGTTGATTTTTTATGATTAGGGTGATTTCGTTGATTAGCATTGGTTATGCGGAACTAAACCCAAATGCTGGCGCGAGTTTAGCGCAGCGTAACTCGTGACATAGCATAGTTTAAGCTTTCAGCTTACTCTGGGCGTTTCCTGCGGCCCGCGCTATCCATTCATACTGCACAAGGCCTTAGCCGCAGGCCGGTATCCGCTGCTATCGCTAACGCATTTGTCTGAACCATGATTTATGTGATTAAAAGATACTCCTGATTTATGACATTCAAGATCCTTCAATCCTAAAATCAAGCGAATCATGGTTCAGACAATTTCTGCGTTAGGGATTGTAAGGGTTTAGTGCCCACGATAGTGGGTACCGGAGCGCAGCGCAGCCCTGGAAAGCCCGGGCCGCTTTGAGGGCCTCAGTGCGGACTGCGGCAACGCCCACATTATTTTCCACTAACCTTCCTTTCATTAAACTGCTTCGACCCTCCCTTTGCAATAGAAAGCGATTTCCAATCCCCGGCCGCCATCATCTTCGCCAGGAAAACAATCTGCCCGACGTGGTAGGGCAGGTGCGCCAATTGGCGGTTGATTGCTTCGGTAACGGTATGCGCCTCACCGCGTATATATATAATACGCGCGAGGTCGTTTTCGGTAAGCGGGGCAAGGGCATCAAATAAGCATTGCCAGCCTTTTTCCCATAAAGCGGTCAGATCCTCTTTATTCAAAGTAGTCTCTTCAAATTCCATATCCCGGTCGCGCGTGGATTTTTCGCCGTCGCTGTTCAAAAAATCCGTCCACCGCGAAATAGAATTCCCGGCAATGTGCTGCATAACAACAGCGATGCTGTTCGATTCATTATTATACTGCCAGTGCAACTGCTCGTCGTTTAACTGCGCAATTGCCCTATCAGTCAGCGATTTATAATATAAAAACAGCTTTCTAACGCTCGCTAAGTAGTTTTCGCCTGTATTTTCCATAATTTAAAAGATGTGCACAACAAATATGGGTAATTATTAAAGGCAAAAGAGCAGCAATCAGCGTAATCCTATAATCCTCAAAAATCTGTGATCAATTTTTTGCCCTCATCCACAACCAATTACAAGCTATTTGCAAAAATAAGTAGGCATGCATTTGACGGAGCGATAAATCTTCATACCTTTGCAGCCCGCAAACGAGGAAGCGGGTTGTTCTCTGAAAAGAAAATAAGGCAAGCTGAAAAAATAAAAAATAAAGTTTGCAGAAGTAAAAAAGGTTCGTACCTTTGCAGTCCCAAAACAAACGGGGCGCAGAAATGCGAAAGGAACGGAAGCGATTTCCGCGACAAAAAACACTGAAAATTTAACCCTACCAAAAGGGTAAAAATATTAGCTGAACCGTGAGGCAAAGCGAAAAGTTCTTTTAA
>JABDAU010000020.1 GCA_013289045.1 Bacteroidota bacterium | reverse complement strand
TGGTTTTACCTCATCCCAGGTTAAAGGCATGGAAACTGTAGCGCCAACCTTTGGCCGTAAAGAATACGGGCCTGCAATAGTAGCGCCGGGACGGTTTTGCAGGAAATCGAGATACATTTTGCCGTTGCGTTTGGCTACCATACGCTCAAGCGAGGTGTACTCGGGTATTTGTTTTTGCACGATGTTGACGATCAACCGTGCAAACATTTGCGATTGGTCATAGCTATATTTCGCTTTAAGCGGGATGTAAATATGCATACCGGTTGAGCCGGAAGTTTTTGGATAGGACGGCACACCGATAGCGTCCAGCACTTTGCGTACTTCCTGCGCGGCTTCAATCACCTGGTCGAAAGTATTTTTATCCGGGTCAAGGTCGATCACGCAATAATCGGGGTTATCCGGCGATTGCACACGGCTGAACCATGGGTTCATTTCGATGCAACCTAATGAAGCCATCCATAACAGGTACGACTCATCGGAACCTACTAAATATTCCTTATGCTCGCCATCACTGGTGGTATACGGGAAAGTTTTGGTGATCCAATCCGGCGCTTTGCCTGTTATGTCCTTCTGGTAAAAGCTTGGGCCATGAATGCCATCCGGGAAACGGTTGAGCGACATGGGCCTGTCGATCAAATAAGGCAGAATATAATCCGCAACCTGGTAATAGTAATTGAACATATCGCGCTTGGTCACGTTGTCTTCGGGCCAGTAAACCTTGCTCAGGTGGGTGAATTTCAACTCGTGGCCGCAAATTTTGCGTACCTGGGTTTCCTCTGTAGGATTTAATAAAGTGCGGCGGTCTTTATCTTTTGGCGGCATAATAATGTCTTTGTGTTTATCGGTTTCCGGAGACGTATTCGGTTTGCCGTTTGAAGATGCAATGTGTTGCGTCTCTACATCATGAACGGTCTCTATTGCGTCTTTAGGTCTTTCAAGCACGATGTCCTTCGCTTTTTTTATCGATGCGCATGCCTTTGAACGATGCCTGGCGAAAAACGCCGTCGCTGGTTATTTCAGCATATTCTACTTCGCCAACCAATTCGGGTTTTAGCCATGTAGGCTTCGCTCCCATTCGCACTGGGCGGAAACGGGATGGCTTATCGACATCTGGCTCTACATCAAACGGACTTTTATCGATGATGAGCGGCTTGAATTGCTCCATCATTTCTTTTTGCATCTTATCATTAAACCCGGTGCCTACTTTGCCTACGTACTGCAATTTACCATTTTGATACACACCCATTGTAAGCGCGCTGAACGGTTTGCTGGTGCCTTCATTTTTAGTAAACCCGGTAATAATGATCTCCTGGCGCTGGTGTACCTTTATTTTCAACCATTCGCGCGAGCGTGCATCAGGTGTATATTGACTGTCGGCCTTTTTGGCGATGATGCCTTCCAGACCGATCTTTTTGGCAGCTTCGAAAAACTCCTTGCCATTTGCTTTAAACGATTTGCTTGGGCGGATATGGTCGTCATCCGTTGGCAGTACACTTTGTAGGATAGCCTGGCGCTGTTCGAGCGTGAGGTTCATCAGGTTTTTGCCTTCGTACCACAAAATGTCGAATATGTAGTAGATCAGCTGCCCATCGGCATCGCTGCGCCAGTTTTGTAATGCGCCGAAATCAGAGATGCCTTTATCGTTCAGCACCAAGATCTCGCCATCAAGCACGGCATTCATCTTCCATTTTTTGAGGATGTTATGGATGGAGTAAAATTTCTCGTTGAATGTTTTGTTATTTCGGGATATAAGATCCACTTCACCTTTATTAATAGATGCTATCGCCCGGTAACCGTCCCATTTCACTTCATACAGCCAGTCGGGATCATCAAAAGGTTCATCCACCAGCGTGGCCTTCATCGGCTGCACGTTTTTGGGCATAGCCGATTTTGGCGCTGATTTAAGCAGTTTTTCAACATCTACAACCGTATCCACCGGCCCCTCAGCCAACTGTTCATCCACCATTTCCTCAGGCGCTGCTGCCAGGGCTTTTTTTTTACTCGCCCGCTTTGGCTTTTCAGCAGCTTCCTCGTGGTTGCTATTCCAAACCTTATCGGCAGATTTTTCCATTTGTGCAATGGTTTTGCCTGATTTTACCGATTTACCTTTTTCAGTGATATCGCCCGCATCGGCAAACTCGTCGTTATGTTTGATGAGCAGCCAGCTGTTCTCGCCCATGCCATGGGTTTTTATCAGGGCAAATTCGCCTTTAAGCTTTTTACCATGCATACGTATTTTTACAGAGCCGGATTTCAGCTCCTTCAACAATTCTTTTTCCTGTGCCTTTTTGCCTTCTATATCTATAAGTGGCTCATAAGTGCCCTCATCCCAAACGATCACAGTACCGCCGCCGTATTGTCCTTCCGGAATGATGCCTTCAAAATTGCGGTAATCAAACGGGTGGTCTTCCACCATCATGGCCAGTCGTTTGGTTTTTGGGTCAGTCGATGGGCCTTTTGGTACAGCCCAGCTTTTTAATACGCCATCCATTTCCAGCCTGAAATCATAATGCAGGTGCGATGCATCATGCTTTTGTACAACGAACATTAAGTGGTCATTATCCTTGCTTTTGCCGGATTTCGGTTCGGCGGTTTTGGTGAAATTCCGCTTTTGGACGTATTTAACAAGACTCATAATTACTCTTTTCTATATACATACAACAATTTAGCCATAATAATGGTTTGCTATTTATAACCTGATACTAAATGGAACTGTTTGAAATTTCGGTAAGCTATAATGATGAGCATCACCACTTTGAAGTGCGCGATTACATGCATCACGATGGCGCAAGCTGCAAGTTTGAGGTGTACAAAAAAGATGTATTTGTGGTCAGTTTTGAGCCCGGCCCGCATAAGCACCTGCATATTTGCAAAGATGGCGGCGTTGAAAAGGAAGACTTGCTAAACCTGATAGCCGACGAAATAGAATCGTACAATATTTAAACTGAAACCTGATATGAATAAATTAACTACTCCCGGCAAGGACATCAAGGCAAAAAAGAGCCAGGTGTCGCCAAGCGATGATACCACCGAACGCGCGCGACCGAAGCCGCAGTATCGGGCACAATGGAAGACAGCGTGGCTGCAGAATTGAAAAATCGCAAACACGGCGGTGAAAAGCCGGCGAGGTAATTTACCTTATACAGATGATTATTATTCCGAAGATTTAACTTATTAATTACCGGGAAAACATTTTTCACATTTGTATCGGTTGGGGTAATTAAACCTGTCGCAATAATTTTTTAAACCCCAAAACAACCAAGTAGTCAACTCCTTACGTATATTATATATACGTAAGAGGCATTTTTTTAATATAATTTGCGGTACAATGAGCGTGAATGACCGTTTTAATTTATTTTGGATATCCAGGGCGTTGACAATTTCCTGCCAGTACAACCTGGAGCGGTATTATTATGATACCGTATACCATAACCTTTTTTCCGTAATACAATTACCTACCGAATCCATTGTGCTGGATAAGTACAATTTGCGATACGATAATTCCTTCGAAGCAAATATTGCTGTCAGAATGGCTTTACTGGCCGGCAGCCACAGCTCCATTATTGAAATACCACGCTTAAGCGTTAGGGACAAAAAGGAGATACAATTCCAGTTTCTATCACTGTTATCAGACAAACTGCATCATGGTGAATGCATTCTTGCCGTAAGTGAGCAGGCTGATGAGGACGGATTTGTGCTGGATACGGTGCTCAACAGGCGTATTGTGTTGGCAGATATTGCATCGCATTGGGAAATGCTGAAATTGCAGTTATCCTATGGTTATATGCACAGGCTTGGCCAAACGCTTGGGGACGTGAATTATCTAAATAATTAAGTTGCCTGACAATTACTTCACATCAACCTGATGCACACTTACAGCCTTAACATCAGTTGTAAAATGTTCCCCATACTTTACTTCAACCGGGTAAGCTTTCGGATTATTTGGCGCGCCGGTGCCTTCAAAGTTGGTGATCCTTACGTTTTTAAAATGGTTGATCTCGACGCCGTTGGTGAGCCATGGCATGCGCGGATCTGTCCATTTTAGTTGGAAGTCGTTGATGATCAGACCATCCACATTTTGCGCCAGCAGTCCTGGGATATCGCTTTTAAACAGGCCTTCCTTCACATACAAAGTACCTCGCATATCGATGTTACCGCCGGCCACATCGTTCAGCTTGCTATCGGTCAGTTCAAAACGGATGTGGTTAAAGTAGATGTCGTGCAGTATGCTTTCATCCGTTCCCCACAGCAGCATGCCGTTCTCGCCTTTGCAAATAATGTTGTTAAAAGTAACGTGGCGGATCTCACCCAGTTTTACGCCGGGTTTGCCGCGCACGGCTGAGATATGTATCGGCTCGGCATTGCCCCACCAGTCGCCGGTGCGGAGTTTGGTGTCGATGGTTATATTGGTGAAGGATAGGTTTTCCAGCGAGCCTTTGTCCCTCAAAAATATGCCTATGCCACGGCTTGAATTGGTAATATTGCAGTTGGTTACCTGCACGTTGCGCACATCGTTCTGATCCAGGAAACCGATACGCAGCGCGCATGACGACGATTGCAGGTTACAATTGCTGATCAGGATATTTTCCGACTGATGATGCAAATGCTCAAATCCCGGCACTTCGAAATGATGGTCGAAACCGGTTATGGCGAAGGAGTCATCGCCTGTACGGATATCACAACCTGTCACGATCACGTTGGTGCAACTGGTAAGGTCGATGCCGTCGGCATTGGGCGCCAGCATATTCGTCCACAGGCGGATGTTGCTGATGAGCACCGATTCGCAATCGGCCATGTGCATGCACCAGAACGGCGACTTGGTGATGAACACATCCTTTATGGTAACGCGTTTGCAATTGCTGAAGATGAACATCTGGTAAGGCCTGTCTTTCGGCACAATCGGACCATCGCCTATGCCCGATTCCACATGCCTGAAGTTGGCGCCCTGGCGGGAGTATTTGGTTACCGAAGTATCCAGCTTTTTAGCTTTATCCAATTCAAAATAGGCGTCGCCATTACCATCCAACTGACCGTCGCCGGTTATGCTTACATTCTCCGCATCCTGTGTCAGGAACATGCCTAAATGGATGTGCTGGTATGGCGTATCCGGTGTGTAGGGCGTATAATCATCCAGGTTCGGACTGCCGCGCAATACCGCGCCTTTTTGCAGGTAGAGGTTCACGTTGCTTTTTAGGTGTGTTGTGCCGATGATGAACACGCCCGTAGGCACAACCACATCGCCGCCGCCATGAGCATTGCAATCGTCAATGGCGGATTGCAGGGCTTTGGTACAAACTGTGGTGGAATTGGGTACTGCGCCATAGCTTGTGATGTTGTATTGCTTAAGCTGCGCGAAGCAATGGCCGCTAACAAGCAGCATAAAAAGTAACAATAAATGCCTTCTCATATCCTGAAAATCAATTAAATCCGTTTAATCCTGGTTCTATAATTTACCCGTCCTTGATGGCTGGGTGTTGGTTATATAGTTAAAGCTCTTCACCTGGTCGCCGATCTGGATCTTGAACTCGCCGGCTTCGGTTACACGCTGGCTTTGGTCGTTAATAAATGAAATGTCTTTTGGCGACAGCCTAAACGTAACGGTCTTCGTCTCGCCCGGCTGCAGGCTGATCTTGTCGAATCTTCTTAACCGTTTGAAATCCGGTGTGATGCTGGCGTAAAGCTGGCTGGTGTATAGCAGCACACTTTCCTTACCTTCGCGGCTGCCGGTGTTTTTTACATCTACCGTTACAGTTAGCATTTCGCCGTCTTTCAGCGAGGGGCTGCTAATGTGCAGGTTGCTGTAGGCAAATGTCGTATAGCTCAGGCCGTAACCAAATTCATACAACGGATTATAGCCGTGGGCATCGTCGCTGTTACCGTTCTCTATATTTTTACGATAGTAATTTACCAACGCGTTTGCGGAGCGCGGGTAAGAGATAGGCAATTTGCCCGATGGGTTGGCATCACCAAATAGGATATCGGCCAGTGCATTGCCGCCTTCGTTGCCGGATAGGTAGGTCATGAGCGTAGCGGTGGATTTGCTTTCCGCTTCGGTAATAATTCGCGGGCGGCCTTCTGCCATTACCAATACAATCGGCTTGCCTGTTTGCGCCAGTGCATTTGCCAGTTGCGTTTGTGCTGCGGGCAGGTTCAGATCGTCAATATTGCCAACATTTTCGGCATATGATGGCTCGCCGAGGCAAAGCACGATCACGTCGGCTTTTTTGGCGGCCTTTACGGCTGCATCGATTTCGGTGGCATCGTAATAAGTTGTGCCGGGCTGGTAATCCACATTGTCCTTTCCTATTTTTTGCTGGATGGCTTTAAGGATGGTATTTTTTCCGGGTATGAACTTGTCGCTCAGGTCGCCTTGCCAGGTATAGCTCCAGCCACCGTCAAGCGCACGCATGGTGTTGGCTGCCGGGCCGGTTACCAGCACTTTTGTATCCTTTTTCAGCGGTAGGATATTGTTATTGTTTTTCAGCAGCGTAATGGATTCGGTTGCAGCTTTTAAGCTTACGGCGCTGAATTCAGCCGAGCCAAATTTTGGATAATCATCCGGGTTTCCTACCGGGTGTTCGAATAAGCCGAGCTCATATTTCACACGCAAAATCCTTTTTACCGATTCGTTGATGCGGCTCATGGGCACTTTACCCTCCTTAACCAGCTCGTCCAGATATCCGCAGAATGAATAATCGTAAGGCACCATGCTCATGTCAACACCGGCATTTACGGCTATCATTACCGCATCTTTTTGGGTGGCAGCTATGTGGTGGCGGTCGTGTAGGTATATAATATCCTGCCAATCGGTTACGGCTATGCCTTTAAAATGCAGTTCGCCGCGCAGCACGTCGGTAAGCAGATATTTGCTGGAATGTACAGGCACGCCATTTATTTCGGACGAGTTGATCATGATGGATTTTGCGCCATCTTTTACTGCCTCTGCAAACGAGGGCAGGAAATATTCGCGCATGTAACGGTCAGGTATCCAGGCCGGGGTACGGTCTTTACCATTTAGCGGGAAGCTGTAGCCTAAGTAATGCTTTAAACAGGCGGCAACGTGGTATTTATCGCCTACATCATTACCCTGGTAGCCTTTTATAATGGCTGCCCCCATTGTGGCAGCTACGTATGGGTCTTCGCCAAAAGTTTCGTAAATACGCGGCCAAAGCGGGTTGCGGCCCAGGTCGAGCACCGGCGAAAAGTTCCAGGGGATATAGCTTGCGCGAACCTCATAAGCGGTGATTGCAGCTTCGCGCTCGGCAAGCGCCGGGTTAAAAGTTGCCGCCATGCCGATCTCCTGCGGGAAAAGCGTAGAACCAATAGTGTAGTTCTCTCCGTGCATCGCGTCGATACCATAGATCACGGGGATCTTCAACCTGTCTTCGCCGGCAGCTTTTTGTATATCACTGATAATTTTGTACCATGTTTCGCGAGTGGTTGCGCCTGCGGTTACGTTTAAAAATGAGCCGACATGATATTTCGTGATCGCCTCGCGTACTTTCGCCATATCGATCTGCGGAGCAGCCGGATCACCTCCTGATTGCACAATTTCGGCAAGCGTAACCTGCGTCATCTGGCCGATCTTCTCTTCAAGCGTCATTTTGGCGATCAGAGCGTCTACCTTCTTATCGATAGGATCGGCAGTATGCTGGGCACTGGCCAATAGCGTATTGAATAAAACAGCGGAGATCAAGAATATCCTTTTCATTGCGGTGTATGGTTTCTGCAAATTTTAATTGAGTAAGCAGCCCACTAAGATAGGTGATGGTTAAAAATTATCATAGCAATGATAAAATAGTGCCATGTTTTGCCGTAAAAATACAGGTTATTTAATGGCAAATATTTCAAGTGTGTCCACCGAGCCCGGCGATAATTCATCGCCGAATAAAATATCTATCCTATTAATTTATTTTGTTAAACAAAGGTTATACAATCAGGTTATAACCACATGCTACAAAACATATCTCCCTGGGCTGCTGCCGCAAATCATCTGTTTAACGGAAAAACCGCACCGATATATCGGGGTGATTATGGCGACATTTTTTTGCAGGAGGATGCCCTTTGGCTGCTGACAGAAAATCAGTTAGCCCTCCGCCTTGCTTATGCGCCAGGCGGAGGGTTAACCGTCAGCCATCACCAGGAGAAGGATAACAGGTTAAGCCTGTCAATGGAAGCCGGCGCCGGGAAGATCTTCGTTAGCGTTGAGACCATAGATAATGTGGTGCATTTTAAAACAGACATTCAACCCAATACCGACCTATTCATCCCTTTTTCGCCGCGCGATCTGATCGCGAAAGCGGAAGCAGGCGAAATCCATGTTAAGCAAGTTGGTACACGTTCAGGCCTGATCTATGCGAGCACTAAAGAATCAGCTTTCCTGTATTTTCAGGACCTTGGCTCATTGATGGAATATAACCAGGATACTCAAACCTCCTGCGCTGAAGTGGTAGGCGGTACATGGCCTGAAATAGGCTTTTGCCTGCCCGCGACTAAAGATAAACCACTACAAAAAGGAAAGCGATATATCATTAGTGATGGGTATATCCTGTGCAGCGATCAACCGCCAAAGGATGAGGCTGCAATGGCGGCGCAATACATGGACTTGCTGGCCGCTATCTATTTACAGTTGCCGCGCGAGGATACCAAATACCAGCCATGGCCGGAAATAATTGGCAAAGGTCTGCACGACCTGATCCACAATCCGGCTTGCTGGTCGCAGGTAAGCGCGCATAGTTACCTCAACGCCTATGCTTGTGATTATGCCACGCCGCCGGAGATCATGGTGCAGCTTGCTGTGCTAATGCCCTTGCAGGACTACATCGAGTGGGGCGCGCATGAGCTGGAGGTAATGAAAAAGATAATGGACGGATTGCCCGCCTTTTATAATGAAAAACTGGGAACCATTATGCGCTGGCACCCGGCGGTAGCCGATAAGATGGAAGGCGAGGAAGAACAGAAAAAGCCGATGGTAATGGACTCGTGGTACTTGCACCATCCGTTATTAAATCTATCGCGGCTCGCGTTAAAAGGGAATAAGGTAGCGGAGAAATTATTTCTGGGTTCTATCGGGTTCGCCATTAAAGTAGCGCATCATTTTGACTACCAATGGCCGGTATTTTATCACATGGAAACCTTAGCAGTGATCAAAGCAGAGACCAAGCCGGGCGAAGGCGGCGAAAAAGATGTGCCCGGTCTGTATGCACACATTATGCTGCAGGCCTGGGAGTTGACCAGGGAAGAAAAATATCTTACCGAGGCCAAAAAGGCTGCAAAACGCTTAAAGGGATTAGGCTTTAGCTTATTTTACCAGGCCAATAATACTTCTTTTGGCGCAGGCGCCATGCTGCGGTTATTTAAAGAAACGAAAGAGCAGGTATATCTCGACCTGAGTTATTTGTGCCTCGCGAACATCTATAAAAACGTCCATCTGTGGGAATGTAACTACGGCAATGGCAAACATTTCCCGTCGTTCTTTGCGTTGTTTCCTTTGAATGACGCCCCTTATACAGCGGTTTATGAAGAGCAGGAGGTTTTTTGCGCGTTGCATGACTATTTGTTACTGGCAGATGGGATTGAGCTGCCGTCCTCGGTAACACTATTGATAGCGGAATACCTGCGCTATCTGGTCGACCGCTCCGTCTACTATTACCCGCCAATGCTGCCTAAAGAAATACTGGCCGATAAACCAAAGATCGGTGAAGTAGACCCAAACTTATGGATAGCGCTTGAAGACATACAGGATGGCTGGGAAAAATGCGGGACAGTTGGGCAGGAAGTGTACGGAGCAGGTAACGCGTTTGGGATAGTGCCGAGGCATTATTTTAAAATACCAAACCACGACTTTATGATCTATTGCGATTACCCGCTGGCGCATTTCAAGATAAATAAACGGACAGCTTCATTTAATATTCTTGGCGATGGCAGGATAAATTGCAAACTGATGGTGGTTAAGCAGGAAGAAAAGTTACCTGAATTCACGATCAAACCTGAATTTAATGGGAAGAGAACCAAAGACGGCCACCTGGAATTTACTGTTTCGGGTAATCAAAAAGTAAAGGTTAGCTGGTAATTGCCGCTAACATTTCTTTGATGGAGAATTTTGCGCCGCAAAAAGATTTTTAACGGTTAATAAATAAGAGCCTGCGAGGACACAAAAAAATAAACTCAGGGACCTGTAAGAATATCACGTATATACACATCCATAGTTTCGGCAAGCAGTAACAGATCGCTAAGTAAAACATCGCCGCCATTGCCCGATTCAAATTGAATGATCTTTTCGACATTAACACCGGACCTTGCGGCCAAAGCTTCCACTAACAAGCCTTTCTTCACGCGAAGTCGCCGAAGGTTATTCCCGCAACGTATTAAGTCGGCTTTACTATACATTAATAGGGTTTGCCGCTTATACGTAAACTAAATGAAGAACGTTTACCCATTTCGGGTAGTTTTTGCCACATGATTGTTACAATCAGTTTTGATTTATAGCGGGAACGTTCTTGGCCTGGTGTTTGCCTATTCGCGAACATGCAAAACGACAGCCACATTCCTAATTTAAAAGCCGTATTGACCAACATTCTGAGGGAGCGAAACAGGCTTGGGTATACACAAGATTATATGGGTATGAAGATGGGGATCTCACAAAATGCCTATAGCAAAATAGAGCTTGGTATTACCAACATAACGGTAAATCATCTTTTCCATATCGCCGATATCTTCGGTTGCCCTGTGACTGAACTTCTGAAAACGGGAAAGCGCTAACGGTTGCTATCCATTAATTTTTTTTTAATAGGGGCACCGGTATCCAGGTCGACAGGTATTGGGTAACCTTTCCCCTGCAGCGCTGCAATAGGCACACCTATTGCAGTTTGGCCTTTCACCCGGCGTGTAACTTTGCCTTTTTTTGCGCGCGCCAGCTTACTGCCAGGCACACCATTTTTTGATGGTGCAAGGCTATCGGCAGCGATCACATTACCATGCGCGTCACGGTTCATTTCATCCAGCGCATTATTCAGGCTGGTTTTCTCCTGGTCGCTCAGACTGTCATATTTTACGCTATAAACAGCCAGCACACGCCTAGCGTTGTCAAGCGTATTGGTGCCGCGCTCATAAACATCACGGTAGATATTGAGAACCCCTCCTTCTGCAACAATCGTTTCATAACGCAGATCTATTGGCACGCGTGTAGGCAATTTGAACGAGTGTGTTTTGTTCTTGCTTTTTTCCATCTGGCGAACGTCATTATCCGACAAGACCAGGCCGCCCAATTTTGCGAGGATGGGTGCAAAGTTTAGCACCTGCCTATTGGTAAGCCCCACACAGCCGTGTGAAGCAAAATTGCCGATCTTTTCTAACGGCTTGCCGCCGTGAATAAGCGAAGGCATGCCGATAGGTATTTTAACAAGTCCGAGTGGATTAAGCTCGTTACCAGCTGAAACTCTTTTGCCCACATGGAAGTTGCCGCGTACCCAGGGTTCGTCGGGCGGGGTCCACGCAGGGTTAAAAATTATCGTATCTGCCCGGCGCATGCCTGTTGGCAGCGGGAACTCGGGATAGCCGATACCTATGCGGTAACTTTTCAGTAGCTTACCGTCTTGGAACACATCCATTCTGTAAGCCGGCGCGTTGACTACAATACGGGTATCTGTTGGCACAAAATTGAGTTGGGAGGGCGCTAATCCTTCAACACCCTGACTGTAGCGTTGGCTTACAAATTGCTGTAGTTGCTGTGCTTTATCCGCACCAATTACTGCATCGATCTTTGCCTGGTATTTTTCGTTCGCCATACGCGCCGAAACGGTATCAGCCGTGCCATCCTCGCTTAGCTCTCTTAAGGAAGAATGTGCGGTGGCCCTTAACTTATCGATCTGTGAGAAAGTCAGTCCTAATTGCGATTTGAGCGTACCGGCAAAGTCGCGTTCATAAAATAAAGCATCGAGCACAGGGAGCGTCAGCGCAATTTGAGCTGTATCAGGCTTTGGTACAGGCTGTGCGGTTGTATCTTTCCTGGCGGTAGTATCTGTTTTCGGCTTTTGTTTTTGTGGCTGATCACAAGCGGCCAGCAGGACGAACCCGCTAAATAGAGCCACGATAAAGGATACACTCGGCTTGCATGTTTTCATACTTCATGGAACAACAGGCTTCGTTATTTGTTCGGCGGTACAAATGTCAGGCAGCAGGCCAGTCTTATTTAGTAATCGTGGTATATGGCATGTAAAACATTATTTACTTTCAGGATAACATAAAAACTTTATTTTTAACGCAAAAACCCATTATATGAACTATCAACCCTCTCCAAACAGGTACAAGGATATGCAATACCGCCGCTGCGGTAAAAGCGGCATTAAACTGCCGGCAGTTTCGCTGGGCTTGTGGCACAATTTCGGGCATGTAGATGTGGCCGATAATTACCGCAAAATATTGCACCTGGCCTTTGACAGCGGCATTACGCATTTCGATCTTGCCAATAATTACGGCCCGCCGCCGGGATCGGCAGAGGAGAATTTTGGCTGGTTGCTGAAGGAGGATTTTAAAAGCTACCGCGATGAAATGATCATATCGACCAAAGCCGGTTATACCATGTGGGATGGCCCTTACGGCGATTGGGGATCAAAAAAATACCTGGTTTCCAGCCTCGACCAAAGCCTGAAACGCATGGACCTTGATTATGTGGATATTTTCTATCATCATCGCCCCGATCCGGAAACGCCTATAGAGGAAACCATGATGGCGCTTGACCTCATCGTTCGCCAGGGAAAAGCTTTATATGCCGGTATATCAAACTACCCTGCTGATAAAGCGAAGGAGGCCATCAGGATATTGAAAGAATTGGGCACGCCATGTTTAATCCATCAACCAAAATACTCGATGTTCGAGCGTTGGGTTGAAGGCGGCTTACTTGATGTGCTGGGTGACGAAGGTGTTGGCTGTATACCATTCTCGCCATTGGCGCAGGGATTGCTTACCGATAAATATCTGCATGGCATCCCCGAAGATTCAAGGGCGGCAAGACCGAGCGGTTTCCTGCAAAAAAACCAGATCACCGAAAAACGTTTAGAAGAGATAAAGAAGTTGAATAACCTTGCAAAAGAACGCGGGCAAACCCTTGCACAAATGGCTTTAACCTGGATACTGAAAGATCAGCGCGTAACATCAGTGCTCATCGGCGCCAGCAAGCCCGAACAGTTGGCTGATTCATTGAAATGCCTGGATAATATCGGATTTTCGGCTGAGGAGCTGGAAAAGATAGAGGCGATATTGAAATAAATTTTTAAAAGTAAGATGTGATGATCCAAGTGCTCGCATCTTACTTTTTCTAAAAAGACAAGCTAACCTTTACTACAAATCTTAAGCAAAATTCATGGACTATGTAAATCCGCCGGCTACGCAACCTACAGCCGATGCAAACATACTTCAACCTTCGCCAAAGTTTAAAAAACAGGTAACCAATGTTATCTGGGCACTGGTATTGTTCATTATTGTTTATATACTATTATTTATTGTGGGGATGGCGATTGCAGCGGCTATGGTTACTGTGGGCTGTGCGCTCTTAATGAGTTTACGCATGTTCCTTATACTTGTGTTGGGTATAGGTTTGATATTGTCCGGTGTAATGCTAGCGTTCTTTCTAATCAAATCCATTTTTATAAAAAGCCCTAAAGGATCAAAGCGCTATGAAGTAACAGAAGATGAGCAACCCGAGCTTTTCGATTTTATCCGCCAACTCACTGATGAATCAGGCGCGCCATTTCCGAAACATATTTATCTGAGTCCGGAAGTAAATGCAAGCGTATTCTTTGATTCAAGCTTTTGGAGCATGTTTTTCCCTGTGCGCAAAAACCTGGTTATAGGCCTGGCGCTTGTAAATTGCCTGAATCAATCTGAATTCAGGGCGGTACTGGCGCATGAATTTGGCCATTTTTCGCAGCGCAGTATGCGTTTTGGAAGCTATGTATACAACTTCAACCAGGTAATTTATAACACACTTTATGAGAATAAAGGATATGAAAAAATGCTGCACGCATGGGCGCGGTGGCATAACGTTTTGCGGCTTACGGCCATGCTTAATGTGAAAATAATAAAACTTATGCAAGATGCGCTGAGAGGGATGTATCTCCGGATAAATAAAGCGCATTTAGGACTTTCGCGCGAAATGGAGTTTCATGCCGACGCAATGGCCGCCTATTATGGCGGGGCTGAAAATATGGCAATGGCGTTAAGACGCATAGAAATAGGCGACGACTGCTATAATACCGTACTGAATGTACTTACACTAAAAATGAAGGAGGGCTTACGATCTGATAATATTTACCCGCCGCACCGGATAGTATTACATCAATTTGCGAACGAACGCCAGCTACAAGTTGATAAAAATGGCATCCCGATAATTAACACAAATATAGCTGCGCTTGATAACTCACGTGTGATTGTACAAAACCAGTGGTCATCGCATCCTACCATGTTCGAGCGTGAGGCGAAGCTTGATGAGGTTGATACCATTGTTAAAACCGTTAATGAGCCGGCGTGGTTGCTTTTCAGAGACGTTATCATGCTGCAGGAGCATTTTACGGATCAGTTGTATGAAAGTGTAAAACCTGATTATGCCGACTTGGTTATTATGGATACTGAAAGCTTTAAAAGTGATTATAAGCAGCAATACGACTCCAATTCCTATAACGTTGCTTATAAAGGCTTTTACAATAACAGGCAGCTTACCGGCTTTGATGTTGATGAGGCGATAATAACTTCACAAAACATACAAACTGAAGATTTCAACAGTTTGTTTTTTGACGGTAATTGTAACCTGCCACAATTTGTAACGGGAATGCGCAGAGATATAGGGCTGCTAAATAATGTTGGCAACAAGGAAAATAAAGACCTGATATCGTTTGATTTTGAAGGAAAAAGGTATGACAAGGCCGATGCCCAGGCCATCAAAAATATTCTTGAAAAACAAATTGAAAATACTGAACTAAAGATCGCCGATTTAGACAAACGTATATTTATGTTTTTCTATCAAAAGGCCGAAAAGAAAGGTTCAGGACAGTCCTTTGCCGATCAATATAAACTGGCGCTCTTCTATCAGTCGCGGGCAGCGTCAGATTATGATAATTATAATACTATAATGAGTGATATGAGCCCGGTTTACACCAAACAAAAGCCCGACGTTATAAATAATACGCTTAGTAAGGTCTATTTCAAGGAAAAAATGATTAAGCCGCGCTTAAGGGAGGTTATTAATGACCCTTCCCTTACAGCGTATATAACGGACACGCAAAAAAAAGACATAGAAAAATACCTGTCAAAGAGTTGGGTATATTATGAGGGCCATTATGATAATCATGCAATAGAAATATTTAATAAAGGTGTAAATGCTTATATTGAAATAGTAGCCGCACGGAGTTTCAATATCAAAAAAGCCTTATTTGAATTCCAGCTTTCATTAATAGATTAAATGAAGAAGGCCATTTAAAAAATGGCCCCGTAAGTATCTTCAAATATTAATCTTTCTTCTTCGGCACTTTGGCGCCTTCTTTACGCGCTTCTGATAAGCCTATTGCTACTGCTTGTTTTTTGCTGGTAACTTTTTTACCGCTGCCGCTTTTCAGCTTGCCTTCCTTCATTTCGTGCATGGTCTTTTCAACTTTTTCCCCTGCTTTTTCTGAGTACTTTGCCATAATATTTATATTTTAAGTAGATGATGTTAACTCATGCAAAAGGCTTGCCAAATTGCCGGTTAATTAAATTATCGCAAGGTATATTATGCAAATCTTAACCCGGATATGCCTTAATATTTTTATCTTCAAAACATATAATACTTACCCCTGTTACAAACACAAACTTTAACTATGCCAACAAAAAAAACTACTCATCCTTTTTACGAAAAACTCTGTTTAGTGCTCGTTGGCCTTATCGCTTTCGGCTACCTGGTTATCCAGGCCAAGGATATATTCGACCCATTGATGTTTGGCTTCTTATTCGCCATACTTTTATTGCCGGTATCCAACTTTCTGGAAAAGAGATTACGTTTACCCCGCAGCGCTTCGTCGCTTTTGTCAGTGCTGCTGTTTGTGGGCTTCATATTTGGTATTATGTACCTGATAGGATCGCAAATATCCAACCTGGCTAATGACTGGCCCCAACTGAAAGCGCAAGTGGGACAGTCAATCAGCGACTTACAGGGATGGATCAGCAACTCCTTTCACATTAACGACACCAAACAAATGGCTTATGTACACGATACCACCAAAAAGATCCTTGCGGCCGGTACCGATGTATTAGGCACCACATTCGGCGCGGTATCCAGCCTGATGTTGTTTTATGCTTTTATCCTCATTTTCACCTTCTTCATCCTGTTCTATCGCAGGCTGCTGTTCAGGTTTATCATATGGGTGTTTAATGACGATAATGAGACTACTGTATTTGATATCAGCGAAAATATACAAGCCATCCTGCGCCAATATATATTAGGCTTATTGCTTGAGATGGCCATTGTAGCTACTATAGCCTGCACGGCTTTCTGGTTTATCGGGATAAAATATGCGGTACTGCTTGGGTTGATCGTTGGTTTGTTCAACATCATCCCCTATCTTGGAATTTTCACGGCACTGGTGTTAAGCTGCCTCATTACTTTTGCCACCGGCACCATCAATCAAACGCTGATAGTTGGCATATGCGTTATCGGTATACATGCGGTGGATTCAAACCTGCTGCTGCCTACGGTTGTGGGATCGAAAGTGCGGTTGAATGCGTTGATCACTTTTTTAGGGATAGTTTTTGGCGAAATGATATGGGGATTATCTGGCATGTTCCTGTCTATTCCTACACTGGCTATTTTGAAGATTATTTTCGACAGGGTTGAAAGCCTTAAGCCGTGGGGATTTTTGCTTGGCGGTGCTTATGAGTACAAGAAATCGGCGGAAAAAGCAATGAAGACGGAATAAATACTTAGCTCACTGCGTGGTAAACCCGTATAAAAACGGCCACACCATAAGCTATGAGTACAAGCGTATTCACCACCAGCAGCCAGTTTAGGTCAATAACCTTGTATTTTTTAATGGTACAGGTGATCAACAGCGTGATAAAACCGGCAATAAGTATAGCCGGGAAAATGAGCGTCCAGGTATGGGAAATTACAAAATTAAAATGCTGCAGCTTAACATTGTTGCCGGCGAAATAGGGAATAGTCGCGGCTAAGATCAGGATAAAGAATGCGCGTACAACAACTTTGGCAGCTATCTGGCTTGTTTTCATGGCAGCCAAAATTAAAATAAATTCTATCTAATAATATGTCTAACAGAAACTGCTTTCGTTTGGTGTTATATATTTTACTGTTGCCTGTCATTGGTTTTGGGCAGGGAAAGAAAAGTACTTCGTTCCATATTGTGCCGCTGGGTGTTTTAGGAGGTATTGATGAAAGTAACCTTTCCGCCTATATGGTAGCTGCGCCGGGCACAAACGATTACATCTGTTTTGATGCCGGAACCTTGCATTATGGCATTGAAAAAGCGGTCAATAACGGAGCGTTCAGCATACCGGCTGAGCAGGTTTTACGCAGATACATAAAAGGTTATTTTATTTCTCATGCACATCTCGACCATATTGCAGGACTGATCATTAACTCTCCGGACGATACAGCCAAAACTATCTACGCTTTAGGCAGCACCATCGAAACCATCAAAAAAGATTACTTCACCTGGGAAAGCTGGGCCAATTTTGGCGATGATGGCGAGGCGCCGGCACTCAAAAAATATCACTATCAGATCCTTACACCCGATAGCATCGTCAATATAAAAAATACGGCTATGACCGTACAGGCATTTCCATTAAGCCACTCCAATCTTACCAGTACGGCTTTCCTTGTTCAAAGCAATAGCGCTTATATTTTATATTTAGGCGATACCGGTGCGGATGAGATAGAAAAAAGCCATAACCTGCAAAATCTATGGACGGCTATCGCGCCGCTCATCAAAACGAAAAAGCTAAAAGCAATTATGATCGAAGCATCCTTCCCTGATGAACAACCGGATAAAACATTGTTCGGCCATCTTACACCTAAGAGGCTGATGAAGGAGATGCACCAACTGGCCGGTCTTTCCGGCGGATCATTGAAAGGTTTTGATCTCATCATTACACACCTTAAACCACCAGCCGCCAGCATTGTAAAAATAAAAGCGGAATTAAAGGCTGAAAATGACCTGGGATTGAACCTCATCTTCCCGCAACAAGGCAGGCCTATCGATCTATAACTATCCCGTTTATGTTTATAAAAATTTGCATTTTACGATATAAATAATTAACTATGTGTGTACATATATGCATTTAGCCAATTATATCAGGATAACCTTATGAATGCAGTAGTAAATGATCTTTCAATGGTGCATGAAATGATCGCTGATTTTTTCAAATGGCCTTCTACAGCCAGCGAATGGGACAAATACCGTTTGACCGGTGAACAGGTGGCTTTCTTCAAAGAACATGGCTACCTGAGCAATATCAAATTATTGGAGGAATGGCAGGTGGATAAGCTCAACGAAGAACTGGCACAGATCGCCGATCCCAATCATCCCGGACAGCCGCTCTTTTACTATTACTTTTCGAATGAATCTGCCAATCCCGAAACTGTGCTCTTCCACGCGCTTGGGGCATGGCGCATTACCGAAGGCTTTCATGATGTATTGTATAACCCGGCTTTTTTGATGGCGGCGAGCCAGTTGCTGGATGATAAGCGGGTACGCTTCTGGCACGATCAGCTCTTCTGCAAACCGGCAAAACATGGCGGTGTGGTCGCCTGGCACCAGGATTATTCCTACTGGACGCGCACTGCACCTATGCAGCACCTTACCTGCTGGATCGGTCTTGATGATGCCACAAAGGATAACGGCTGCCTGTATTACAGTCCCGGAAGTCACAAATGGGGATTGCTTGACAAACCTGAGCTGGCCGGCAATATGGAAGGGCTGATGGATTACCTGACCGGGGAACAAAAATCCGAATTCAAGCCCATCCCTATCGAAATGAAAAAGGGCTATGGCACGTTCCATCACCCGCTTATGGTCCATGGCTCATATGAGAACCGTTCGGTGAATTCGCGCAGGGCATTTGTATTGAATGTTTTTGCTGATGGCACACAATCCAACTCCGATGAAGAAATATTGAGGGGCATTCCGGGTATTCCGCCGGGCGAGGCGCTTGCAGGGCAATTTTTCCCTTTATTGTTCGATCCTGCATATGCCGGACATAATATTTAAGCTGATCGCTGTCCTGCCAAGTTTATCCGCAAGCGGGCGACTTTTTTGAAAAATCTGGCAGGCGACGGCATTTAACCATTGCAACAATTTGTCTTACTTGTTAAGTTTTTTACAGAAAAGTCAGCAAACACATTGCTAAAACCATCTAAACCGATAATTTTTAATTAAAATGTAACTCTGTAGCAACTTTTTTACATTTTTCCCGTAACAGGGAGAAGTATGAAGGGCTATGTGAATATACCAAACACAATCTACGTTAAACCTTGTGTAGAATGTGGTGCGAGGCCAATAGTTGAGTTGGCAGGAGAAGACGGGTACGTGGTGAGGTGCCCCAATAACGATCATTATACAACACCGCCGGGAATTATTGACCTGGAGAATTGGAACAAGCACAATAAATCAACGTCATCCGGCGATTATAAAGTTGGCACCTTCTCTTCCGTTCAGCCGTAATGCTTATATTTAGCAAAATTTAGGCACCACCCGCTAAAAACTATTGATGAATAAATTAAAGCGCCTTATTGGTTTTGGCGACCCTTTTATGTCGTTGGAAAACAAATTGTTCAACGCCATCGCTTTAATTATAGGTCTCTACATGCTGCTGTCGTTCATCAGCAATATCATTTTAGGCTTTTCTGTATACCTCGACCTTATGACCCTTATTGTGGGGGCACTGTCTGCCTATGCTTACTTTGTTAGCAGGTTTAAAGGCTTCAATGAAAAAACAGTTATTGTATATGTTGCAGTAGGTGTATTATGCTTTATACCGGGCTGGTTCTTTAATGGCGGCGTAGAAGGCTCCACACCGGAAGAAGGCGTTTTCCTTATCGCACTGATCACGATCTTATTGAGGCGAAAATATCATCTGTATTTTATAGGTATAGTGATGGCTATTTTCCTGGGGTGCTATTTTGTTGAGAAAGCGCATCCCGCCTTGGTAAGCCTGCCTAAAAGCATTGAAGCAAAGGATGGCGACCTTATCACATCCGCAGTGATGGACCTGATGATCGTTGGTCTGTTAATAAGCATTCTTAAAAGAAGCCATGAGACGGACAAAACGCTTTTGATACGGCAAAGCGAGGAGCTAAAGGAATCGCAGGTTGAATTGTCGGAAGCTAAGGACCTGGCCGAGGCAGCAACGTTTGCCAAATCCAATTTCCTGGCCAACATGAGCCATGAGATCCGTACACCACTCAATGGTATTATTGGTACTACAGAACTGTTGTCCCGTTCAGACCTTTTGCCCGAGCAAAAGGAATTGCTCCAAACCCTGCATTCAAGCAGTAATTTACTGATCAATATTATCAGTGATATACTCGACCTATCCAAGATCGAGGCCGATAAACTGGTATTACATCCTGCAGCCTTTAACCTCCGCGAATGCGTAAAAACAGTTGTTTCCATATGCAAGCCAGGCGCTGAAAACCCGAATAAAAACATCACCCTTAATTATATCCTCGACAATAAACTGGCTGATTTTGTGCTGGCCGATGAAAGCCGCCTGCAACAGATACTGGTTAACCTGATAGGCAATGCCATTAAATTTACCGATACCGGTTATGTAGCTGTAAAAGTGTATGCAACCAGTAATAAAGATGGCATACAGCAGGTAACTTTTCATGTAAGCGATAGCGGCATCGGCATAAGCGATGAAGCGCTGGCCCAGCTTTTCAAGCCATTTACACAAGTAAATACTACTGCTTTGCGCAAATACGGCGGCACAGGTTTAGGCCTTTCCATCTGCAAGAAACTCGTTGACATGATGGGTGGTACCATTTGGGTAAAAAGCAAGGTGAATGAGGGATCGGTTTTTAGCTTCAGCATACCGCTGCCGGTAGTAGAAGATATGGCAAACATAGCCGTAACAGCAGCCGTACCGCAAAACAAACCCCTGGTAAAAAACAAACAATTGCGCATTTTGCTGGCAGAAGATAACAAGATGAACCAGGTAATTGCCGAGCGTATATTTAAAAAGATAGGCTATCCTGTAGATATAGCCGACAATGGCCTCATCGCCTTGGAAATGCTTGAAAAGAAAACATACGACATGATATTTATGGACATACAAATGCCCGAAATGGATGGATTGCAGGCCACCCGTCGTATCATCAGCAAGTATGGCGAAAAAGCGCCGCCAATAGTGGCCATGACCGCAAACGTACTTAGCGAAAATGAAATAGAATGCCGCGAAGCGGGTATGAAGGATTTCTTAAGCAAACCATTTACGATCGACCGCCTCGAAGCCATTATCGAAAGATGGGGATAGGCTGATTATGCAGGAAAATAAAACGTATCCGCGGTAAAACTGTTTATCTATTTAAAGGAGAAGAAAATCATGGCTAATTTTAAGGAAATTATAGCTTCAGAAATACCTGTTCTGGTTGATTTTTCGGCTGAATGGTGCGGCCCGTGTAAAATGATGCCGCCGATATTGAAACAGGTAAAAGATAACCTTGGCGATAAGGTAACCATCATTAAAATTGATGTGGACAAAAACCCTACTGCCGCCAGCGCTTACCATATACAGGGCGTACCCACACTTATCGTATTTAAAAACGGCGAAACCAAATGGCGCCAAAGCGGCGTTATACAGGCCGGCCCGCTGCAAAAAATTATTGAACAGTATGTTTAGCTAACATTTTAACCATGTTAGTTTTACGTGCCAGGGCTTTGGATTGTAAATTCTGCACTTTTGTCTTTTTGTCAGGCAGGCTGTTTAAAATATAAATATTTGTGTTGCCGTCTATCGATAAAGTGTTAACTGTATTTTTGGTGAGCACATAAGGGTAATTAGGTGGCGCAACTAAAAAAGTAGAGTCAGTTCCCGGAAGCGTACCGCCAACATAAATTGTAGAATCTGTTGTATAATAAACAGTGCCTTGTGTACTCGCGTTAACAGTACCCTGGTCGATGTAATCGATCTCGTAATCTGAAGCATCAGCCGAAAAAGTAAATAACGATAAATTTACACCGGTTTCATTATCCACTTTAAACGCTGCAGTACCGTGATAGATCGTTACTTTTTGGGTAGCTACTGAACTGCCATCTGTAAGTGTAACGTTATAATCACCCGGCTGATTATAAGAATGAGATGGTGATTTATCGGTAGATTTAGCGCCATCGCCAAAATCCCAGCTACTGGTGCCGCCTGTAGAAGTATTATTAAATGTTATACTCTGGTTGAGATAATAATTTGATAAAGAAGTATTAAATCCGGCTGTGTAATCCTTTTTACACGCTCCCATCATTAAAACTGCAACTAATCCTGTAAATAAATATTTCTTCATAAATGCTGCATCACGCGGTTATAAATTCGCCAAAGCGTCATTACGAATGTAACGGTTTAAAATGAAAAAAGGATGCTTTGCGGCATCCTTTTTCATATTTAAGAAAAATACATTTATATCTTTTTGCTGATGGTCTTTGCAGGGGCTACCATCGAGCGTTCTTCAATTTGCCTTTGCAGGCGCGGATTATGGTTCAAATCCTTGTGCAAATGCGGCGCAATTACTAATGAAACTATCGACATGAGTTTGATCAATATATTCATTGACGGGCCCGAAGTATCCTTAAACGGATCGCCTACGGTATCACCTGTTACGGAAGCTTTGTGCGGTTCTGATTTTTTATAATAGGTTTCGCCGTTGATCACAACACCTTTTTCAAATGATTTTTTAGCATTGTCCCATGCACCACCGGCGTTGCTTTGGAAAATACCCATCAATACGCCTGATACAGTAACACCGGCCAGCAGACCGCCTAAAACCTCGGGGCCAAAAGCGAAGCCGATAATGATAGGGGTTATCAAAGCGATAAGGCCTGGTGCAACCATCTCACGGATAGATGCCTTGGTTGATATAGCCACGCATTTTTCATACTCAGGCTTGGCTTTGTATTCCATTATGCCTGGTATCTCGCGGAACTGGCGCCTTACCTCCTCTACCATCGCCATTGCTGCACGGCCTACCGCCGAAATACACAACGCCGAGAAGATAAAAGGGATCATACCGCCAACAAACAGGCCGGCTAAAACATCTGCTTTGTAAATATCGATATGCTCGATGCCGGCAACACCCACAAACGCCGCAAACAAGGCCAGCGAAGTTAAAGCTGCCGACGCAATGGCGAAACCCTTTCCTGTTGCTGCAGTAGTATTACCTACAGCATCAAGGTTATCGGTACGGTGGCGCACTTCTTCAGGCAAACGGCTCATTTCGGCAATGCCGCCCGCGTTATCCGCAATCGGGCCGAATGCATCGATAGCCAGCTGCATAGCTGTGGTTGCCATCATACCTGCGGCTGCAATAGCCACCCCATACAAGCCTGCGAAGTGATAAGAGCCATATATACCCGCTGCCAATACAAGGATCGGCAATACGGTTGATTCCATCCCCACTGCTAATCCACCAATGATATTAGTAGCATGACCTGTTGACGACTGCCGAATAATGCTCAATACGGGGCGTTTACCCATAGCCGTATAATATTCGGTAATGATAGACATCAGGGTACCAACAACCAAACCAACAACGATAGAAGCGAAAACGCCAGATTTGGTAAATACCAACGAGCCCTCTTTAATTACATGGTTCGCATCTTCATCACGCAGCATGTGGAAGGTGTAGTTATCAGGCAACATCCATTGTACTATAAAAAAGGTAGCGATGGCGGTCAATACGATCGACATCCAGTTACCCAAATTCAACGCTTTTTGCACGCTTGAATTTTCATTACTGATTTTAACAAATGCAGCGCCCACTATCGAAAATACCAGGCCTAAGCCTGCGATAACCATCGGTAATAATACCGGCGCTATGCCACCGAATTTATCCGGCGAAACTATTTCGCGGCCCAATACCATAGTTGCGAGCATTGTTGCTACGTATGAGCCAAATAAGTCAGCGCCCATACCGGCAACGTCACCCACGTTATCGCCTACGTTATCAGCAATGGTTGCAGGGTTACGTACGTCATCTTCAGGGATACCGGCTTCCACTTTACCTACAAGGTCGGCGCCTACGTCGGCAGCCTTGGTATAGATACCACCGCCAACGCGTGCAAACAATGCTATAGACTCTGCACCTAACGAGAAACCTGCCAGTACATCCAGCGCTTTTGCCATAGCCTCACCATTCACGCTCTCGCCCTTGCTGGTTACGTACATAGTATAAAACACTATAAATAACGATCCCAGGCCAATAATCGCCAAACCGGCAACCCCCAGGCCCATTACTGTACCGCCTGTAAAAGATACCTTTAGCGCTTTAGCCAAACTGGTACGAGCTGCCTGCGTAGTGCGTACATTAGCCTTAGTTGCTATACGCATGCCTATAAAGCCTGCAAAGGCCGATAGAAATGCGCCACAAACAAATGACAGGGCAATAATAGGGCTCGAGGTATGAACTGTCATACCCGACCAGCCCAGCAATATGCCAGCTATCACTACAAAGAAACCCAGTATTTTCCACTCGGCGCGCAGGAAGGCCATGGCGCCATCGGCTATATAGCCAGCCAACGTGGTCATCTCGCCATCCCCGGCATCCTGCTTCACAACCCATGCCGACTTAATGCCCATAGCAATGAGGCCTACAATACCCAACACAGGGATGAGGTAAATCAAATTAGCGTAAAAGAAATCCATATTTAAAATTTAGTTTATAAGTGCAATTGTTTAGCGCCCTTATACGAGGCGCATAAAAACAGGTGTGCAAAATAGCAAATTAATTTATTTACAATACACTGATAATTATAAAGTTTTTTGAATAGTTTAGAGTTTTTAACGACCATGACTGCATGAAGGAAAAATCCTCTCAACCAAAACTCAAACAATCTCTCGGCCTGCTCGACGGCACCATGATCGTGGCAGGCTCCATGATCGGTTCAGGTATATTTATTGTAAGCGCTGATATTGTTCGCCAGGTGGGCTCATCCGGTTGGCTGATCATCGTATGGCTGCTTACCGGTTTTATGACGCTGACCGCAGCGTTGAGCTATGGAGAATTGAGCGCGATGTTCCCAAAAGCAGGCGGACAATACGTTTACCTGAAAGAGGCCTACAATAAATTTGTTGCTTTTTTATACGGATGGAGCTTATTTGCCGTGATACAAACCGGAACTATTGCGGCTGTAGGTGTGGCGTTTTCGAAGTTTACCGCTTATTTAATACCTGCAGTTAGTGAGGATAATATATTGTTCCATGCAGGCTGGTTTAAAATAAGCGCGGCGCAAATTGTAAGTATAGTTCTCATTATTTTTCTAACTTTCATCAATACCCGTGGCGTAAAAAGTGGAAAGATCATACAAAACACCTTTACGTTAACCAAACTGGCAAGCCTTTTCGGTCTCATCATTTTTGGCTTTATTATGCTGAAGGGCGATGTATGGCACGCCAACTGGACCAACGCCTGGCACCTGCAAAAATTAAGCGCTGATGGCAATACCTTTTCGCAATATACAATGGGCGCGGCATTGGGCGCTATTGCAGCAGCCATGGTGGGTTCCATTTTCAGCAGCGATGCCTGGAACAATGTAACCTTTATAGCCGGCGAGATGCGCAACCCAAAAAAGGATATCGCCTTAAGCTTATTCTTCGGTACGCTGATCGTAACTGTCATCTATGTATCGGCTAACCTGGTTTATACATCTGTTCTGCCTTTGCATGATATTGCTACCGCTGCAAAAGACCGCGTGGCCGTTTCGGCATCGAATGTAATTTTCGGTAACGTGGGTACTATTATTATTGCATTAATGATCATGGTTTCCACCTTCGGCTGTAATAATGGTTTGATCCTGGCCGGCGCAAGGGTTTACTATACCATGGCCAAGGACGGGTTATTCTTCAAAAAAACCGGCGAGCTGAATAAGTTCGAGGTGCCGCAATTCGGCCTTTGGATACAATGCCTTATTGCCAGTTTGCTATGCCTGAGCGGCAAGTACGGCGACCTGCTGGATATGATCTCATTTGTAGTGGTAATATTTTATGTTCTTACCATTGTAGGCATTTACAGACTACGCAAAAAAATGCCTGACGCCGAACGCCCTTACAAAGCATTCGGCTATCCTGTTTTACCGGCCATATATATTATAATGGGTTTGGCCTTTTGTACGTTATTACTGATGTACAAAAGCCAGTATGCAAAAGGTGGATTTATAATTGTGCTCATCGGCATCCCTATTTATTTTATAACGCAATACAATGCAAAAAAACAGGCTGCAAAACCTACTCATTCTTAGTTTTTTATTGCTGGGCGGATTTGCCCGCGCACAATCCATTCAACAGAAATTACAAACTGCCGTTAGCCGTTTGCAGGCAGATAGTCAATGCAAATATGCTTCACTGTCGCTTACCATAATGGATGTAAAAACCGGCGAGGTGCTTTTTACCGCCAACCCGGATATGGGCATGGCCACAGCATCAACCCTTAAAACCATCACCACCATTACCGCCATGCACGTTTTAGGGCCGGATTATCGCTTTAAAACCAAGCTCAGCCTGGAAAACGGCACGGTAACTTCGGACGGCACCTGCAACAGCAATCTTATTATCGACAGCGGCGACGATCCCACGCTTGGCAGCTGGCGCTGGGATGAAACTAAAAACGAGGTAGTGCTAAAGGAATTTGTTGATGGAGTAAAAAGAGCGGGTATCCGAAAAATTAACGGGTGTATCGTCGCCACAGGTATTCCGCATACACCGCAGGGTTGGATCTGGATGGATGTAGGCAACTACTATGGTGCATCTCCCAATAACCTTTGCTGGCACGAAAACCAGTATGATATTCTTTTACAGCCAACAAAAGTTGGTCAGCCCGTAAAAATTAAAGGAACAGTTCCTGCGGAGCCGTATTTAAAGATTGATAATTACCTGCTTACAGGCGCACCAGGCAGCGGCGATAATGCCTACGCTTATTTGCCTGTACTGGATAACACGATAAACCTGAGCGGCACCTTCGCCATCGACGAAGCTAAAGACCGCATTGCCGTAGCCTTGCCCGATCCCCCTTATGAACTCGCAAGACAATTAAAGCAAGCGCTTGCAGAAGCAGGCATTACGGTTACAGGCAAACCGATGTCGGAGAGGATGTGGATCGATTCAACCAATAACGCGGATCTGGGTATTACGCGAACAATTGCGGCCCATTATTCGCCGCCATTGCGTAAAGTGATCTACTGGCTTAACCAAAAAAGCATCAATCTTTACGCCGAGCAGTTATTATTGGCGATGGCCGATTCGCTCAAGACCGAAGATATACCCTCTGTTTTGCCCAACTTCTGGAAACCGCGCGGCATCGACCCCAATTCGCTTAACGTATTCGACGGCAGCGGCCTCTCCCCCGCCGACCGCGTCACCACCCGCACCATGACCGCCATCCTGCAAACCGCAGTCACCGAAACGTGGTATAAAGATTTCTACGAAAGCCTGCCCGTTTACAATGACATGAAAATGAAAAGCGGCAGCATTATCAACGTGCTTAACTACGCCGGCTACCAAACGCATGGCGGTCGCCAGCTGTGCTTCGCCATATTTGTGAACAACTTTAACGGTTCAAGCCGTGAAATAAAGGAGAAGATTTTCAGGGTTTTGGATGTGCTGAAATAAACAATGACAAGAAATCGTATCATTGGAATATGCCTTATAGTATTAGGAATAGTTATGCTATTTTTTGGAGCATCTATGTTTAGTTACCAGGGGAACAACTTAAACCCTTTACTTAGCAAAGCAGGGATGTATTCATTTATTCTATGGCTGCCTGCCATTATCATTGGAATTATTTTAATGGTGGTTCGCCGGGGTAAGCAATAGATACTTCCAGCGGTTAGGGTTCTGAATGTGCTGAAGTAGCGAGTGCTCCGCGCACCACACGCACCACCTGCACCACCTGCACCACAACGGAGCACTTAAGTTATTGATAATCAATTATAGTATTTTGTGAAAAGACTCTTTTTTAATGTGGTTTTAAAAAAACGCACCACTAAAATGCACCACCTTAAATTGTATATTGCATTAAATTATAAATGCAAAACAACCTTCACCCCAAAGCCATCTGTCATCAACTTTACTGAGGATTTCAGCATTCCTGGTCTTGATTGAATATTTTATTCAGATCCGGTTTTATGCGAATATGCCCTTCGGTTTTTTTAGATTTTTTGCCATAGCGTTGTTATTGGGTATTGCTTATGCTGTACGTAAAGGCCAGTTATGGGTGCGCTGGATCTTGCTCGCTCTGATAGTTGTTGGTGTTTTTGCTTCTGTGGTAACCTTGCTGGCTTCTGCCACGAGCAATCCAAAAACAGTTGAGTGGTATATGGAATTATTGCAGGACGCGATTCAATTTACGGCCACGATAGTATTGTTTATTCCTTATCATGTGCCGGAAGTAAATGAACTTGAACAGGAAGAAGTTTAAAAGACCCTGTATTTTAAACTATACTGCACGTTATTCTCCGACCATATGTTCAACAATTGCAGCAGTTCATCATTATGCGCATAAGAGTCGATTGAAAAAAGCCTGTTATATGTTTTGCAGCCGACAGTCACTTCAATTCGGTTACCTGTCCTTCGCCAGCCGCTTCTATTTGTTCTTGGGCGTAGCTTAAAAGAGATTTGCACTTCGGCAGTCAGCGATATTTCCTTACCGTCTATAGTTATCCCGTGATCGTCCAAAATCAGCTCCCCATCTTTAACATACGTTTTCAGCATACCATAGCCTGCTATTAAAACAAACGCCAGCATGATAAAAACACATATAATGATTAAGACCTCTATAATCACCTGTGTAAATGCCGGCCAATCAGGCTGAAAATTAACTAGCGAGCAAGCGCCGGGGATGACAATACTCACAATAGAGATTATCTCAGCGATATAGTACAATTTGGTTTTATGGGTATAAAGGTCGAAGGTTAATATCATATATAATTTCAGGCAAATCTGCCACTGGTTTAAGAGTTAGCGCAGCGCTCTTAAATCTAACTTAAAAAATCAGGACTCCGTCCGGCTCAGTTAGCAAATGTTTATGGTAAGTGTGACGCTAAGATAGCCTTTCCATTAATGAGCAAGACTATTTGTATCTAATTTTTATTAACTTGTACCATAATCTTTCGACATGTATTTATTAAAAAAACTCCCTGCCAGCAACAGTCGTTCAGCCCAAATTATTTATGCGATTGTAATTGCCATTTTGATGTGTTTTATTGGTTATATGCTCGGCAAATTTCTCTGGTATGTGTCACACTAACTTGACACTGGTTAAGAGTTAACGCAGCACTCTTATGAAAATGTCATTTCGGCGAACCAAGACTGGGTTGTGTGATAGCGTGAGGAGAACTTTCTCTTGAGCGGATTAAGTGCATAGACCGTGGGAGCGAAAAAATCTTTTGCTCGGGACATTCCGTCATGCATGGCGCAAAAGATTTCTCACCTGCCCACTTTCACTGACCCTGCGCTTGCAGGTTCGAAATGACATGATTTTTATTTGTCATTTCATCTTCTCCATAGAGTCCTTTTGACAGATACCGTCCGGATTTACAACTCGCCATAACGTGAAGATGTTAATTCCTACTAATCTCTAATCTCCAATCAACTAATCTCTAACACTAATTCAACACCGGCTGCACATTGGTAATACTATAAATATCCGCCATCAAATCATCGCTCGGGTTTACCTTAAAGTTTTTTGATGGCAATTCTATCGCGATCGATTCCTCCCAATCCTTCACCAAAAAGCGCAGCGTACAGCTTTTATTGGGATATTTCTGGTTATTATCGTTCACCGCTTGTTCAATATTGTGCAACAAGCTATCATTCAGCGCATGCAAATCGATACAAACCGTAAGCGATTTGGTGAATTTCTCGCGCATCTCCGAAAGCAGCGACATCGACATGATCTTCATATCCCAGTTATCCTTCTGGCGAAATTTCTCCTCGATCATGCCCTTCAAATGCAGGAAATACCCATCCACCAATAGGTTGCGGAATTTGATATAATCATCGCCAAACAGCGCAAACTCGTACGATTCCTTATAATCTTCCAGCACAAATGTGCCGAACGGCTTACCGGTTTTGGTCATTTTGTGTTGAACGTTCGATACCAGGCCGCCTATCTTGAGCTCACCCTTGCGGCGCAGATCATTAAACGCGCCCATTATTTCCTCGCCGCCTTCACCGCTTCGCGCTTTCTGCATGTTTTTCAAATCGCCAACATTAGCGTTGCAGAACCGTTCCAGTTCCATCTTATAATTATCCAACGGGTGCCCGGTCAGATAAATGCCGATCACATCCTTCTCGTACTTCAGCTTTTCTATCAGCCCCCACTCCTCTGCCTCGGGCATGGTCGGTTCAGGAATATAAGATGCAACTGAACCACCAAACAGGCTCGACTGGCTGCTGCTTTGCGTATTCTGGTAATCGTTGGAGTATTTGATCAGGCGCTCAACACCCGTCAAAATGCCGTTCTCCGTTTTTGCGAAAAACTGCGCGCGGTTCATGCCCATCGCATCAAAAGCGCCGCCATAAACCAGGTTTTCGTACGATTTACGGTTCACGCTGCGGGTATTGCTGCGCTGCGCGAAATCGTAAATGGTTTTATACGGACCGCGTTCGTTACGTTCCTCAATAATGCTTTCAACCGCTTTTTCGCCCACGCCTTTTACGCCTGCCAAACCAAAACGGATATAGCCCTTGTCATTCACCGCAAAAGCCATATCGCTTTCATTCACATCCGGACCGAGCACTGTAACGCCCATGCGGCGGCACTCGTCCATAAAGAAAGATATTTTATCGATGCTGTTCTGGTTGTTCAATACCGCGGCCATGTACTCGCCGGGGTAATGCGCCTTGAGATATGCAGTTTGATAAGCCACAAAAGCATAACAGGTAGAGTGCGATTTGTTGAACGCGTATTGCGCAAAAGCCTTCCAATCCGTCCATATTTTGGTCAGTTTATCCTTAGGGTGGCCTTTGGCCGTCGCCCCGTCCATAAACTGCGCCTCCATCTTGTTCAATATTTCTATCTGCTTCTTACCCATTGCCTTACGCAGCACGTCGGCATCTCCCTTGCTAAAGCCGGCAAGCTTTTGCGAAAGGAGCATCACCTGTTCCTGGTAAACGGTAATACCGTAGGTTTCGCCCAGGTATTCCTCCATATCGGCAAGGTCGAACGCTATCGGCTCCAGGCCATGCTTACGCTTAATAAAGTTGGGGATGTACTCTATCGGCCCCGGGCGGTACAGCGCGTTCATGGCGATCAAGTCCTCAAACTTATCCGGTTTCAGGTCGCGCAGGTACATTTGCATACCGTCACTTTCAAACTGGAACGTGCCATTGGTATCGCCGCGCTGGTAAAGCTCAAAGGTCTTGGTATCATCCAGCGGGATGTAGTCTATATCTATCTCAACGCCATGATTTTGCTTGATCATGCGCAGTGCATCCTTAATAATGGTAAGGGTCTTTAAACCCAAAAAGTCCATCTTAATAACGCCGGCATCCTCAATCACACGCCCATCATACTGCGTAACCAACAGGTCAGAGTCCTTCGCAGTAGCAACAGGCACAATATCTGTCAGATCATACGGCGCGATGATAATACCTGCCGCATGCACACCCGTGTTACGTACCGATCCTTCCAGCTTTTCAGCCTCGCGGAGCACCACGCCCCGCAGGTCGCTGCTCTTATAAATATCCTGCAACTCAGGCACCTGGTCAATCGCCTGGCGTAGTGTTATCCCCAGGGTATCAGGCACCAGTTTCTTAATACCGTTCACATCCGATAACGGCATATCCAGCACACGGCCCACGTCCTGTATACTGGTACGCGCCGCCATCGAGCCATAGGTGATGATCTGTGCAACCTGGTTCTTGCCGTATTTATCCACCACGTAATCGATCACCTTTTGGCGACCGGAGTCGTCAAAATCCGTATCGATATCGGGCATCGACTTACGGTCGGGGTTCAAAAACCTTTCGAACAGCAGGTTATATTTTATTGGGTCGATATTGGTGATACCGATACAATAAGCCACCACCGAGCCCGCTGCCGAACCACGCCCCGGCCCGATGAACACGCCCATATCCCTGCCGGCCTTAATAAAGTCCGATACGATGAGGAAATATCCTGCAAACCCCATGGTACGTATGGTGAACAGCTCGAAGTCGATACGTTCCTGCACCTCGGGCGAAATGTCTATATAACGGTCCTTCGCGCCTAAATAGGTCAGGTGCTTCAGATATTCCCACTGGTTCAGCGTATCGAAATCGGGGGTAAGTTCGCTGTGTACCTTAAATTCCTGCGGGATAACGAAATTAGGCAGCAAGATGTCGCGCTTCAGCTTCAGTACCTCAACCTTGTCCACGATCTCGTTGGTATTATCAAGCGATTCGGGGATGTCATTGAACAGCTGGCCCATTTCGGCCTGCGTTTTAAAATAAAACTGGTCGTTCGGGAAACCGAATCGATAGCCTTTACCACCTTCCTCGTCGGTCGCTATCGGCGTGCTCTGCATGTCGCCGGTATTTACGCACAGCAAAATATCGTGCGCGTTACTGTCCTGTTGATCCACATAGTGCGAATCGTTCGAGCAGATCACTTTTACATTATACTTTTTGGCGTATTTAAGCAGCGTAGCATTGATAACTTGTTGCTCATGTATATCATGGCGCTGCAGTTCGATGTAATAATCCTCGCCAAACAGGTCGAGCCACCATTTAAATTCCGCCTCTGCTTCTTCCTCGCTTTTATGCAGAATAGCTTGCGGTACCGATGCACCTATGCAGCAGGTAGTGGCAATAATGCCTTTATGATATTTGAGTACCAACTCTTTATCAATACGCGGCCATTTGCTGTAAAGGCCCTCCATGTATCCCAGCGAGCACAGCTTCACCAGGTTTTTGTAGCCTTCGGCATTTTTGGCCAGCATTAATTGATGGCGGCGAACATCTTTTTTCTCTTTAGTGAATTGCTTACGATGACGGTCCTCTACCAGGTAGAATTCGCAGCCTACAATCGGCTTCACGTTGTGCTTGCCCGCCTCGGCCACAAACTTAAACACGCCGAACATATTGCCGTGGTCGGTTATAGCAAGCGCCTTCATGCCATCCGCAGCCGCTTTTTTATACAGCTTGGATATATCGGCGGCGCCGTCTAACAGCGAAAACTGGGTATGTACGTGTAAATGAGAAAAATCAGGCATGGCAATAAATCTGGTGCACTTATCTTTTTAAGCAATAACAAATGTATCAAAAACAGGGATGATTTTAAGGGTTGTTGAAAAATGGGTGGGATATTCAACATTTGTATCACCGGTAAAAAATTTACTTTGAATTTTGCGGAAAATCCGCACATTTTTCGTATATTTATATCTGTCGTGGCTAATCTCGCAGATCTGATCATCCCACGCTTTCGCCCAGATTTTTACCCTTTAGTCTCTCTGCGATATTCCGCTAATCCGTCTTAAAGTTTAGTATAGCTCAAAAGAATATCTTTTTTCGAAATTATCCGTCTGCTTTACCAAACAACTGCACACTATCGGTGTTAAAAAATGTATAAAACCAGGCGTAAAGTGCTCATGATACAGTGAATTACGAATCCTCGCGTCTGTTTTATCACAATTAATAGTTAGTAGAACATCACCATCTGAAAAATATATACAATTGAAAAAGTTCGGGCGCATAGCGTTAAAGACCATCCTATGGATCATTGCAAGCGTTATTTTTCTGGTGCTGCTTGTAGTAGTGCTCATACAAGTTCCTGCGGTGCAGAATTTTGCCAAGAACAAGGCGGTAAATTATTTACAGGGTAAACTACATACAAAGGTAGCTATCGGCCATATCGATATCGGCCTGCCGAAATCCATTGTTTTGGAGAATGTTTATTTCGAGGACCAGCACCGCGACACCTTGCTTGCCGGCAAAAAACTGGAAGTGGATGTAAGCATGCTGAAACTGCTGCACAACACGCTGGAAATAAACGAGGTGAACCTCAATGGCATGACGCTGAACGTAAACCGCGGCGCAGACAGTGTTTTCAACTTCGATTATATTACCAAAGCCTTCTCGAGCGAGCAAAAGAAAACGCCAAAACCTACAGATACCACTTCAACCATGAAGATGTCCGTCGGTACCATCATCCTGGATCAGATCAAGATCGCGTACGATGACAAGATAACCGGCAACGATGTGGTGTTCCATCTCGGTCACTTCGATACCAAGATCAAGGACTTTGATATGGATAAAATGAAATTCACCATACCAAAGATCACGCTATCCGGTTTCGATGCCTATATCCGTCAAAAAACGATGCCTGCGGCGACAACGGCGGCTACACCGGATACCGCGGCTACCAAGCCGATGAATATGTCGCTGAACCTCGGTACCATCGATATTTCAAAGATCAATGTCGATTATGCTTCCGATACCATGTCGGCCAAAGTAAACCTGGGCAGGCTGTTGGTTGAAATGAAAAAGATCGACTTCAAAAATCAGAATATCGGCATTTCATCTATCGAGTTAAGCGACACTAAAGCAGGCATTACCTTCGCACAGCCGCAAGCCGCCAAGCAAAAGGTAGTGCATGCCATTAAAAAACTGGATACGCTGGTTAAACCGGTACAAAGCCAAAAGGGCTGGGCAGCTTCACTGGATAAGTTTGTGCTGGCCAATGACGATATCAAATTCGATAACAACGCGCAAAAGCCGCTCAAAAAAGGCATCGACTTTGGCCACATGCACATCAGCGACCTGAATGCGGACTTTGAAAATCTCGTGTACAACCCGGATACCATGTCGGGCAAGATCAACTCCTTCACTTTCAAAGAGAAAAGCGGACTGGCATTGCAAAAATTCCAAACCGACTTTTTCTACGGTCCGAAAAACGCTTACCTGAAAGACCTGCTGGTTGAAACCCCGCACACCACCATCCAAAAAGACGTGGAAGTAAGCTACCCGTCTATCGCCGCTGTAACCAAGGACATGGGCAAACTGAGCATTAACGCTAACCTGGATGGCACCCACGTCGCCGTTCAGGATGTTTTATTGCTGATGCCTACAATGGCCGGGCAACTAAAAGGGATACAAAACGAAACATTCCGCATAAATGGTAAAGTAACCGGCAAAATGAACGACCTGAACGTTCCCAATTTTGAAGTTTACGGCTTAAGCGGCACCCATATCAAAGCATCCGCCAAATTGCATGGCTTGCCAGATATGAACAAAGCCAATTTCGACGTAAAACTAGCCGATTTCAGCACCAACCGTCCGGATATCGACAGGCTCGCGCCAAAGGGCACCATTCCGCCCAATATCAGCGTTCCGGAAAATATCCATCTGAAAGGCACATTCAAAGGCGGCATGTACACCTTCAATACCAAAATGAGCCTGCGCACAAGTCTTGGCGCGGTTGATCTGCAGGCTGCTTTGAGGAACGGTAACAATAAAAAGCAGGCTACCTATAATGCTAATCTGAAAGTTAATAATCTGAATGTTGGCGCCAT
This sequence comes from Bacteroidota bacterium, assembly GCA_013289045.1. Classification (GTDB taxonomy): domain Bacteria; phylum Bacteroidota; class Bacteroidia; order Sphingobacteriales; family Sphingobacteriaceae; genus Mucilaginibacter. The sequence continues at coordinate 13,988 of JABDAU010000020.1, read as the reverse complement.
TACCAAACAGCCAAAAATGGTGGGCAGCGTAACGCTCAGCACCGATATTTCCGGCACCGGCCTCGACCCAAAAACAGCCAGCCTGAAATTTAAAGGTGCTGTACAATCAGCTTACGTAAAAGGATATACCTATAAAAATCTAATCATGAGCGGCACCGCGCACGATGGCAGCTATACCGCCAGCGCAAAAATGGCCGACCCCAACATTCATTTCAGCCTGGATGCTAAGGCGAACATGAACAAAAAAGAGCCGTCGGTTTCCGCTACACTGATGATCGATAGCGTAAACCTGAAAAATCTGAATTTCAGCACTACTGATACCCGTTTCCATGGCAAGATCGTTGCCAACGTGCCCACCGCCGATCCGGATTACCTGAACGCCGATGTAGAGGCAACTGATCTGCTTTACGTAAGCGGCACACAGCGCATCAAGCTGGATACCGTAAGCTTTAAATCAACTGCTAATGCCGATAGCAGCACCATCCGGCTCAAAGCGCCGATGATCTACGCCCATATGGCCGGTAAATATAAGCTGACACAGATCGGCGATGCCATGCAGGATGCCATCAGTAAATATTACAACACCAGCATAGCCAGCGGCAAAGCCAAACCGAAATACACGCCCGAAAATTTCACTTTCGATATACATCTTACCAAAACCGCCATCGCGCAGCAACTGGTTCCTGATCTGAAACAGCTCGACCCCGTATTGATCACCGGCCATTTCAACAGCCAAACCGGCGATCTTGCCGTAAACGGTTCCATGCCAAAAGTGATCTACGGCGCCAATACGGTTAACAACTTTAAGCTCGCTATTAACACGCTAAATAATAGCGCCCAGCCAAACAGCGGCTTTGTAAGCAATGCGCTCAACTACAATTTATCGGTTGATGAAGTGAAAGCCGGATCATCCATCGATATCTTAAATACCAGCCTCAGTGGTTATGCACAAAACAACAAGCTTAACTTAAGCCTGCAGGTACGCGACATCAATAAAAAAGAACGTTACCGTATTGCCGGTGTCTTCAGCATTCAGCCTGACGAATACCAGTTCAGCTTCCTGCCAAATGGTTTGCTGCTGGATTATACCCAATGGACAGTTGCAAGCGACAATGCCCTGCAATTTGGCAACAAAGGTATCCTGGCAAAAGATTTCAGCCTGAGCAATGCCGGGCAGGTGCTCAGCATCGCCAGCGCTACGCAAACATATAATGCGCCGTTAAATGTAGATTTCAAGAACTTCCACATCGAAACGCTTACCAAAATGGCGCAGCAGGATTCATTGCAGGTTGGCGGTGTCATCAATGGTACTGCGCAGGTAAGCAATTTCCAAAAGTCGCCTGTATTTATAGCAGCCATCAACGTGGGCAATTTTAATTTCAAAGGGGATACTGTGGGCGATATCGCCATTAAGGTAAATAACCAAACGGCTAATGCATACAATGCCAATGTCACCATCAGCGGTAAGGACGGCAATAATGTAAACCTTACCGGCACTTACTTTACCACTCCTGAAAGCCGCTTCGATCTCACGCTCAATATCAACCAGCTGAGCATGAAAAGCATCCAGGGCTTTAGTTTTGGCAGTATAAAAAATGCCAGCGGTAACATCACCGGGCAATTGAAAATAACAGGCACTACCACAGCGCCATCCATTCGGGGCGATATTAAATTCAACAAAGTTGGCTTCAACGTATCCATGCTCAATTCCTATTTCAGCATGCCGAACGAAACCATCACCTTTAATAATGACGGCGTATTGTTTGACAATTTCACACTGGTCGATTCAACCGGCAACAAGGCCATCATCACCGGCAATATCTACACTAAAACGTTCACCGATTTCAAATTCGGGATGAATATCCACATGGATAATTTTCGCGCTGTTAATTCCACTGCTGCGGATAACAAGTTATTCTATGGCAAGCTGTTCCTGAATAGTGATATCAGTATACGCGGCGATATGAATAAACCTGTGGTAAGCGCTACTCTTACTGTGAATGATAAAACTGATTTTACAGTAGTGCTGCCGACAGAGGATCCAAGTTTAGAAGACCGAAAAGGCGTGGTGGAATTCTTTGACGAGAAACAGCCAAAGCTCGATTCCATTATGCTTGCCAAACGCCTCGATTCGCTTAAGAAATCCGAGCTTAAAGGCATGGATGTAAATGCGACCATCAACATTAACAAGGCTGCCAAATTTACGGTAGTTGTCGATCCTGACAATGGCGACATCGTACAGATCCAGGGCGAAGCGCACCTGAACGGCGGTATCGACCCAAGCGGAAAGATCAGCCTTACCGGTACTTATGTGGTAGAAAATGGTTCATATAACCTTGCTTACGCAACCATTAAGCGTAAGTTTTTATTCAAAAAGGGCAGTACCATAACCTGGCAGGGCGACCCAACGCAGGCGCAGATCAATATCACCGCTACTTATGTAGCCAACGTGCCGCCTATAGACCTGGTGCAGCAGCAGGACCCTAACTCAACTGAAGGCACTATGCTAAAGCAAAAGCTGCCGTTCAATGTAAACCTGATGTTGAAGAACCAGCTGTTGGCGCCACAGATCAGCTTTAATATTGTGTTGCCCGATAGTAATTATACGGTATCGCCGACGATAATATCCACAGTTCAGGACCGCCTTTCGCAGGTACGGCAGGACACCAATGAGATGAACAAACAGGTGCTGGGCGTACTGGTGCTGGGCCACTTTATCGGCGATAACCCGCTGCAAAGCCAGGGAGGAAGTTCAGGCATAAATGGTGCTATCCGCAGCAGCGTGAGCAGTTTATTGTCAGATCAGTTAAACAAATTGGCAGGCAACCTTATCGGCGGGGTACAATTGAGTTTTGGCCTTACTTCGGGCGAAGACTATTCAAGCGGCACGGCTACAAACAGGACTGATTTGAATGTGGGCTTATCCAAACAGTTCCTTAACGACAGGATAACCGTAACCGTAGGTAACAACTTTAACCTCGAAGGGGCCCAGTCGGGAGAAAAATCCGCGGATATAGCAGGTAATATTTCCGTCGGCTATAAGCTGACTGAGGACGGACGTTACCTGATCCGCGCTTACCGTAAGGACGAATTTATTGTAGTAGAAGGCGAAGTGGTTGAAACCGGCGTCGGCTTTACCCTCACCTATGACTATAACAGGTTTATAGAGTTGTTTAAAGGCCGCAACAAACAGGATAAAAAGCTGGAAAAAGAATACCGTAAGAAAGAAAGAGAAAAGAAGAAGGAGCAAAAAGAGGCTGACAAGAAGCATGATGAACAAGTAACCGAATTGACACAACCGGCAGATCAGTCTGACCAAAGCAAACAAAACCTATAATTGACAATGGCCAAACTTAGATACTTATTTATTCTTTCAACTATTGCTTTTGTTAGCGCCTGCAGCACAACTAAACTTTTGCCGCCGGGGCAAAAATTGTACGACGGCCCTGTCGTAAAGATCGCCGACAAGGATAATACCACGAAAAGTGAGAACAAAACGCTTACCGCGGAAATGGCCGGTTTAGTAAGGCCGAAGCCAAATGGCAGCATCCTGGGCCTCCGTTTTAAATTGTATGTGTACGAACATACCATGACCAATAAGCGCCGGGGCCTGAGGCATTACCTGCATACCCACATCGGCGAGCCTCCGGTGCTGATCGGTAATGTTGACCTGGTGAAGAATAGTAACCTGATGATAAACAGGCTGCAAAACGAAGGTTATTTCCAGGCGCAGGCAAGCGGCGATACGCTGAGTAAAAAGAATTCGCGCGTGGCAAAAGCAGTATTTACCGTACAAACCGGCCCTGCTTACCATTACCGCAAGATCGCTTTTCCGGCCGATACGGATGCGCTCGACAGTGCAATTACGGCAGCGGCGCCGCAATCTATTTTAAAGGTTGGCGATAAGTATAATCTCGACATCATCAAAAACGAGCGCGTTCGTATTGACGCGCGCATGAAGGAAAAAGGCTTCTTCTATTTTTCGCCGGAAGACCTGCTGATGAGGGTTGACAGCGGTGTTGGCAACCACCAGGTAGATGTATTTGTAAAAGTTAAATACACAACGCCCGACCAGGCCCGCTGGGTTTACCAAGTACGCAACATTTACGTTTATCCGCGCTATTCCATTAAAGACACTGCACGCAAGCTGGATTCGGCAGTACATTATGGATGGTACAATGTCATCGACCCAAAACATTCGGTAAAACCATATACCTTTAAAAACGCGGTATTGCTGCACCCCGGTGATATATACAACCGTACCGAGCATACTAATACACTCAATCGGATGGTGGAGCTGGGGCCGTTCTCCTATGTCAAAAATGAATTTGAAGACGTTACACCCGATTCGGCGAAGCTGGATATTTATTATTTCTTAACCCAATATAAGAAAAAGTCGCTCACGTTTGAGGTGGTCGCACGGCAAACATCGGCCAATTACAGCGGTACGCAGTTCAATCTTACCTACAGAAACCGGAACCTGTTTAAAGGCGCCGAGCTGCTTACGGTTAACCTCTTTACCAGCACTGATGTACAGTTTGGCCACGTCAACAATGGCTATAACATTTACCAGTACGGTATCCAGCCCTCCTTATCATGGCCGCGCTTTATTAGTCCGTTCAATTTTAATACAGATAATGCATTTATCCCGCATACCATCTTAACCACGGGCTATACACTGATACAGGAAACCAAATTATTCACTCTTAACTCTTACAATGCGTCATGGGGTTACCAATGGAAGCCAAGCCTGCACAAGCAAAACACGCTCGATCTGTTGGATGTGACCTATGTGGATGCAGCCAGCGTAAGCCAGGTCTATCGTGATAGTATCCGTAAAACGCGTAACCCGCAACTGGCGCACGTGATAGATAACCAGTTCACTTTCGGCCCGAGCTATAGTTTTAACTATACCAATACTACTGAGGATTATAAGATAAACACTTACTACTATATGGGTAAAGTGAGCCTGTCGGGCAACATTTATGGTATTGTAACCGGGGCCGATACACTGCATGGCAAGGTGAGCTCATTGTTCGGCACACCATTCAATCAATATGTAAAACTGGAAAATGAATTCAGGTTCTATCACAAATTAGGGCCGAACGATAAGATTGCCGCCCGTTTTATGGTTGATGTAGGTATCCCCTATGGCAACTCCACCATCCTGCCCTATAGCCAGCAATTTTTCATCGGCGGGCCAAACAGCTTACGTGGTTTCCAGGCGCGGTCTATCGGGCCGGGCACCTATTATCCATCGAATGATATCAAAGGTGGTACACAATACATCCCGGATGAATCGGGCGATATAAAGATAGAAGGTAACGTAGAATGGCGGCCAAAGCTCTTCAGCATCGTAGAGGGTGCGATCTTTGCCGATGCAGGTAACATTTGGGATCTGCGCCCGCATGAGGGCTTGCCCGGAGCAGCTTTCGGCAAAAACTTCCTGACGCAATTGGCGGGCGACGTGGGCGCAGGGCTACGTTTTAACCTATCAGTATTGGTATTGCGTACCGACCTTGGTTTCCCGGTGCTTGAGCCATATCAATCCGCAAATTCAAGACTTGATTTTAGTCGCATACGTTTCAACGACTCGGTGTTTAGCATTGCTATCGGCTATCCTTTCTAAAATATTACAACAACAGTGTTTGGTAACATTTATCTTACCAAACGCTGCTGCATCATTATTTTTCGCAGATCATTGATTTTTATCGGAGTATAATGCTATTTTTAATATTTAGAAAACCATTTATCGTCCTGCAGATACGAACCTATTGCCTTTTTCATACGTTAAATTGGAATATATTTTCAGATGGAGTTACCGCAGAAGATCAGGAGAACCATTATCATCATCAGCTTGCTTACCCTAATAGGCAGCATTACAGTGATGTGCGGATGGTTATTTGACCTGCCTTCGCTGCAAAAATTTTTTTTCGCACAGATAGCCATGAAGTTTAACACCAGTTTGTGCTTCGCCTTGTTTGGGGCGGCCCTGCTGGTTTTGCAATCCACCAACAAAATCTACAACAACACGCTGTTCTTTGTTTTTGCTGCATTGGGCACAATATTGAGCATTATAACCCTGTGCCAGGAATTATTCACTTTTAATAGTGGTATTGATACCCTCTTTGTGGGTGATAAAACACTGGTATCGGTCTTTTTTCCCTTTCCGGGCCGTATGGCATTCAATTCATCGCTAAATTTCTCTTTGTTAGGCATTGGTTTGCTGCTCATCAAATCGCCCAAACGCCTTTTTAAGATCAGCGCACAGTATATTTTCCATTTGGTAACCATGCTTGCCGCCATAGCGCTTATCGGGTACATGTATGGCGTGTCGCTGTTTCATACCTTATTCTATATCACCGCAATGCCGGTGCATACCGCCATATTATTTTTTATCGTATCTGCAGCGGCGTCTCTTTGCAATCCATCACTTGGTATAAGCCAGGTATTTACAGGTAAGTTGGTAGGTAACCAGATGGCGCGCCGGCTATTCTTTATGATCATTTTGGTCATCGCATTTATGGCTACCCTGCGTAATGAAACACGCCAGATGGGCCTTTTTTCATCAAAGGACATAGGCGTTTCGTTACTGGCAGTTTGCTTTCTGTTTATGAGCTTGCTGCTCATCTGGAACACGGCTGTATGGTTAAACAAGATCGACCTTAGGCGGCAGGAAGCGGAAGACAAAGTAATGATGATGAATACCCGGCTGGAAAAATTGGTTGAGGAGCGTTCGGCCGAGTTAAAGGAAGCGGAATTGAAATTCAGGACCATTGCCGATAAGTCGATGGTTGGTGTATATATCGTCCAGCATGATACTTTTATTTATGTAAATCCGCGCTTTGCACAAGTGTTTGGCTACGAGCCTTCAGATCTGATCAATGGAATAAACCTGGTTGAGAAATTATTTCCTAACAATCAGGAACTGGTGCGTGAAAACTTAAGGAAGCGATTAACAGGCGAAGTAGAAAGCATCCATTATGAAGTAATGGGTCAAAAGCATGACGGCACTACAAACTGGGTGGAGATATATGGCAATGCTGTTAATATAGGCGGCGAGCCTGCCATTATTGGCTCCATGATCGATGTCACCGAACGTAAAAAAACTGAGGAAGAATTAAAATCATCCGAGAGGAAATATAAGCTCCTATTTGAAAGTAATCCGATGCCGCTATGGATGATCGATAAGGAAAATCTCCGCATTATTGCTGCTAACGATGCAGCGGCCAGTCATTACGGTTATACCAAGGATGAGCTGACTGGGATGGATATGAAGCTATTCAGGCCGGCGGAAGATACCAAACAGCAAATTGAAGACTATCAGAAAGAAGTAGATGGCGACCTGGGGATCGTTCGTCATTATAAAAAAGACAGGAGTATCATATTTGTACAGGTGATTGCCCATGATATCGTATTCGAAGGCAGGCACGTAAGGCTGTCAATGACAACCGATGTTACCGAAAAGATGAAAGCTGAGGAATCGCTGCAAAAATCAGAAGCGAACCTGCAGGCTATCCTGCGTACAACCGATACGGCTTATGCATTGTTCGACAGGCAGCTTAATACATTGGCCTCAAATCAGAAAGCAACGCGGTTTATAAAAGAGCGGTATGGGTACGAAGCAGACCATAACAATATTCTTGCAGATTACCTGCCAATCGACCGTTTCCCGGATCCATCCGGTCTTGCCAATGATGTACTGAAAGGCAAGAACATTAATTTCGAAATAGATTTTACTTCTGAAAATGGTTCTTCTACCTGGTATTACGTACGGTTGTTCCCCATCACCAACGAGCATAAAGCGATACTGGGCGTACTGATGGCCCTGTATGATATTACCGAACGCAAAAATGCTGAATACGACCTGAAAACAGCTTACAGCCGTATCCAAAGCCATATCAATAGCATAAAGGATATGGCCTGGAAACAGTCGCATCTTATCCGCAGCCCGTTAGCCAATTTAAAGGGGCTTGCAACTTTATTACAGGGTGACACTGCCGACAAAGAGGTACTTGAACATATCCAAACCGAACTGGACAGGATGGATTCGATCATCATCGAAATGGCCGAAGATGTTTCCGAACAATATTATGATGATTAAAAAAAACGATTTATCAAAAAATCGTGTAAATTACACCAATGCAAATTTACGTTCCCCTGCAAATTATTGACCTTAACGCCGATGGTTTTCATCCATTGGTAGACATTAACATCAACGGCAAACCTTTCACCATGGTGATAGATACCGGCGCATCAAAGACTGCCCTTGATAAGAATTTGTTCATCAGCGCCAATAAAAAGGCAACATTAAATGCAAGTGAAACGCTTTCTACCGGCCTTGGCACCAACACCATGAAATCGTACACCACAACCATTAGCGATTTCCACATAGGCGACCTGCAAATAACCGATTTCGAAGTAGCCGTGCTTGACCTGTCAACAATTAATATCGCGTATGAGCAAATGGGCCATCAACAGGTACTTGGCGTACTGGGTGGGGATGTCCTCATGCAATACAAAGCCGTAATAGATTACGGTAAGAAAACTATCAGTTTCAGGGTGTAATTGCTGCCTGGCAGAATCAAAAACCTTTATAAAAGAAACGGCCCTGCTAAACAGGGCCGTTCTTATATCGTTACTAAAATATCCGTTATTACACGTCTATCTTAGCATAACGTGCATTGCGCTCAATAAACTCGCGGCGCGGTGCAACCTCGTCACCCATCAGCATGCTGAAGGTATGTTCGCACTCGGCGGTGTTTTCAATGCTGGCGCGTTTAAGTGTACGGGTTTGCGGGTCCATGGTGGTTTCCCAAAGCTGTTCGGCGTTCATCTCACCCAAACCTTTGTAACGTTGTGTTAAAACGCTGTCTTCCTTACCTGCACCCTTTAAACGCTGTATAGCAGCTTCGCGCTGCTCATCATTCCAGCAATATTCAAAATCCTTACCTTTTTTAACCAGGTAAAGCGGCGGCGATGCGATATATACATAACCATATTCCACCAACGCCTTCATATATCGGAAGAAGAAAGTTAGTATCAGCGTGGTAATGTGCGAACCGTCCACGTCGGCATCCGTCATAATCACTATTTTGTGGTAACGCAGTTTGGCAAAGTTAAGTGCCTTGTCGTCTTCCGGCGTCCCGATGCTCACGCCTAAAGCGGTGAACATATTCTTTATTTCTTCATTTTCGTAGATCTTGTGCTCCATGGCCTTCTCCACGTTCAGGATCTTACCCCTCAATGGAAGGATCGCCTGGAAATCGCGGTTACGGCCCTGCTTGGCAGTACCACCCGCCGAGTCACCTTCCACAAGGAAGATCTCGCAAGCTGCAGGATCACTGTTAGCACAGTCGGCAAGTTTGCCCGGCAGGCCTGATCCGCCCATCACATTCTTGCGCTGTACCATTTCACGCGCCTTACGCGCAGCGGCGCGGGCTGTTGCAGCCAATATCACTTTATTTACAATTGCACGGGCTTCGCGCGGGTTTTCCTCAAGGTAATTACCTAAAATCTCGCCTACAGCTATATCAACCGCGCCCATAACTTCGTTATTACCAAGTTTGGTTTTCGTTTGGCCCTCAAACTGAGGCTCTGCTACTTTTACCGAAATAATTGCGGTTAAGCCCTCACGAAAGTCATCTCCCGTGATCTCGATCTTGTTGTTTTTCAGTAAACCTTCTTTATCAGCATAATTTTTTAAGGTACGCGTCAATCCTCTGCGGAAACCGGCCACGTGCGTACCGCCTTCAATAGTATTGATATTATTTACGTACGAATGTACATTTTCAGAGTATGAATCATTGTACTGCAGTGCCAACTCCACCGGGATCCCTTGTTTTACACCTTCAACATAAATTGGCTCAGGTATAATGGACGGGCGTGCACCATCAAGGTATTTAACAAACTCGCGCAGGCCACCTTCCGAGTAAAATTCTTCAATTGGATAGCTGCCATCCTCGTTTGGAAAGCGCTCATCTGTTAACGAAAGCCTGATGCCTTTATTCAAATACGAAAGCTCGCGCAAACGGCCGGCAAGTGTTTCATATTTGAACTCGGTGGTCATGGTAAATATTTCCGGGTCGGGATGAAATATGATCGTTGTACCGCGTTTGTCGGTCTCGCCAATCGTTTTTACTTCAAACAGTGGTTTTCCTTTTTCATACTCCTGTGTCCATACTTTGCCTTCACGGTAAACCAGGGCGGTTAAATGCGTTGACAATGCGTTAACGCAGCTTACACCCACACCATGCAAACCGCCGGATACTTTATAGGTGTCTTTATCAAATTTACCACCCGCGTGCAACACGGTCATTACCAGCTCAAGCGCCGATTTATTTTCTTTGGTGGTGATGCCTGTAGGAATACCGCGGCCATTGTCAACAACCGAAATGGAATTGTCCTTATGGATACTAACTTTTATAGTGTCGCAGTAACCCGCCATCGCTTCGTCGATGGAGTTGTCAACCACCTCATAAACCAGGTGATGCAAGCCTTTTACTCCGGTATCCCCAATGTACATGGAAGGGCGTTTCCGCACTGCTTCCAGACCTTCTAAAACCTGTATATTATCCGCTGAATAATTTGAATTGTCCTTCTTTTCTTCACTCATAATTTAATAAAACAATAACGTTTCCTGTAGAAGTTTTTAACATACAAAAATACGAAAATTAACCCGGATTACCGCGTTTGTTGATAAATAGGCATGTGTGGGAAAACCTGAAAAAGCAGTAGGAAACTTGCCCCGAAAGTTTATCTTTGTAAACTTTTTGTAAAAAATGCAATAGAGGCAACAGGCAGGTAATCGCCTGTTAAATAGGTAAATTAAAGTAGAAAAACACTGATGAAAAAAGCTCCTGTAATTACAAAGTTATCACTGGGCCTGTTGGTTGCAGTTGGTATCACTGCATGTAACCAAAACAAACCTGCAACTTCAACCACACCGGCCGCTGCAAACACTACAACCGCTGCGGCCCATGAAACAGTTTACGTCAATTCAGATTCGTTGCTGAGCAAGTATAACTATGTAAAAGATATAAACAAAAAAATGAACGATAAAGGCAACGCCGCAAAAGCCGAAGTGCAGTCAAGAAGAGATGCATTGCAGCGTGAGGTTGCCGATTATCAGAAAAATGCAAACACAATGCCGGCCGATCAGCGCCAGGCTACAGAGCAGCGCCTGCAGCGCGAAGGCCAGGCAGAACAGGCATACGAGCAAAATACTTCAGCTGAATTACAGGATGCACAGGGTAAAGCAACTGCTAAACTGGACGATAAAGTTGCCGAATACGTAAAACAGTATGCCAAAGATAAAGGCTACAAACTGGTTTTAACCTATTCTAAAAACGGATCAAGCGTATTGTATGGCGATCCAAGTCTGGATATTACTGCCGATGTGGTAAAAGGATTGAATGACGCCTACACAAAAGACGGCGGCGATAAATAGTTTTTAAGCCGAAGGCTTAATGCAAAAAGCTGAAAGCAGAAGGTTTTGATGCCTTGAGCTTTCAGCTTTTTTTATAAATGGATTACTTACGCTTTGGTCTTTCTGCCTTAAGCTTTCCGCTTCACCTACAGCCTCCCATCTACCTGGTCTTTGGGCAGCATTCCTTTTACGTCAAATATCACCCTGTTTTCCTTGCAAAGTTTGCGCGGATCCATCTTGCGGAACTCGTCATGCGCTACAGCAATGATCACGGCATCATAACACTTGCCGTTTTCCAGTTGCGTTACCGAATTCCAGTCGTATTCATGTTTTACATCTACTGGATCGGCCAATGGGTCGTACAGGGTTATGTTGATATCATATCCTTTTAATGTATTGGCAATATCGATAACCTTGGTATTTCGCACGTCGATACAATTCTCCTTAAACGCAACCCCCATGATCAGCACATCCGAATTTTTTACCTCGATATCTTTTTTGATCATTAGCTTTACCACTTCATGCGCAACGTGCTCGCCCATGCCGTCATTCAAGCGGCGACCAGCAAGAATGATCTCCGGGTGATAACCCACTAATTGCGCTTTACGGGCAAGATAATACGGGTCGACGCCAATACAATGTCCGCCAACCAGTCCGGGTCTGAATTTTAGGAAATTCCATTTGGTGCCTGCCGCCTGCAAAACTTCGTCGGTATCGATACCTAAGCGATTGAATATTTTAGAAAGCTCGTTTACGAAGGCAATATTAATGTCGCGCTGTGAGTTTTCGATCACCTTAGCCGCTTCGGCCACTTTGATGGATGGCGCCTTGTGCGTACCCGCTGTGAGGATGGTATTATATAACTGATCGACTATCTCGGCGATCTCAGGCGTTGAGCCCGAGGTGATCTTCAGCACCTTGGTCAGCGTATGCTCTTTATCGCCAGGATTTATACGTTCAGGCGAATAGCCCGCAAAAAAGTCTTTATTGAATTTAAGACCGGAAACTTTTTCCATCACCGGTACACATTCCTCTTCTGTAGCGCCGGGATAGACGGTGGATTCATAGATCACGATATCGCCCTTCTTCAGCACTTTGCCTACGGTTTCGCTGGCTTTGTATAAATGGGTCAAGTCGGGGCGGTTGATCTCATCTACCGGTGTAGGAACCGTTACGATGTAAAAATTGCAGCCTGCTATATCTTCAATCTTATCGGTAAAATGAAGCCCTGTGCCATTTGCGTGGTAGACAACATCTTTTAAGGCTTCGCTTTCTGCAGAAAAGGTACGGTCATGTCCCTTATTTAGTTCATTAATGCGACGCTTGCCTGTATCAAAGCCGATAACACGGTATTTTTTGGCAAATTCCACGGCCAAAGGCAGGCCAACATAGCCCAAGCCTATGATGGCGATTTTTGTATGATGTGGATCAAATCCCAGGGCAGATGATGACATTTTCAGAGGTTGATGCTACAAATATCGCTTATTCCGGGGATTAATCCTCATGTTGCATGTCGGTGAAAAAATCATCCTTCAGGTCGTCTATATCGCGGCGGTCTTTTTTGGTTGGCCGCCCTGCCCCCCTGTCGCGTATCAATACCGGCGCCTGGAACATGGATTTAAAGACTTGCGTTTGCTCAACGGGTGTAATGTCCTCATAAAAATTAACCGCAGTTTTAGCATCCACCCGGCTTTCCAGCAATCCTGTCACCTTTACTACTTTACGCTCGATACCCTTCGATAATGCATACACCTCGCCTATCTTTACCTCGTGCGAAGGTTTGATATTGCTTCCTTCCAGTTTCACGCGGCCCGCTTTGCAGGCATCTGCCGCCAGCGTACGGGTTTTAAAAGCTCGTATGGCCCACAGGTATTTGTCTATTCTTAGCTTTTCTTTTACAGGCATAAATATTTACCTTTTTTAACATTACCCGGCAGGGTGTGTATTGGGTATTTTACTCGATTTTGAAAGTTGATCTTTGCAATCATTTCGCAATTGAATAAACTTCGTTTTATTCAATGCCAAGAGGAAATCCGAATCTGCTTTCTCATTCAGTATATTTAGATGAACAGATCCGTATTGGCAAATACTACCCAATACATTGCTGCCCTCATCTATAAAATAAACGTAAGTTATTATTCCATTACAACGTACAAGCCAATAAAGATTTTTTATAAACTCGGGCAATTGATTTAAATCTAATTCAAGTGCGCCTGAAAAAGTTTTACTAACGTTATTTTCTTTCAAATAATCAAATGCTTGATTAACATATTTATATCCATAATCTATACGGTACAACCATGGAATATTCTGATCACTTAAAAAATACAGCTTTTCAAAATGCATTTTCCGAAATAATTTTGCCACTTCAGTAGCCAGCAATCGTGCATATCCTCTTGCTGATTTTGAGTCGAGGGTAAGTATGTGGCTATCAAATATTGATGGAAAGTAATACTCATCTTTCCGTGTGTTGTATCTTACAAAATCCGGAAACCTTTCGAGAAATATTTTTCGCTGAACTTTTTTCATTTAAGCTTATATAATCCCATACAAACTTCCG
>JABDAU010000019.1 GCA_013289045.1 Bacteroidota bacterium | reverse complement strand
TTAACAAGCGGCAAATGTAGGTAGTTTTGAGTAATGATGTGTCACGGGAGTCTTAAATCACAGATTAGGCTGATTTTTAGATTACACAGATATGAATTTGATATTGATTTACGAAGTTTCAAAAACTTCGTAAATCTGTTGTAATAGGGTGCCAGGTAAGACAAACTTGCGAAGTTTTAGAAACTTCGCAAGTTAATAGCATGTTTCAAATCAGTATCTGAATCGCAGATTTTGCAGGAAAACAAAATGAATATATCAGCGTAATCTTTTCATCCGTTTAATCAGTGATCATTTTTCCTTACTTTCACAGCACCAATGAAAATACCCCGCTACATACTCTTACTGCCGCTGCTCCTTGCTACTGCCACTATAACCCACGCGCAGGAATTCGGCGGCAACCCTCCATCCATTAAATGGGAACAGGTGAATACGCCCGCTGCCAAAGTGATCTTCCCGGTTGGCATGGACTCTTTGGGGCTACGCGTTGCAAACATTGTAGAGCAGATGAACAAGGCCATACAGCCCACTATCGGCTTCAAGCAAAAACAGGTGAGCATATTGCTGCAAAATCAAACCACGGTTTCCAACGCTTATGTACAGCTGGCGCCGTTCAGGAGCGAGTTTTACCTCACGCCTGAGCAAAATAGTTTTGATATAGGAAGTTTGCCATGGGATGAACAATTGGCCATTCACGAGTTCAGGCATGTGCAGCAGTATAACAATTTCAATGTCGGGGTATCGCACGTGCTGAAGGTAATATTCGGCGAAGGTGGACAGGCAGTAGGCAATGAGCTTTCAGTACCGAACTGGTTTTTTGAAGGCGATGCCGTTTTTAATGAAACGCACGTGAGCGACCAGGGTAGGGGAAGGTTGCCATATTTTTTAATGGGCTTTAGGGCGTTATGGGCCGATGGGCGAGATTATAGTTATATGAAGATTCGTAGTGGCTCATACGTGGATTATACGCCAGATTGGTATCCGCTTGGCTATATGATGGTAGCCTATGGCCGGCAGAAATACGGCGATTATTTTTGGAAAAACGTTACGCAGGATGCGGCGGCATATAAAGGCGGGGTTTATCCTTTTGAACGTGCGGTGAAGAAATATACAGGAGAGAGTTTTGCCGGGTTCAGGGAAGAAGCATTAGGCTACTTTAAATACCGTTTTGAAGAAGGAATATTTTCAAGTAAAGTGAATTCTTTTATTAAGACAAATACTTTAAAAAATAGCGAGCAAAGTTTAGCAACTTTCTACGATTCAGTATCTTACGTTCGTTCTAATAAAAAAAATAAACACTTCGATGCCGGCCGCGAATACCCTGCTTTTGTAAATGACAGTACGCTCATTTACATGAAAAGCACCTACAACCACATCCCGGCATTTGTAATAAAAGTAGGGTATACCGAGCGCAAGATCGCCACACGCAGTTATTCGCTGGACAATTATTTTGACTACCAGGATGGTAAAGTGGTATACGCCAGCTATCGCCCGGATCTGCGCTGGAATTACCGTGATTACAGCGAAATAAGAATATTGGATATTAATACCGGACAGGAGCGCCGGCTTACAAAGGGCACCAAGTATTTTGCACCGTCATTTAGTAAAGACGGCAAAACTATAGCAGTAGCCCAGGAAGCGCCATCAGGCAAATGCGATATTGTATTGTTGGATGCAGAAAACGGACATTTAATTAACATGGTGCCTAATCCGCATCATTTGTTTTTTACGTATCCTAAGTTTTATGACAATAGCACTTTGTTGTCAGCAGTACGGAATAACAAAGGCAAGATGTCGCTGGCGCTCATCGATATCAAAACAGGCAATGCAAAATTCTTATTGCCATTTACTTATCAGCCTATATCATTCCCGCGCCTGCAGGGTGATATGGTTTATTTCAGCGCCACATCTGGTATAGACGACAAGCTATTTGCACTTTCGCTCACCACCAATAAGCTTTATGAATTGAACAATAAAGATTTGCGGGCAAGCATCGGCAATTATGAAGCTGCGGTATCAGCAGATAAGCTTGCATGGGTTGGTTTTACCGCTTTTGGCTGGAAGAACTATGAGATTGATAAGAAGACTATAAATTGGGAGCCGCTTACAGATGGCCGCATCCCCGGCCAATTACCGGATTTTGGCATTACAGCACTTCGCCGCGATTCATCTACCGATCTACTGGCATCGGTGGTTGATAGCTCGCTCAAGGTCACTAAGTACCACAAATCCCATCACCTGTTCAATTTCCACAGCCTTATCCCCAACTTTAATGATCCTAACTATACCTTTTCGCTTGCAGGGGAGAATGTGCTGAATACTCTCCAATCTAACCTGTCATTCACTTATAACAGGGATGAGGGTTATAAGGAAGTAGGGTTCGATGCGATCTACGGCGCATTGTTCCCATACATTTCAGCGGGTGCTGATTATGTTTTCGACAGGCGCGCATATTATCGTGGCCAGAATATTTACTGGAATGAGACTAACCTGCATATCGGGCCTGAGCTTCCATTCAATTTTAGCAGCGGCAAGCATTTTACTTATTTAAATATTGGCAGCGACCTGTATTATAGCAGCACTAACTTTCAGCAGAACTACGGGCAACAGTTCTCCAACTATTCATACACTTATCTCAACAACTACATCAATTTCAGCAATAGCATACAGCAGGCGAAGCAAAATATTTATCCCCGGTTAGGGCAAAGCATATCGCTTAATTACAAAAATGCCATTAGTGGTATCAGCTCGACACAATTCCTGGCGGATGGCTATTTTTATTTCCCGGGTTTACTGGTCAACCACAACCTGTATTTTAACCTGGCCCATCAGCAAAAAGGCAACGCCAACAGCGTGATCGACTTTTCAAATGATTTTCCATTCTCACGCGGCTATACTGCAGAGAACCTTTACGATATGAATATTGCCGGCGTAAACTATGCTTTCCCGATAGTTTATCCGGATGCCGGTTTTGCTAATCTGATCTTTTTCCAGCGGATACGCGGTAATGCATTTTATGACTATACCCATGTAAAGGACTTTTACAACAACGGCAGTCCTTTTAAAGCGAATTTCCGTTCTACCGGATTAGAGATATTCTTTGATACGCAATGGTTCAACCAGGAAGCGATCTCATTTGGTATTCGCTACAGTCATTTACTCGATCCGGATATCTTTGGCGGGAATGGCAGGAATAGGATAGAGTTTGTGTTACCGGTTACGTTTTTTTAATAAAGAGATTAGCCGTTTGCCAGCTTAACCAGTTTTTTCACACGTTCGACATCGCTTTCGTCAAAACTATATTCAACACCCATTGTGCTACCCATAATGATATGATCATTTACAAACTGCATTTTGCTATTTATGCTTTTCCGTGCCGAAGAATGTATTTCTGTAGCGCCTGTAAAGTGTACTAAATCAGCAACGTTATGTTCGTTAATGCCGCTCCCGGGCATAATGATGATACGCCCTGCTGATTGTTCGATCAGGTGCGCGATAGTGCTTGCACCTTCCATAGCCGTAGTCCTGCCGCCCGAGGTGAGTACCCTTTCAAAACCGAGTTCAATTATATCCTCCAAAGCCTGGTTGACATTAGCCGCCATATCAAATGCCCGGTGAAAAGTAACGCCTAACCCTTTTGCTGTTGCCATTGCTGCCAGTTCGCCGCAACGTTTCTTATCAACTGTGCCGTCAGGATTTAATATACCGATCACGATGCCATCGCAGCCTGCCTCAATACAACCGCGTACATCAGCTTTCATAATTTCATATTCCAGGTCACTGTAAAGGAAATCACCTGATCGCGGCCTGATCAATACATATAATTGAATTATCAGCTGTTTACGTGCCGTTAATATTTGCCCGAAAGATGGGGTAGTACCTCCGTTTTCCAGGTTGTCACACAGTTCAACCCTAAAGGCCCCGCCTTCCTGCGCAGCCAATGCAGAAGCAACTGAATTTGCACAAACTTCAAGCTGTATTTTTTTCGGAGCAGGACGATTCATTATGGCAGTATATGTTTAAAAGCGAACTAAAAGTGTTATTTACTATCAGTTAACTACGCCAATATAAAGCTTTTACAGCACTATGCCATAAAGATGTTACAACATTAAGCTATAGGAAATAACCGATTAAGTATTAGATAAAACTATCCAACATTATAAAAACTTTTGCCCTTAACGATCAGATCCTTTTGCTGCGCGTTGCACACGGCAAACTCGAAACCGCTTTGTATCGCATAAGCTCCATACTCGCCTTTTTTGTTGATGGCCAAAAAGCCAACTTGTATATCCTTTGCAGTTTGCGGTTTCTTTTTAATAATGCGGTTAACGGCTTCCTTACAGGCATCTTCAGGATGATAACCGCGGCGCATCAGTTCAACTACTAAAAAGCTGCCTACGTTACGGATCACCTCCTCGCCAACACCGGTAGATGTAGCGCCGCCAACTTCATTGTCGACAAACAACCCCGCGCCGATAATCGGGCTGTCGCCAACACGGCCGTGCAATTTAAAAGCCATACCACTGGTGGTACAAGCACCGGAGATATTGCCTTTTGAATCCAGCGCCAGCATGCCGATGGTATCGTGGTTATATTTGCTGCCTTGCATATGCTGCTTATTCTCAATATTCATAACCGGTTGGTACTTAGCCGTTTTTAGCCATTCCTTCCAGGCTTTTTCAGACTCAGGAGTTAAAAGTTTTTCCCTTTTAAAACCCTGTTCAACAGCAAACTGAGTAGCGCCGTCACCAACCAGCATAATGTGCGGCGTTTTCTCCATCACCAGGCGCGCTACAGAAATAGGGTGGGCGATATCCTCCATCGCTGCTACCGAACCGCAGTTACCAAATTCATCCATAATACAGGCATCCAGCGTAACATGACCGTCACGATCCGGGTAGCCTGCACGGCCAACGGTATGGTTCTTCATATCGGCTTCAGGTATACGCACACCTGCTTCCACTGCATCCAGCGAGCGGCCGCCTTTTTCCAGTACCGCCCACGCACCCTGGTTAGCCTCTACGCCAAAACCCCAGGTTGAAATAACGACAGGATAGCCTGCAGGCTCCATTGGCTTAAGCGCTTTTGCAAAAATCGAGTTGGATATTGTCGCCAGTGAGGCGGATGCTGCTGATATTTTGAGGAACTTACGTCGGTTGTACATGTTGCTAATATATAAATTAGCAGCATACATATGCTATGTATCCATTTTTTGTCCACCAAATGTCACCAAAATGATACTTAAAAAACGAAAAGAAAATGATACGAATTGATTGAATTGCCACGAATTACACAATTTAATTATCTAATTCTATCAATTCGTTTAATTCGAATAAATCAGAACAACCCGTGAGTTGTTCTACTCGAAATCCTGCTTGCAATTGAAACAGTGCCATTGTTTTGGCGTAAAAAAAGGAAATATGACCGAAAAAAATGAGTGAAGCGAATTGATCCAGTCGGGCTTGCTTGAATTATCTATACGAGCAACATTGGTCGAAGCACAAAATGGGCAAATAATGGTATAGTCTGTCTCCGGGTCGATATCGGTATGATCTTCCAATATCATTTCAGTTTCGTTAATAAGCTCGCGGCATTTTTCCAGGTCGCGCTCATATATTTTCAGTTTGATACCTGTTGATTGAAGATAGAGCGAATTGAGGCCTGCCATATGGTCGTCTTCAATAAAGCAGGGGATATGATTATCTTCCAGTTTGGCACGGATAATATGCGCCAGCATAGGGTCGTGATATGTTTCAAAAGTGATGATCTTTTCGTCCATAAAAGTATAATGTGTCACGAATATACTTTGTTTTTAGTATTTTGGCTTAATGAACCGCATCGACCGCATATCAGCCATTCTCATTCAACTGCAATCACGCCGTGTGGTTAAGGCCAATGACATTGCACAGCGGTTCAATATCAGCCTTCGCACCGTTTACCGCGATGTAAAAACGCTGGAAGAAGCGGGCATACCAATAATAGGCGAGGCGGGCGTTGGATACTCGTTAATGGAAGGCTATCGCTTGCCACCAGTGATGTTTACCCGCGAAGAGGCAACCGCGTTCCTGACTGCCGAAAAATTCGTTGAGAAACTAACTGATACGTCAACCCGGACAAGTCACCGTTCGGCAATGGACAAGATAAGGGCGATATTGAAGACTGCCGAAAAAGACCTGTTGGAAGATATGGATGGCAAGATCATGGTCTTCAAAAATTTCAATCATCCGCAAGTGCCTGATAGTGGCTATATACAAACCATACTGGATGCCATTTCACGGAAGACTGTGTTGAGTATTGAATATTTCGCTCATCATTCGCAGGAAAATACCAGTCGTGAAATAGAGCCGATAGGCATATTCTATCTTGAAACTTTTTGGCATCTGATCGCCTATTGCCGGTTACGCGATGATTACCGCGATTTCCGTATCGACCGTATAAAGAAACTCTCTGTAACAGAAAAGCATTTTTCAAACGCTCACCCTACACTTAAAGCCTACATCGCTCAGACTGTCAAGGAGAAGAAAATGGACAAGGTTGTAATAAGGGTTGATAAAGCGGTCTACCCAAATCTGAGCCACCAGAAATACTACAGTGGCTTTGTATCTGAAACTGAAGCGGACGGCAATTACGTCGAAATGACTTTCCTCACTATTTCACTCGAAGGTTTTGCCCGCTGGTTCATGATGTTCGGCGATCAGGCTGAAATAATTGAACCTGCTGAGCTGAAAGATAAAGTGATAGCTATAACCGAAGGCTTATTGCAGCGAAACGCGGCGATGGCGCAGTAAGTTAATCTTTTCTTTTCCCTGCTGACATACCGTTGTCACAAAGCGGCAGCATCTTTGTTAAAAAGATCAATATGTCAGCGCCAAAATACTATATCGTAGTTGTCTCCAAAAACCATGTTGCCCGTGGTGTAGCAGGCGGATTTATACAGGCTAATCATGGTAAAGCAGCTTCGCTTAAAAAGCTGCACAAGGATGACTGGGTGATCATTTATTCACCCAAAATATCCTATGAAGGCAATGCCCCCCTACAGGCATTCACCGCTATAGGGCAGGTGAAAGATGAGGAATTGTATCAATACAAAATGTCGGAAGATTTCAGCCCTTTTCGCCGGAATGTGGTTTATTACGACTGCAATGAAAGGCCGATAGTGCCGCTGATCAATGACCTTGACTTTATCGAAAATAAAAAAGCGTGGGGATACCGGTTCCGCTTTGGCTTTTTTGAAATAGGGGAAGAGGATTTTGAGCTGATCCGGTTTGAAATGCTCACTGAAAAGCTAACAACAATACATCAACTTCAATATTGAAAACTAAATTATGGCAAATCTCACACTAACAACAGAAATCAGGTTCAATGCGCCGGCGGAAAAAGGTTGGCAAGGCCTTACCGACCCGGCAATGATAAAAAAATACTTTTTCGGCACCGACCTGAAAACAGAGTGGAAACCCGGCAGCCGGATAGTTTGGAGCGGCGAATGGGAAGGCAAGACCTACGAAGACCACGGCACCATACTGGAGTATACAGAAGGAAAGCATGCAAAATACACCTATTGGAGCCAGATGTCGGGTACAGAAGACAAGCCCGAAAACTACCAGACCCTTACGTATGACGTGGATGAAAAAGATGGGGTAACTACGCTAACGCTCACCCAGGATAACATTACCAATGAGCAGGCCAAGGAACATTCCGAACAAAATTGGCAATCGGTGTTTGATGGGTTGAAGAAGCTGATAGAGATTAGTTAATTAGAGAATAGAGATTAGGGGAAAGCCTGAAAGCAAAAAAGCGATGAATCACATTCATCGCTTTTTAATATTTTGAGAAACCTAATCTCTGATCTCCAGTCTCTAATCTCTCTACTTCAATACTTCCTTTACCAGCGCAGCAGCTTCTTTCAATTGTATAGCTGAAAAAACTTTCAGGCCTGAATTATCGATCAATGCTTTTGCTTCTTCGGCATTGGTGCCTTGTAAACGTACGATGATCGGAACCGGGATGTTGCCGATCTCTTTATAAGCATCGATAACGCCTTGTGCCACACGGTCGCAGCGCACTATACCACCAAATATATTGATCAGGATAGCTTTTACATGCGGATCTTTCAGAATAATATTGAAAGCAGCCTTAACGGTCTCAGCATTTGCAGTACCACCTACGTCGAGGAAGTTTGCAGGCTCGCCGCCGGCTAATTTGATGATGTCCATGGTAGCCATTGCCAAACCTGCGCCGTTTACCATACAGCCAACGTTACCGTCGAGCTTTACATAGTTCAGGTTTGATTTGCTGGCTTCAACTTCCATCGGATCTTCCTCGTTGGTATCGCGCATAGCAGCGAAATCCGGGTGACGGAACAATGCATTGTCATCAAGATTTACCTTGGCATCAACCGCTAATATCTTATTATCAGACGTTTTCAGTACCGGGTTGATCTCGAACTGTGAAGAATCAGTGCCCTCATACGCTTTGTACAAGGCGCCGATAAATTTCACCATATCTTTAAAAGCATCACCTGATAGCCCAAGGTTAAAGGCAATCTTACGCGCCTGGAAACCCTGTAAACCAACCTTCGGGTCAATCTCTTCTTTGTGAATTTTTTCAGGAGTTGAGTGTGCAACTTCTTCAATATCCATACCGCCTTCGGTTGAATACATGATCACGTTACGGCCTCTTCCTCGGTCGAGCAATACGCTCATATAATATTCTTTGGTTTCGCTTTCGCCAGGATAGTAAACATCCTGGGCAACCAAAACCTTATGTACCTTTTTACCTTCAGCACCTGTCTGCGGAGTGATTAGCTGCATGCCTAATATAGCGCCTGCTTTTTCCTTCACTTCATCCAGGTTCTTTGCCAGCTTCACACCGCCGCCTTTACCGCGACCGCCGGCATGTATCTGTGCCTTAACAACAACCCAGCTCGAGTTGTATTCGTCCTTCAATTTTTTAGCAGCTTCTACAGCCTGGTCAACAGTTTCGGCTAAAATGCCTTCCTGAACCCTTACACCATAGCTTTTTAAAATAGCTTTGCCCTGGTATTCGTGAATATTCATGTTTTATGCAGATTTGCGCCAAAGTTAGGATTTAGTTTGGGATTAGAGATCAGAGATTGGAGATTAGAGATTAGTTCATACTTTTTTTACACAAAATAAATTTTTACATGGCTAAAATCACTTTGCAGCTCTTAATCTCTACTCGCTAATTAACTAATCTCTAAATTTGCAGCCACTAATCTCCAATCTCTAATCTCTATTCACTAAATTCGCCCCATGCTTAAAGCGCGGTCAATTCATAAATCATACGGGCAACTGGAAATTTTAAAGGGTGTAGATCTTGACGTAAAAAAAGGCGAGATCGTAACCATTGTTGGCGCATCAGGCGCCGGTAAAAGTACGTTGCTGAATATTATTGGTACGCTGGACAGGCCGGATAAAGGTCAGTTGGCCATTGAAGGGCACGAATTGAGCACACTTAACAACAAGGATTTAAGCATGTTCCGCAACCTGAAGATCGGGTTCATATTCCAGTTCCATCATTTGCTGGTGGAATTTAATGCGATAGAGAACGTTTGTATCCCGGCGTTCATTGCCGGCAAGCCGCGTGCCGATGCGGAAAAAAGGGCCAAAGAATTACTCGATCTGCTCGGACTTGGCGACAGGTTAACGCACAAGCCTAACCAGCTATCCGGCGGTGAGCAACAACGCGTTGCTGTTGCCAGGGCACTGATCAATGATCCGGCACTGATATTTGCTGATGAACCTTCGGGCAACCTTGATTCAACCAACGCCCGCGAATTGCATGAGCTATTCCTGAAGCTGCGCAAAGAGTTTAACCAAACATTTGTGATCGTTACCCATAATGAGGAGCTTGCCGGATTAAGCGACCGGCGTTTATTAATGAAAGACGGTTTGATCATCCAGTAATGAGCATTCTTATAACGGCAGCGGCTTCTGCTGAATCCTATCAGCTCAAAGGTAAATTGGACAGAGATGACATTGTTTTAGGTGATTTTATGGAATTACCTGAACTAATGGTTAAATCAGGAAAAATGATCAAACTGCCAAACCCAGCGTCAGGCGCCTATAGTCACCAAATGCTTACCTTATGCCTCGACAAAAATATCGACACGATTTATCCGTTACGAAAAGAGGAGCAGTCGCTTTTAATGGAAGCAGGGCAGCTATTTGAGGAGTATGGGATTGAGATAAGATTTCTTTAACAAAACGCCCGCTCAAGTGTCGACACTTGAGTGAAACGGCATTAAGATGTATCAATGAAGTACACCGATATCGACAAAAGAAAACAAGCCTTCATATTTGAGCTGGATAATGTGCTTTACCCCGAAAAAGATTATCTGCTGCAGGTTTATTACCTGTTTGCTAACCTGATAGAATACACCGAGCTGTACGATGCAAAGGCAATGCTCGGTTTGATGACATCGACCTATGAAACAGAAGGGAAGGATTTCGTTTTTGATCGCATACAGGAAAAGTTTAAGATAGATGAAAAATACAGGCAGAATTTGAATAGCCTGATGCTCACCGCCAAGCTGCCGTTAAAGCTGTTGCTTTATAAAAACATGCTTGAATTATTACAGGAGATAGTGGTCGACCGTAAAAGAATCTTTATTTTGACCAACGGCAACCCGGAGCAGCAGTTAAACAAATTAAAACAAACCGAATGGCACGGACTGGAACAATACCTGACCTGCTATTTCGCTGACGAGATCCTGCCTAAGCCGGAACCTGATGCGATTCATTTTATACTAAAAGAACATAATTTGCAACGACGGGACATTGTAATGATAGAAAATTCAGAGGCCGACCGGTTAAGCGCACAAGCCTGTGGCATAGACTTTATCAACGCAGGGCAATTTTTGTAATTAAAACACGACTATTAAATATTTACCCCGATATTTAATTATACGATGAAGAAGATAGTACCCTTTTCCTTACTTTTTTTAGCCGCTGCACTTTCTTCTTGCCATAAGGATAGAAAAACAGATGTTTCCAATACCAGCGATCTGCTGAAGGATTCGCTGTACCTCTATGAGAAGGAGGACTACCTGTGGAATGACGCTATACCTGCCTACGTTGCATTTAACCCACGCTCGTACAATGGCAGCAGCGACCTGAGTAGTTTAAGCAAGGAAATTTTTGCCATATCCCAACTAAAGATCAATACCTCCACCACTAAACCTTACGAATATTATAAAGTAGATCCCACCGTTCCAAAATATTCGTTTGTTGATGACGGTACAGAAACGGCTTCGCTCAACGGCACTAATGACGATTTTGGTTTTGCGCCTATTTACATCAACCCAACCGATTTAAGGATAAAATATGTTTACGCAGGCTCGCCGGCCGGGCTGGCCGGGTTGCAACGCGGGGATGAGATCACGAGCATTAACGGTAACAGCGACCTAACGTATGATGGTGGCGGAAATGTGAATTTTGTGATCAATTCTGTTTACTATTCACCTGCCATCACGCTTGCAATAACTAAACTGGATGGCTCAACGGCTGTCATCACATTAAATACAAATTCTTACTCCGTGAACCCGGTGCTTACCAATAAAGTGTTCGACATGGGAAGCGGCCATAAAGTGGCTTATATTGCTTTTAATAGCTTTACTGAGCTAACCAATGCACAATCAAAACTGGATGCCGCGTTTAATTATTTCATAGCGCAAGGTGCGAATGATTTGGTGGTTGATTTGCGTTACAACGGCGGTGGATCGGGCAAAACGGCTGAGTATCTGGATGACCTGATCGTGCCGGCAGGGAAGGATAACTCGCTGATGTACACCTCGTATTATAACAGCAGCTTGCAAAATGATAATTACCCGTTACTGGCTAAAAAATATGCAGTAAAATCCGGTGATTTCCTGCCGCAAAATAATAGGGTTAATTTTTCTAAGAAACTATCGCTTGCCGTTAGCCGGGTGTTTTTTATTGTAACCAGTGCTACGGCTTCGTCCAGCGAGTTAAGCATTAACAACCTCCGCCCTGAAATGAATGTGCAGTTGATAGGGGATACCACTTATGGTAAACCGGTTGGCGAAATCCCTATCCCGATCGGCGCACAGGGACAGTTTATTATCTTCTCTCCTCAATTATATGTACTAAACTCTGCCAATCAAGGAAATTATTATGCAGGTATGGCGCCTGGCTCGACTGATTACCCCGGTTTGCTTGCCGCAGATGACGTTACCAAAGATTTCGGAGATTCGACTGAAATGCTGTTGAATCATGCTTTGAATTATGTAAAAACGGGAACTTATGCCATCACTAAATCACAAATGCAAGGCATATCATCAAATACGAGGGCTTTTTCATTACATCAGCAAAGCGTTGTTGGGTTGGCAATGGAGAAAAAGAAATATAAATTGATGGTTTTTAAGCCGAAAGGTAAAGCTCATTAATGGATTAAGATCTGGTGTCACCCTGAGGTACTCGAAGGGTGAGGGCAAAGGCCTTTACGACATCCATTTTCGCTATGCATTGCTTCCCATGCCCGACGCTCATGCTTCGAGTGCCTCAGCATGACACCCTTTTCTAAATTAATACCTAATCCGCTAATTGGCGCAGATCCACAGGCACCACACGCGATATCCCTTGTTCAACCATCGTTACGCCATAGATGATATCTGTACTGGCGATTGTACGTTTGTTATGCGATACGATGATGAATTGCGAATCCTTAGAGAATTCACGAATGATGTTATTGAACTTATCGATATTGGTATCGTCCAGCGGAGCATCAACCTCATCAAAAATACAGAATGGTGCCGGCTTAAGCAGGTAAAGCGAGAATAGAATAGCAGTCGCTGTTAACGTTTTCTCACCCCCTGAAAGCTGATTGATAGACAGCGGACGTTTGCCTTTTGGCCTTGCAATGATATCGATATCTGATTCCAGCGGATTTTGCGGATCGGTAAGGATCAGGTCGCATGAATCTTCTTCGTTGAACAGCGACCGGAAAACTTTGATAAAATTGGCGCGTACCATTGTAAACGCAGTCATAAATTTCTCGCGGGCAGTGTCGTCAATTTCCTGTATGGTGGCTAATAAGGATTCTTTGGCATCGTTCAGGTCTTTCTTCTGCGCCTGGATGAACTGGTAACGCTCGTTCATTTCGTTATATGCCTCAACCGCCATTGGGTTTATGGCGCCGAAGTCATCCATCTGGCGTTTTAACTTTTCGGTTTTGTCTCTCAATTCGTCCTCATTCTGATCGGCTGGCGGTTCGGTTTCCATCAGTTCCTGGATGTCCACATTGAACTCTACGGAAAGCCGTTCTTTCAGCGCGTTTAGCTCCAGTTTCAAGTTATTGCGTTCTTCGCGCAATTCGTTCTCAATAAAAGCCGCGTTGTCCTTTTTGCGGCGCAGGTTACTGATCTCAGTTTCAGTTTCGGTGATCTTTCCGCGCCATTCGTAATACTCCTGCTCGGCCTGCTGGGTGGCTTTTTCCAATTCTTCTTTTTGCGCGTACATCTCCAGCAGGTCATCATCTGAGTGGTCGGCTTGCTGCAGATTTTCCTGTATGGCAGCCTTTACCTTTTCCAGTTCAGCGCCGTTTTGCCTGATGCGGGTCTCTAACTGCTCTTTTTGCGTGTCGCGATAGTCCAGATCCTTAACTAATCCCGAAACTTTATTTTGCTGCTGGTGGAAGCGAATGTTCTCCTGGTTATAAGTATTTGATTGTACCGAAACATGCTCATTCAGCTCATTAAATATAGATTGCTTTTCGATCAGCTCATCATTCTGAATTTGCTTTTGCGCCTTCAGTTCAACTAACTGTGGTTCCAGCGACTGCATTTCTTCTTTAATACTGCTGATCTTTTTGGCGATATCTTCCTTGCGGTTAAGGCTGTTGGTAATGAATGCCTGGTATTGTTCCTGCCGGGTTTTTATGGTGATCAGCTCGGTATTCAAGCGGCTCAAATCAACCTCTTTCTGCTTCAGTTCGCTGGCTTTACCGGATGCTTTGAGCGAGGTATGTTTGCTTTGCAGTTCCTGGGCTTTGTCTTTAAAATAATTTACCCGGGTTTCTATTTCCTTGATCTCTTTGGCAAGATTCTCCAGGTTTTTAGCGCGGCCGATACGCTTACCTTCAAATAATCCGACGGAACCACCAGCCATAGTATGCTTAGACTTATTGAATTTGCCGCTTTTGCCGATGATCACAATGCCTTCGGGCAGCGGTTCGTTAGTTAACCCATTGTCGTTCCGGTCATCTATCAGGTACACGTTGTGCAGCAGGTGGTTACAAAGCGATTGGTAATAAATATCGACCTCGATAACGTCCAGGGCAGGAATAACAGCCCCCTCTAAATCTCCCCCGGGAGGGGAGACTTTTTCCGGTAAGGCCGTCTTATAGCTATCCAATATTAAAAACTGCGCACGCCCTTTTGCCGATCTGCTTAATAGACTGATAGCGCTGATCGCCTCGTCGTAATTATTTACCACGTAATGGTTCATCAGCGGCTCGAGGTAATTCTCGATGGCTATACGATATTCTTCCTTACAAAATAATACGTCGCTAAACAAAGGCACATTACGCGACCAATCGGCATTCTTTTTCAGGAAACGGATCGATTCCGGGAAACCTTCCAGGTTGTCAACCATACTTTTGGTCAGGTTGTATTCGTTTTGCTTGGCGTCGAGTTTGCGGCTGTCGGCTATGATGCTGTCACGCGTGCTGTGTTGTTCGCTTTCGATGGTTTCTATCTCATCGTGCAGGTGCTTTTCGTAATCCACCAAAAACCGGTGTTCCTGCTCCATGGTTTCAGAACGCACCTGTAAATCAGCCACCACTTCGTTAAAATGG
Organism: Bacteroidota bacterium; assembly: GCA_013289045.1. Classification (GTDB taxonomy): domain Bacteria; phylum Bacteroidota; class Bacteroidia; order Sphingobacteriales; family Sphingobacteriaceae; genus Mucilaginibacter. The sequence goes on along the minus strand of JABDAU010000019.1, from coordinate 36,013 downwards.
GAGAGCTCGGCCTCTTTGTTGGTGGCGTCCTCCATGTTGCGCAGGCTTTCCTGTTCGAGGGCCTGCTGCTGAATTTGCAGGATGTCAAGATCCTTTTCAGCTTTATATGCTTGATTTTGCAGGCGGTTGTTAATATTGGTGAGCTCGTTTAACTCAGCACGGGCTGAATTTTGCTGGCCCCGTAATTCATCAACTGTTTGTTTTAAGTCTGATACCCGTTCGCGAACGGTTTCCAGCGTTTCATCTTCCTGCAGCTTTTCTTCAGAAAGGCGTTTAATGTTATACAGAACATGGTTGAGCTGGTTGCGGTCGCGTTCCAGTTCTTCGCTTAAGCGAGCTTCCTTATCCTGCTGGAATTTCAGCTGTTCGTTTTTTAGCTTCTTCTCGCTTTCGTAGGCGCGGATCTTTGCCACGTGCTCATTGGTCGCTTTTTGTTGGATGGATAGATTTTTCTCCTTGTTCAGGCTGTCGACCTTGTTCTTTTGCAGTTCGGCTTCCAGCGTATCTATTTGTGCAGCAAACCCTGATGTTTCCACCTGCTGCGCCTGCTCTTTTTCTTCGATCTTTGTCAGTGATTCACTGAATGAGGCTAATCGAAAAGAAGCTAGTACAATACTCAGCGATTTATACTGATCGCGAATACGGTAATAGCGCTCGGTTTTTTTAGCCTGATTTTCAAGCGTTTTCAGGTTCTTTTCAATTTCAAAAAGCAAGTCTTCCACACGTTCCAGGTCTGCTTCGGTATCCTTTAGTTTTGAGAAAGTTTGCTTTTTACGCAGCTTATACTTGGAGATGCCGGATGCTTCCTCAAACAAATTCCTGCGTGATCCTTCTTTATTAGTGATGATCTCATCCACCATACGTAACTCAATAATGGCGTATGAATCAGAGCCGACACCGGTATCGAGGAAGAGATCGGTAATGTCTTTCAGACGGCATTGTACATCGTTCAGGCGGTATTCGCTGTCGCCGTTACGGTAAAGTTTACGGGTGAGCGTTACCTGTGAGAATTCAACCGGGAGAATGTTCTTGGTATTGTCGAAAGTAAGGGATACCTCGGCAAGATTGGCCGGTTTGCGGGATTTAGTGCCATTGAAAATGATGTTGTCCATCTTCTCCGAGCGCAGCATACGGGTGCTTTGCTCGCCCAAAACCCAACGGATAGAATCTACCACATTTGATTTGCCGCAGCCATTGGGCCCTACAATGGCGGTAACACCCTCATTAAAGTTAATGTTGATCTTATCCCCAAAGCTTTTAAACCCCTTGATCTCTAACGATGTAAGCTGCATTATTTATGGTAACCCTTCGGAAAATCCCGACCTTCAAAATAGTTATAAAAATCCCGGATTATAAAATCTATTTATTCACAATGGATGTTAATTACACACAGGGATGACAGTGTATACCGGGCAATATCTGTAAGCTTGCCAAACATTTATTATCGAACGGTAGTTTAAGAATCAAAATCACATCTCACATATGAAAATAGCAGTTTTTTCAGCGAACGGCCGCATAGGCAGCCGTATTGTTGACGAGGCGTTGAGCCGCGGTCACGAAGTATCAGCCGTGGTGCGCCATCCTGAAAATTATACTAAAATCCACGACCACCTGCGCGTTGCCAAAGCCGACCTGTTTAACTCGCAGGATGTAGAAAGCGGTGCATTCGACCAGGATGTTGTAGTATGCGCTTACGGCCCATCTGGCGGCGCAGCCATCTCATCGTTAACTGAACTGGCTGTACCGTTAGTTAACGGCGTAAAACAAGCCGGCGTAAAAAGATTACTTATCGTCGGCGGTGCCGGCAGCCTGGAAGTGGCGCCCGGAAAGCAACTGGTTGACCAACCCGGTTTCCCTGAAGCTTATAAGCCTGCCGCGCTTGCAGCACGCGATGCATTGAAAATTTATGCACAGGAAAAAGAACTTGACTGGACCTACGTAAGCCCATCTGCCGAAATATATCCCGGTGACCGCACCGGCAAATTTCGCACTGGTACTAATCAGCTACTTACGGATGCTGACGGCAAAAGCCATATCTCAATGGAAGATTTCGCGATTGCTATATTGGATGAGATCGAAAATCCGATGCATCCAAAAGCGCAGATGACGGTGGGATATTAAAGAGGTGTAAGATAAAAGGTTAAGGGTGAAAGGTATTTTTCCACATTTAACCTTTAACCTTGATTTCTCCTTTAAGGTAAGTAACCGCTTTACCGCTCATCAGTACGCGTTCGCCTTTCAGCTCGCACCATAGTTCGCCTTTGCGGGCGGATATCTGGTAGGCGTGGAGTTGATCTTTACCCAATTTTTTGGCCCAGTAGGGTATTAGGTTGCAATGCGCCGAACCTGTTACCGGATCTTCCGGAATACCTGCGCCGGGTGCGAAAAAGCGGGATACAAAATCAACTTCCTTACCGGGTGCCGTTACGATCACACCAACAGTATCCATTTTTGAAAGGGCAAAAAAGTCAGGAGACAGATCTGCTATATCATCTTCTGATTCGTAAACCAGGAAATAATCCCTCGACCTCAATACTTCTATTGGTTCCTTTTCACCTAATGCTTCAATCAAACCTACTGGTGGTTCGATAGGGATAGGAGGGCGTGAAGGAAAGTCCATCGTATATTTATCACCTTCCTTTTTCACATGCAGTATACCAGCCTTCACCGTTTCAAAGTGTACTTCACTTCCTGTGCAGCCTAATTCTGTGAAGAGAATATGCGCCGATGCCAGTGTAGCATGACCGCACAGATCTATCTCATATTCAGGGGTAAACCAACGCAGTTTGTAGCCATTTTCATTTTTAACAAAAAATGCGGTTTCAGCGAGGTTATTTTCTATTGCAATGCTTTGCATCAGCTCGTCCGGGAGCCATTCTGTAAGCGGGCAGATCGCTGCCGGGTTGCCGCCGAAAAGCTTATCGGTAAATGCATCGGCTTGATATATGGGGATGGTCATGGGTTAATCCGTTTAAAAACTTCTAAATTACATTTAGTAAAAGCAAGAATCAAGAGGCAGGGAGCAAGAAAAACAGTTTTACATAAAAAAGGCCGGAAATATCTTTCCAGCCTGTCTATTTTTTTAAGTCTTGACGTTTGCTTCTCGTCTCTTAATTTTTCCCGTTCCAAACGTTGTTTTTGCGATCAATATCCGGGAATTCTTTACCGGGATCAAGCTCTGCGCTTTTTATAGGTGATGTGGATGGATATTTCAATTTCCATATACCGCCGCGCTGCCAAACATTTACCGGCAGATGGATAGTTTCAACCGTGCCGTTTGCCTGTGTTATTTTTAATATAACCGGCATGGCCAGCTTTTCCTTATTTACCAGCGTAATGATAGCGCCTTTTGCAGGATCACTATCTACATAGTCAACTGATTGTATCGCCTGGTCAAGCTTCCAGGTGGTGAAGAACCATGGTTTAAAGAACCAATTCAGGTCTTCGCCTGCGGCATCGTTCATCGTCCTGAAGAAATCATAAGGCAGCGGGTGTTTGAAAGCCCAATGCTTAATGTATTCATTAAACGCATAGTCAAAACGCTCCGGACCGAGCACATCATCACGCAAAATGGTAAGCCCTAAAGAGGTTTTGCTGTAATACTGCCCGTAATCGGCGCCAGTAAGCCCCATCGCTTCGGGTGGGGTCATCAGTGGGTCGTGGCTGCGTTTCATAAAGTTTGCCATACCCGGCCCCTGCTTGCTTGAATCGGCATATTCACCATGGTTGAAATGATTTGATGCCCAAACATTGATAAAGGTATTGAAACCCTCATCCATCCACATATACTTGCGCTCGTTGCTGCCAACGATCATCGGGAACCAGTTATGGCCGATCTCGTGGGTAATATCTCCCCAAAGACCTTTATTGTGAAGATCGCTAAGGCAAAAAACAATACCCGGATATTCCATACCCAAAGCAGTACCTGATACTGTTGTGGCGGAATTCCATGGATATTCAAAATATTCATTTGAGTAAATCTCCATGCTGTTTTTCAGGTATTCAGTGGCGCGGCCCCATGAGTCGTTGCCTGCACTTTCAACAGGGTAGGCAGCCATAGCAATGGCTTTACGGCCCGATGGCAAATTTACCTTAGCGCCATCCCATATGAATGCGTTTGAAGCAGCCCACGATACATCGCGGCTGTTTTCCATTTTGAAGTGCCAGGTACGGGTGCCTTTAAAGGGAGCGGTAGCAGTCTGTCCAACTTCCTCAGGTTTTATCAGCATTACTGTTTTATCACTTTGGCGTGCTTCTGCAAGGCGGCTTTGCTGTGTCGAAGTTAACACCTCCGCAGCATTTTGCAGATCGCCTGAACCAACAACCGTCATATTGGCCGGCGCAGTTATGTAGTAATCGAAATTGCCGTACTCGCAATAAAACTCACCTAAGCCCATGTATGGCAGCGTATTCCAGCCTTCCACATCATCATAAACGCACATGCGCGGGTACCATTGCGCAATCTCATAAACCCAGCCTTGTTTAAATTTCTTGCGGCCCATGCGGTCGGCGCCATGAAAGGGTATTGCGAACGAGTATTTTACTTTTACAATTATCTTGTCCCCTTTAACGCCCATTGGTGTATGCAGGCGCAGCTGCATGCGGGCATCGGTAATTACCGGATCAACTTTGTAAGTTTCGTTCTTATAAGTAACAGATACTGCATCGATATGATAACCGCCGGTGTTTAAGCCCCGCACATCAAAACGGTCGCCGCCGATAGGGGTAGTAGCTGCGCCACGTGAATCAGGTTTAAATAAATTCTGATCCAGTTGCAGCCATAAATAATCCAGTTTATCAGGACTGTTATTGGTATAATCGATCACTACATCACCAGAAATGGTAGTATCGCTTTGCAATTCATTCAAACTTGCGTGAATGGTATAATCAGCACGGTTCTGCCAGAAACCCGGTCCGGGCTTACCATTTGCCGAGCGAGTATCGCCACTGGTAACAGGCCAGTTTATTGGGCCGAAAAGCTCATTATGGTCATACTTAATAGAATCGGGAGTTTGGGCGTTTGAAGTAAAGCCCATAAGCATCAACGCACCTGCAATTAACAGGCGGGATAGTTTGAAGTGTTGCATTTTAGTCAATTAAACCGGCAAAGTAACCAAATAATTTCTGGAAATTAGAATTGTCAAAAGGATGATACATTTCTGTATGGCTCACTTCAGTATTTTCACAGAATATATGAATTAATTTAAAGACTATATGGGCACAAGTTATACGAGGATTTAGATGAGAAAAGCTATCGCTAAAAAAGAAGATCATCTAAAAGAGATCGCCCGGGTATTTCTTAAACTGGGGTTTACAGGGTTCGGTGGCCCGGCAGTGCATATTGCCATGATGGAAGAAGAGATCGTTCGTAAACGGCAGTGGCTTACACATGAGCATTTCATTGATCTTATTGGCGCTACTAATCTTATCCCGGGCCCAAACTCTACAGAAATGGCCATTCACCTCGGGCATGAACGGGGCGGCTGGCGCGGGCTGCTTATAGCAGGGGCCTGCTTTATATTGCCGGCAGTTTTTATTACGGCAGTAATTGCCTGGGCATACCAGCAATACGGTCATCTGCCTGTAGTCGAGCCTTTCTTTTACGGCATAAAACCGGCCATAATAGGTGTAATTGTTTCTTTGATGATAACACTTGGCCGAAAAGCACTGAAAAGCATTGAGCTGGGCATTATAGGCATAATATGCGCACTGTTGGCGTTGTTTCATTTTAACGAGGTAGCTATTCTGTTTGGGGCCGGCATTATAGGAATGGGAATATATGCCATTAAGCAAAAGCGCCATGCCAATAAGGTAGCAAGTTTAATTCCCGTGCTTTTGCTTCAAACACACATAAATTCATCCGGGTGGAAAGTATTCTGGACATTCTTGAAAATCGGTTCGATATTGTATGGCAGCGGTTATGTGCTTTTTGCGTTTCTGGATGATGAACTGGTGAAGCAGGGGATATTATCACGCCAAACATTGATAGATGCCATAGCAGTAGGGCAGTTCACTCCCGGGCCGGTTTTTTCGTCGGCAACATTTATAGGCTGGCAGATAGGCGGTTGGCAAAGTGCGGCAGCGGCAACCTTGGGTATATTTATGCCTTCGTTTGTATTTGTAGCTTTTTTAAATCCCTTGGTTAACAGATTAAGAAAGTCTAAAATAACATCGGCATTCCTTGACGCTGTTAATATTGCGGCTATTGCACTTATACTCGGTATTTGTGCAGAGATGGGCAAAGATTCTATAACTGACTGGAAAACCATATTTATTGCAATTGCCGGATTTGCAATAACCTTATCTTTTAAAAAGGTGAATAGTGCGTTTGTAGTTCTTGGCGGCGCGGTTTTGGGCTATCTTTTGTATTTGATATAAATATTGCAAGCCTTTACATTTTACAATTGCTTTATTTACTAAGTAAACTGTTGAAATATTGAAAGACTATTGGTATATGTACCGCGAATAAAATAAGTTGGGTTTACAGATTTGTAAACATTTTTTACAAATAGTATATTTGAATTATATGCAATCAATATTGGTACATCCGGAAAATGCAGAGCAGCTAAAAGCGTTAAAAGATTTTTTAATTGCCGCTAATATTTCTTTTAGGCCTCAAGCTAAATCATTCCCAAAGCATGTCGCTGAAGGAATTGAAGAAAGTATTCAGCAGCACAGAAACGGGCAAAGTATATCATTACAAGAATTTAGAGACAAACACCTATTAAATCAAACGACTGTTAAATAATGCCCTTTGATGTAAGGTTTTCTCCAAGGGCAGAATACACATTTGATGCTATTGCTAACCAACTTGAAGCGCGTTTGGGAAACAAAACTGTAGAAAGTTTCAAGCATAAAGTTAATAAGGCATTATATATAATTGCTGAAACACCGTTTATATATCCTATTGCCGAAGAAAATGAAGAAATGCGAAAATGCGTTCTTCATAAAAATTGCTCTATGTATTATTGGGTTTATGAGAACACAGTAGAGATACTTTATTTCTGGGATAACCGTCAGGAGCCTTTAATATTTTAATTTTCTCTTCTTCAATCCAAACCTTTACATTTTACAATTGCTTTATTTATAAGCCGCTGAAATATCGCATCTTTACAGCGCATCGATAAATGAACCATCTCGCAAAATCCACATCCCCATATTTATTGCAGCATGCCAATAATCCTGTCGATTGGTATCCATGGGGGACTGAAGCCTTGCAAAAAGCTAAGGACGAAAATAAACTCATCATCGTTAGCGTGGGCTATTCCGCTTGTCACTGGTGCCACGTAATGGAGCATGAGAGCTTTGAGGATGAGCAGGTTGCTGCAGTAATGAATGAGTTTTTCGTGTGTATAAAAGTTGACAGGGAAGAACGACCTGATATAGATCAGATATACATGAGCGCCGTGCAATTAATGACAGGTCGCGGGGGATGGCCAATGAACTGCATCTGCCTGCCCGATCAGCGGCCTATTTACGGGGGCACCTATTTCCGTAAGAATGATTGGGTGTCGTTACTGTTCAACCTGGCTGATTTCTATAAACAAAAACCTGTTGAGGCAGAAGAGTACGCGGTAAAATTGACCGATGGTATTAAACAGTATGAATCGATAGGCTTTGTTAAAGAGCCTGCCGAATATAGTAAGGCGGATATTCAACTGATCGTTGAAAACTGGAAACGCTATTTCGATCCGGAAGAGGGCGGCATGGGCAATGCACCTAAATTCCCCATGCCAAACAACTGGCAGTTCCTGATGCGTTATGCCTACCTGATGAATGACGCAGAAGTAGCGCAAAACGTAACGCTTACACTTAGAAAAATGGCTTACGGCGGCATTTATGACCATATCGGCGGTGGTTTTGCAAGGTATTCTGTTGATAAGGTATGGCATGTGCCGCACTTTGAAAAGATGCTGTATGATAATGCGCAGCTGATCACGCTTTATTCAGAAGCGCATACCTGGAAAACCAACCAACTTTACAAACAGGTTGTGGATGAGATCATCACCTTTGTCTTACGGGAGCTAACTTCGCCTGATTATGGCTTTTACAGCGCGCTGGATGCCGATAGCGAAGGTGTTGAAGGTAAATTCTACACCTTTACAAAGTCAGAATTGGAAGAAATTTTAGGCGAGGATGCTGAAATATTCTGTGCCTATTATAATGTTACGGATGAAGGGAACTGGGAAGAGGAGCACACCAATGTACTATTCAGGAAAGGGAAAGAGCTTAACCTTGCCAATAAGTTGGGATTACCGCTCGAAGCTTTGGCCGAAAGGATTGAATCATCGCGTCAAAAGATTTTTAATACCCGCAGTCAGCGCATCCGTCCGGGACTGGATAATAAGATCCTTGCTTCATGGAACGGATTAATGTTGAAAGGCCTTTGCGAGGCTTACCGTGCCTTTAACAATCCGAAATGTTTGGATATTGCTTTAAAGAACGCCGCCTTCATCCTCGAAAATATGATTGATGAGGAGGGACGCATTTCCCGTATCTATAAAGGTGAAAATAACGACCAGATCGCTTTCCTCGATGATTATGCAAATCTTGCTGAGGCGTTTATCGCTTTATACGAGGTAACTTTTGATGAAAAATGGCTGGATAATGCACAGGTGTTAGCCGACTATGCCATAGTCCATTTTTACGATGAAGGGCAGGGTCTGTTTTATTATACCGGTGATGAGGATGAGCAACTGATCGCACGCAAATCCGAGATCATGGACGGAGTAATACCGGCGTCCAATTCGGTAATGGCCTTTAATTTGAAAAAGCTTGGGCTGTTTTTGGCAGATGATGAATACAGCGATATATCGGCACAACTGCTGCGTAACGTGGCGCCGCATATGGCTAAATATGGCTCAGCATACTCCAATTGGACATCCCTAATGCTTGACGAAGTGTTCGGCACTTATGAGATTGCCATTACAGGAGAAGATTATGAGAATTTTCGTACAGAGCTTGAAAAAAATTATATCCCAAACAAAATCATCTTAGGTGGTGTAAAGGGAAGCCTGCCTTTGTTGCAGGAAAGATTTGGCGATACTACCCGCGTATTCATTTGCCGCGACAAAACCTGTAGCCTGCCGGTAGATAATATTACCAACGCACTCAAACAAATCAACCACAATATTATTTTATAGTAAAAAGTATTAGAATTTAAACACTTACAATGAAGATACAACCACAGCACGTAGTGTCATTAACGTACGACTTATATGTTGATCAGAATGGCACCGAAACATTAGTAGAAAGCGCGACACAGGAGCAACCCCTGACATTTTTATATGGGGCAGGCCAGATGTTGCCAAAATTTGAAGAAAATCTAAGCACCTTGTCAACCGGCGAAAGTTATGATTTTAAGCTTTCAGCAGAAGACGGATATGGCCAATATGACGAAGAAGCAGTAGCGACACTGCCAATGGAAATGTTCAACGGCCAGGAAATGCCGCCAATAGGCAGCATATTACCTTTGCAGGATAACCAGGGCAACCGTTTCCAGGGACAAGTGGTTTCAATAGCTGAAGACGGCGTGATTGTAGATCTTAATCACCCTATGGCGGGCCAGGAATTACATTTTAAAGGTAACGTGATCAATGTACGCCCCGCAACGCCTGAGGAATTATCCCACGGCCATGCACATGGCCCGGATGGCCATCATCATCATTGATCAATTTCACCAACTTTATAGGGGAAGAATATCGAACACTGAATGTTGAATATTGAATTTCGAAAGTAGATAATCGTTATTTGATATTGGACATTCGGTGTTTGTTATTAAATAATCTCCAGGAAGGGCTAATATCTTTAATCCACATCCAAACTTCCGGCATTGGTGACCTGGCACGATAAAAATATCCTTGACAATGCCGGCTCACCGTTAACCGTCGCAGGTATAAATTGCTTGTCCTCTTCACTAAAAATATCCGGACTGATGGTGGTTACACGTTCTGAATTGTCAGACGCGATGATGTGCACTTTTAAATCAGCTAGCCGCCCACCCGGGCTGATTAATAGTTCCAAAACAGCAGTTAATAAGCGAACATCTACATCGTTATAATCCCTTGTTAATCTAAATAACTGTAAATAGGGGATGTAACCAAAACATCGCCCCCCAATACGCAGCGGTTTGGTGATTCGGTCGGAATCCTTCAGCTTTCTGTCAAACGAATAAGTAATAAATTGCCTGGAATAGCTGTCAATCGCTTCTTCGCTTAACAGGCGACTGTTGGTATAGTCGAAAGTCTCAACCAGCCTTTGGCGGATATCGTAAAAATGCCATACACCGGTTCTTTTATCATCAGTATAATCGCCTCGCGCTATAACTGCACCGGTACCGGTGTAAAAAGCCTGGTAAAAGCCTTCCTTCGTCTTATTATCACTTTTCAGCACGCTAAATTTTTCCCGGACATTTTCAGTTAACCAATTTTTTTTGCTAACAGTTTCAGGTTTGTCCTGTGCCTTGCTGTAAAGGGCAATAGCAATAAAGCCGAGCAATAATAAGTAGTGCTTTTTCAAAATAGCGGGTGTGTTTTAATTAGTACGAATATAAATTTAGGTAAAGTGCATAAATATTACAATAATACAAATGGTATGTTTTAATTTGTATCCCCAACGCTAAAACTAAACTATGTCAACCCAAACCAATGAAGCGCCGTACAAAAGCGTCAGATTTTCGGAAACCACTATAACCGAACTTATGGTTCCTGCATATTCCAATTTTGGCGGAAAGATCCATGGTGGTGTATTACTGTCGTTAATGGATAAGGTAGCTTATGTATGCGCGGCAAAACACGCAGGCAATTATTGCGTAACGGCCTCTATCGATGCAGTAGATTTTTTGCAGCCTGTTGAGGTTGGTGACCTGGTATCGCTCATGGCATCTGTAAATTATGTTGGTAACACCTCGCTGGTAGTGGGCATCAGGGTGATATCAGAAAATATAAAAACCAATGTTATCAATCATACAAACACCAGCTATTTTACCATGGTTGCTAAAGATGAGCAAAATAACCTGGTACAGATACCGGGCCTGATATTGGAAAACCGCGAAGATGTTAGGCGATTCTATGAGGCGAGGCGCAGGAAACAGCTTAAACAAAATTACAAGCATGATGCCGAGGCCATCCATATGCCCGAAGACCATGAAAGCTGTAAAAGCCTTTTGACCGGCGAACGCTGTATAATCAGCTAACTATTTTTGGAATAAATAATTAAATTGCGCATCCCTAAAAAATCAGATTTCAAGCTATTGGTAATGAGAATTTTGTACGGATTATTTTTACTGCTATGCATCCATGTACAATGCTTTGCCCAAACAAATAGTGCTCATTCAGCAAAAGCTATCGCCTCGGAAAAGAAATATATCGATAGCGTAAACGATGTAGCCTACGATACCTATCTCAAAACGCCGGATTCCGCCCGTAATATGGCCGAACGAATGCTGCTGCTGTCTGAAACCATCAAATATCCTGAAGGTATTGCCCGCAGTTATTCAAATATCGGGGTGATCTACTGGTCGCAGTCCTATTATCCTATCGCCCTGTTTTACTATAATACTGCATTGCAGAACGTGCCTAAGAATAACTCGCTGTTGCTTTCTGAGATATACAGCAATCTCGGGCGTGTATATGCCGAGTTGGGTAATTACAAACTTTCAATAGAAAATTTAAAGAAATCGCAGGTATTGGCAGGATCTGATAAGCTGCACCTTGGCGAAGCGTTTGCGGAAGAATCATTTACCTATGTTAAGATGCATAACTATGCAAAGGCGATTGAAACGGCCAGCATGTCGCTGCAGCTTGATAAGACTGTTGGCGAAGTGATGGGCGCTGCGATAGATTACAGCCGCCTGGGCGATATTTATTATGCGGAGAAGGATTATAAAAAAGCCCTGGCTTACTATGATACTTCGTACCGGCAAAGTATTACTTTGAAAATGAGCAGGTTGAGGGCGGCCATGTACCTTGAATATGCGAATATCAATAATGATCAGCATAACTATAACAAGGCAATGGATTATGCAAAGAAAGGGATCGCACTTTATGATAGCATAGGCAACATGTCGGGCCTCTCCAAAACATATAAGGCCATGATCGTAAGCCTGGAAGCTAATAACGATCTGAAACACGCTTTGTATTATGAACGCCAGTATAACCACATAGAAGACAGCCTTAACGCTGTAGATAAGCTGCGCAGTACTCAACTCATACAAAATTATTTCGCCTTGAATGAGCGTATTAACCGGCTCGACCTTGCCGAGAAGCGCAATAAAGACAACCAGCAAAAGATCAAATTCCAGCATTCTTTCATAAATATTTTATTGATCTCGTTAATACTGGTGATTGCAGCTTTAACGGTGATGCTTTATTTCTATGAGCAAAAAAGAAAGCTCAGCCGTAAATTGCAGCAGCAAAACCAGTTGATAGAAGCACAGGCCGCCAACCTGGAAATGGTGAATGGCCTAAAGGACAAGATGTTTGCCGTTATCGGGCATGACCTGCGTACGCCGATGGCTAATTTGATCAATATATCATCCATGTTCGAGTCGGAGGACCTGAGCCCTAATGAGGTGCAGATGCTGATGAAAGATATTACCCCGGTAATAAGAGGGGCTGAGCTTACCTTATCAAATCTGCTTGACTGGGCCGGAAGCCATATAAAAGGGCGCAATGTGCAAATGACGAATGTAGATATGCACGAAATAGGCGAATTGATAGAGCAAACGTTCGATCATTTTTTAAAGCAAAAAGGCCTCACATTTGTCAACGACATTAAACCCGGCGAAATGGCGTATGCTGATGCAAACCATGTAAAAGTTATTTTCCGGAATTTGATGAGTAATGCTGTTAAGTTCACCGAATCCGGCGGCAGTATAACATTGTATACCAGGGAAAAAGGCGACAGGGTAGTTGTTTGCGTAAAAGACACCGGCCGGGGGATGACGACGGATGAGATAGACCGCTTATTTTATCTCACTACTCACTTTTCTGCATATGGTACCAAGGGCGAAAAAGGTACTGGCCTCGGACTTATACTTTGCCGCGAGCTGGTTGAATTAAATGGAGGCAAACTTACCGTTAGCGCAGCACCCGGCGAAGGCAGTAAGTTCTGTGTCGACTTGCCTTTGGTAAAATAATTATATATCATTAGATATCAGGGTCAAACATTTTTGTGTGAACCGCGTTGTGATTTAAATAAACACAACAACCCATGAAAAGTATCGTATTAGCAATCCTAATGATGATCGGCATAGTTGCCACATCATTTGCACAAGACAAAGTTGTAAAAGACCGTGAGAAAGTTAGAAGGACTTCAACTCCGGGCCAGAAAGTGCATAACATATTTCACAAGCACAAACACTACAACGGCTACAAAGTTAAACACATTAAAAAGGTAGAAAAGGTTCAGAGGTAATTCACCTTTCTAACTAAAAATATAACCGGGAATGCCATTAGGTATTCCCGGTTTTGTTTTTATAAGCTACCGGCGGTAAAATAACAGAGATATAAGATAAAAAAACACTACTCCATTTGCCAATCGAATAATTAACTTAGTGGCTCCTGAATTATCAAACCACTTGCCTTAATTATGAGATCAACAAAAAGATTATCCCTCTTCCTGTTATTGTTTGCTTTGTTTATTGTTCAAAAAGTAGCCGCACAAAACGCTGTAGGTATTTTTGACGGGCAAACCGATGTGGGCACTATTAAGCTACCCGGCAGCGCACAATACAACACCGATGAGCAACAATACAAAATAACCGGTTCGGGCGCCAATATCTGGTTTAATCATGATGCGTTCCATTTTGTGTGGAAGCGCATAAAAGGTGATTTCATTGTTACTACCCGTGCCGCATTTTTAGGTAAAGGTGTAGAGATGCACCGCAAAATGGGCTGGATGGTGCGCACTTCGCTCGATTCCACTTCAAAACATATCAATGCTGTAGTGCATGGCGATGGGCTTACCTCTTTACAGTTCAGAAGGGCAGTTGGCAATAATACCGAAGAATTAAAAGCAAAGATCACCGGTGCAGATATCATCCAATTGGAGCGCCATGGTAATAAATACATCATGTCCGTTGCGCACAACGGAGAAACATTTGTTACCGAGCAGGTGGATTCGCTTGATCTGGGTGATGAGGTTTATGTGGGATTATTCGTTTGCTCGCATAATGCTAATGTATCCGAAACTGCAGTTTTCAATAACACACGCATAGTAGTACCGGCAGGACCGAAGGATGGCTACGGGCACTATATCGGCAGCGATATTCAAATCCTAAACCTGGAAAGCGGGAACAGCCATATCATTTATCAATCGCCTTTATCACTACAGGCGCCAAACTGGACAAACGATGGTAAGTATCTCATCTACAATAGTAATGATCTGCTCTACAAATTCGACCTTAAAACCAACACACCAACCGTTTTAAATACAGGCGTAGCGATACACAATAATAACGACCACGTGCTTTCTTTCGACGGCAAATGGCTGGCGGTAAGCAATGGCGAAAAGTACGGTTCGATAGGTTACGTTGTGCCCGCAAATGGGGGAGATGCGCGTAAAATTACGCCAACGGGGCCATCATACATGCATGGCTGGTCACCGGATGGTAAATACATTGTTTTTTGCGGCGACAGGAACAATGAGTTTGATGTATACAGGATCCCGAGCGTCGGCGGCCCGGAACTTCGCCTTACAACAGCGCCCGGCCTTGACGACGGCCCCGAATATTCGCCGGATGGCAAGTATATCTATTTCTGCTCGGTACGCACCGGCCTGATGCAGGTTTGGCGCATGAAACCTGATGGCAGCGAGCAAACACAACTCACCAATGACGATTTTGATAACTGGTTCCCGCACGTATCACCCGATGGTAAATCAATCGTATTCATCACATTTAATAAAGATGAAGTTTCGCCAGGCGATCATCCTTTTTACAAGCACGTTTACCTGCGTATGATTCCTGTTGACGGCGGAACGCCAAAGGTTATCGCTTATTTGTATGGCGGTCAGGGTACTATTAATACGCCTTCATGGTCGCCGGATAGTAAGCATATTGCTTTTGTGAGCAATACACAGTTGTTATTCCCGTTATTCCCTATAACCAAATAAATACCTGATGCACACATCCCGCAGAAAATTTATAAAAAGCAGTGCCCTTATTGCAACCGGCGCTGCATTATTCCCACGCAATTTATTTGCATCCTCTAAAAAACTCGAACACCTGGGTTTACAGCTATATACCGTGCGCGATGCCATGCATGCCGATGCTGCCGGAACGTTGAAAAAGCTGGGCGAAGCGGGCTTCAATCATTTAGAACACGCAGGGTATGCTAACCGGATGTTTTATGGAATGACGATAAAAGAAATAAAACAGATATTGGATGATAACCACCTGAGTATGGACAGCGGCCACGTTGTATTATCACAAAAGCACTGGGATGCTGCCAAAAATGATTTCACCGACGAGTGGAAATACACTGTTGAAGATGCGGCTAAGGTAGGGCAGCGGTACCTGATCAGTCCCGGTTTGGATGGGGAGCTGAAAAATGACCTCGATGCGTTCAAGCACTTTATGGATGTATTTAATAAATGCGGGGAGCTTTGCCAAAAGTCGAATATCCAGTTCGGTTATCATAACCATGATTTTGAATTTACAACCATGTTCGGCGATAAGCGCCTGTACGATGTGATGCTGGAAAACACTGATCCGAAGCTGGTAACGCAACAGCTGGACATTGGCAATATGTACCCAACAGGCGCTATGCCGATAGATTACATTACTAAATATCCCGGAAGGTTTGAGCTGATGCATGTGAAAGATCAGATAAAAAAACCTGATGGTAAATACGAAAACACATTGCTTGGCAAAGGGATCCTTCCATTAAAAGATATTTTAAAAGCCGGCGCCAAAACCGGCGGTACAACGCAATTTATTATAGAACAGGAGGAATACCAGGGCATGGACCCTGTTGTGTGTTCCAAACTGGATCTGCAGGTGATGTATAAATGGGGTTATTGAGTAACATATTTATTGCTAAATGCTTTTTTAATTGATAAAGTTATTAAGTTTGAAAAGCCTGTGATGCCGGAAACCGATATGTTGTAATGTTTGTATGGCGGCGCAAATTTGTCCTTGAATAACCCTAAATAACCACTAAAATTGGAAAATAATATGTCTGAAAAACCAGTCGATCAAACTGTAAATCCTACAAGACGGGATTTTATCAAGAGCAGCTCAATTGCAGCAGCAAGTTTTATGATCATTCCGCGGCACGTGCTGGGGGGTAAAGGCTTTATTGCCCCAAGCGACAAGCTTACCATAGCATCTGTTGGTACAGGCGGCAAAGGCTCGAGCGATATTTTCGAGTTCAATAAAAGCGGACTGGCGAATATCGGTTACCTGTGCGATGTAGATATGCGCCCCGGAGCAAAGGCCCAGGCCAAATATCCGAATGCTAAATTTTACAGCGACTGGCGCGAAATGCTCGACAAGGAGCACAAAAATTTCGATGCGGTTTCAGTTTCAATACCCGACCATAACCATGCTATCGTAGCGCTTTCGGCTATGGAGATGGACAAGCACGTATACGTGCAAAAACCAATGGCGCATGATGTACATGAGGCCCGCGCTATGACCGAAGCTGCTAAAAAGCATCATAAATTAGTGACCCAAATGGGTAATCAAGGCGCATCAAACGATGGCGTTCGCCAGTTACGCGAATGGTATGAGGCTGGTTTGATCGGCGATGTGCACACCGTTTATTGCTGGACTAACCGCCCGGTATGGCCGCAGGGTGTAAAATGGCCGCCAAAATCAGAAGTTCCAAAAGAATTGAACTGGGACTTATGGTTAGGAACCGCGCCGCAAAGGGATTATGTTGAGAACCTGGTGCCTTTTAACTGGCGCGGCTGGTGGGACTATGGTACAGGTGCATTGGGCGATATGGGCTGCCACATTATGGAAGCGCCATTCCGTGTACTTGATCTGCAATATGTAAAAGACGTACAGTCAAGTGTAGGCAGTGTTTATACCGGCATATTTGAGGAAGCTTATTATCCTGATAGCTGCCCGCCGTCAAGCCATATCACCCTTACTTATCCAAAAACGGAGAAAACACAAGGCGATGTGATCGTTCACTGGATGGATGGTGGCATAAGGCCTGAAAGACCTGCCGAACTCGGCCCGAACGAAATATTTGGCGACAGCGAAGGCAACGGTATGCTGTTCATCGGCACTAAAGGTAAAATGATGGCAGGTTGCTACTCTGAAAATCCGCAATTGCTGCCTACATCACGTACCGCACAAGCAAATGTGCCGATAAAATACCCGCGCGTACCGGGTGGTGCAAACGGCCACTACAAACAATGGATAGAAGCTGCACTGGCAGGTAAGCCTGATGAAGTAAGCTCACCGTTCAAACTTGCAGGACCGTTAACAGAAGCTTTATTAATGGCAAACCTGTCTATCAGGAGCCATGACGTAAGAAAGTTGGCAGCCGACGGCAAGGGTCACGTCTTCCCGGGTCAGAATATTACCCTGGTTTGGGATAATGAAGCGATGCGTGTTACCAACTTTGATGATGCCAACCAGTTTGTTCAACGCCAGTACCGCGATGGCTGGAAAGTAATATAAACACGAATGCATGCGAATTTATTCGAATTACATGAATTAAGAGATGGCGAAATTCGTAGGAATTAAATCGAAACTAACGAATTAATTAGTATGAACAATTCGGGAAATTTGAATAAATTCGTTAAAATTAGTGCCTAATAATCATTATTATTATGAACCGTAGAGAAGCTATTGAGCGTGTCGCGATCCTGACTGGTGCGGCAGTTATAGGTGGAGAATTCTTTATTTCGGGATGTAAACGCAACCCTAAGCAAGTGAACAGTCTTTTTGACGAAGATCAGGTTGCTTTTTTAAACGAAGTAGGCGACACCATTTTGCCTGATACCAAAACCCCGGGCGCCAAAGCTGCCAATGTGGGCGGTTTTATGGCCATTATGGTACAGGATTGCTACAGCCCTGAAGATCAAAAGATATTCATGAAAGGATTGACTACCGTTGATGACGAGGCAAATAAGAAATTCGGTAAAAAGTTCCTTGATCTCGACAGCAAACAGCGCCTTGATTTGCTCACTGCGCTCGATAAAGAACAGAAAGCAGAAAGTAAACAACTGCCTAAACCGGGCAAACAATTTCAATATTATGCCATGTTAAAACAGATGACGTTGCTGGGGTATTTTACCTCGCAGATCGGCTGCACGCAAGCATTGCGTTATATTGAAGTTCCGGGGCATTTTGACGGCAACCTGCCTTACAAAAAAGGCGACAAAGCCTGGGCGATTTAATATTTATTTCGAATTTCGGATGTTCGAATTCGAAATTGCACTTTTGAAATTCGAATTCTAAACTACTACTATGAAACTACGATTAGGCATGATCGGCGGCGGACAGGGTGCATTTATCGGCGCCGTCCATCGCATAGCATCCCGCATTGATGATGAATATGAACTGGTTTGCGGCGCATTAAGCAGCGACGCTGAAAAGGCAAAAGCCAGTGGCATTGCGCTTGGCTTGGATCCAACCCGCGTTTATTCATCATGGAAAGAACTTATTGAAAAAGAAAAACAACTTCCTGAAGATGTGCGCGTGCAGGTGATCAGCATTGTTACGCCAAACCATGTACATTTCGAGCCTACAAAAGCAGCACTGGAAGCCGGTTTTAACGTAATACTCGACAAGCCGATGACCTTTTCCCTGGCTGAAGCTAAGGAGTTGGAAAAAATAGTAAAAGCCAGTGGCAAACGTTTTTGCCTGACGCACACCTATACAGGTTACCCAATGGTGAAGGAAGCTAAACAATTTGTTGCGGCAGGGAAATTAGGCAAAATAAGGAAGGTTTATGTGGAGTATCCGCAGGGATGGCTGAGCACTTTTTTAGAAGGTGAAGATAACAAGCAGGCTTCATGGCGCACAGATCCGGGTAAAAGTGGTATTGCGGGTGCTATAGGCGATATCGGTACACATGCTTTTAACCTGGCCGAATACATAAGCGGCTTACATGTAAGTAAGCTTTGCGCTGATATTAATATCGTAGTTGAAGGTCGTAAGTTGGACGATGATGGTGCTGCATTACTGAAATTTAATAATGGCGCAAGCGGTGTATTGATGGCATCGCAGATTGCAGCTGGTGATGAAAACAACATTAAAGTGCGTGTATACGGTGAAAAAGGCGGTTTGGAGTGGCAACAGGATGAGGCTAATACGCTGCTTATTAAGTGGCTGGATAAACCAGCAGAAATATGGCGCACCGGCGGCGGCTATTTGAGCTCATTTGCTTCGCATAATACGCGTGTACCTGCCGGTCACCCGGAGGGATATTTGGAGGCGTTTGGTAATTTGTACCGCAATTTTGCTTTAACTATTAAGGCAGATCTGGCAGGAAAAACGCCTGAAAAAGAGTGGCTTGACTATCCGGGGATAGAAGAAGGCGTGAGAGGAATGGCATTTGTGGAGAATATGATCGCATCGGGTAAATCGGATAAGAAATGGCTGGATTTTGAGATATGATATACGATTGAAGGAAGATGTTGTTTGATTGATGCATAACAAAATCCTTTAATCCTAAAATCAAGCGAATCATGGTTCAGACAAATGCGTTAGGGATTGCAGCGGATACCGGCCCGTGCTTAAGGCCTGAAGGCGTATGAGCGGAAAGCCCGGGCCGCTTCGGGGGCCTCAGCGCAGGCTGCGGCAACGCCCAAATGATACTGTTTAATTAAAAATCATACATCAACTATGACAACCATTAAAGGCCCCGCAATATTCCTGGCGCAGTTTATGGGTGCCGAAGCGCCATTTAACAGCCTTGAATCCATTTGCAAATGGGCCAAAAGCCTTGGCTATAAAGGTGTGCAGATCCCAACATGGGATCCAAACTATTTCGACCTGCAAAAAGCTGCCGAAAGCAAAACTTATGCAGATGAAATAAAAGGTTTGGTAAATGAATGCGGTTTAGAGATCACCGAACTATCCACGCACCTGCAAGGGCAACTGGTAGCCGTAAACCCGGCGTATGACCAGCTGTTTGATGGTTTCGCTCCGGCACAGTATCATAATAATCCTTCAGCAAGGCAGGAGTGGGCCGTACAGCAGGTAAAATATGCAGCCAGGGCTTCGCAAAATTTAGGTTTGAATGCCCACGCTACTTTCAGCGGTGCACTGGTATGGCAAATGATGTACCCATGGCCGCAACGCCCTGCGGGGTTGGTTGATACCGCGTTTACCGAACTTGCCAAACGCTGGAAACCGATACTGGATGTATTTGATGAATGCGGCGTAGACCTTTGCTATGAGATCCATCCCGGCGAAGATTTGCATGACGGCATTACTTATGAGATGTTTTTGGAAAAGGTGAACAACCATCCGAGAGCTTGTTTGTTATATGATCCGTCGCACTTTGTGTTGCAATGCCTTAATTATTTGGAATATATTGATAATTATCATGAGCGTATAAGGATGTTCCATGTTAAGGATGCGGAATTCAACCCTACGGGCAAGCAGGGCGTTTATGGCGGCTACCAAAGCTGGGTTGACCGCGCAGGGCGTTTCCGCTCTTTAGGTGACGGGCAAGTAAATTTTAAAGCTATATTTAGCAAGTTAACGGCTTATGATTACAAAGGCTGGGCTGTACTCGAGTGGGAATGTGCATTGAAACATCCCGAAGACGGCGCCCGCGAAGGCGCTGAATTCATCAAAAACCACATTATCCGGGTTACGGACAAAGCTTTTGATGATTTTGCGTCAGCAGGCAGCGACGAGGCTTTTAACAAAGCGTTATTGGGCATTAAATAAATATTATATCAGCATAAAAACTCAAACACTAACATGAAAAAACCCCTTATTCTTTTTGCAGTAGTTCTATTATTCTCGGCCTGCGGCGGTAAAAAATCAGGCGGCGGTACCGATTCCACCACTACAACAACCACAACGACAAGTACTTCTTCCGAAACTGTAACAACAGTTAAAGATACCGTAGGTGAAGCTTTGATCGCTAAAAACGATTGTTTAACCTGTCATAAGGTCGACCAGAAAATTGTAGGCCCTGCCTACAACGATGTAGCTGACAAATACAAATCAGCCGGCGCTTCAATTGTAGATACACTGGCCAATAAAGTGATCAAAGGCGGCTCCGGCAATTGGGGTTCGGTAGCGATGACGCCGCATCCAAGTTTATCCACAACAGATGCAAAGCATATGGTGACTTACATTCTGCAGCTTAAAAAGTAAATATCAAACCAAACATAAACCAATGACGAACAGAAGAAAATTCATTGCCCAGGCCGGGTTACTTTCGGCAGGTGTAATGGTTATGCCCGGTATTTTAAAAGCCAGGCCCATAGGTCACCACGGAGTAGGCCTGCAATTGTGGAGCATGCGCGACCAGTTGCCGCACGGCGTTAGCGATGTGATAACCAGAGTTGCAAAAGCGGGTTACAAAGAGGTTGAACCATATGGCTATAGCAAAAAGAATGGCTTTTGGGGCATGGATGCCAAAGCCTTCAGCGAATTGCTTAAAACGAACGGTTTGAGCACGCCAAGCGCACACTTTGAGTTCGATCATTTCTTTGCCACCGGCAACACAGACGAGCTATACGAATACATCGAAGCTGCGCATATTACCGGTATGGAATATATCATCGTTCCGCACCTGGATGGTAACTTTATAAAAACAGTTGCTGACTTTAAGAATATCGCCAGTAAACTGAGCACCGCAGCTGCAATTTGCAAAAAAGAAGGACTGAAGTTTGGCTATCATAACCATAATTTTGAATGGAAACAGGTAGATGGCACCACGTTCTACGACACCATCCTCAATGAGACCGACCCTGAATCGGTTCAGATGGAAATGGACCTGTATTGGGTAGTACGTACCGGGCAAGACCCTGTGGCGCTTATTAAAGCACATCCGGGCAGGTTCTTTGCTTTCCATATAAAGGATATGGACAAGAAAAATCCTAATTTAAATACGGAAATCGGAACCGGTAGCATAGACTTTAAACGCATAATGGAATATGCCAAATTGGGCGGTGTAAAACATTTCATTGTTGAACAGGAAAATTATACCAACATAGATCCATATGTGAGCATTACACAAAGCTGTGCGTATGTGAAGGATGTGCTGCACGTAACTTATACTTCGTAATACTACTAAAAGAATAACATGAGAAATAAGATCATATTAACCGCAATACTGGCTGCGGGCGTTTTTATAGCAAAAGCGCAAAAGCCGGAAGATACCGAAGTTTGGACACCCGAACCACCGGTAGTAACCCCCGGCGCAATATGCCCGGCACCACCGCCATCAGACGCAATCGTTCTGTTTGACGGCACTAACCAGGATCAATGGGTTACGAATAAGGACAGGACTCAACCGGCAGATTGGATAATAAAAGATGGCATTTGGACAGTAAACAAGGCAGGTTCGGGCAATATCGAAACCAAGAAATCATTTACCAATTATCAGCTGCATGTTGAATGGAAGGTGCCGGCCAGCATTACCGGCAGCGGGCAGGCAAGGGGCAACAGCGGCGTGTTCCTGGCATCGATAGGTAAAGGTGATGCCGGTTATGAGCTGCAGGTTTTGGACTCCTACAAAAACAAAACTTATGTAAATGGCATGGCAGGCAGTATCTACAAGCAGTTTATCCCGCTGGCCAACCCAACACGCCCGCCGGGTGAATGGAACGTTTACGACGTGGTATGGACAGCGCCAACCTTTAATACTGACGGCACACTGAAAACACCTGCGCGTGTAACCGTGATCTTCAACGGCGTATTGGTTGAAAATAATGTAGAATTAAAGGGCCCGACCTTATACATTGGTCAGCCTAAATATGTGGCGCATGGGCCTTCACCAATAAAATTACAGGCACATGGCGATAAAAGTGAACCATTAAGCTATAGGAATATTTGGGTTAGGGAATTACCGTAGTCTAATAAAGCGATCATAGCACATTTGAAGCCAAACTTACGAAGTTCTAAAAACTTCGTAAGTTTCTATCAGGCGCCTTTGTAATCATATACAAAGGCGTTTTTATTTTATCTCCACGCACCAAGTATCAGCCCCATTACTGTCAATGCTATGGTGCTGTACAAGCCGTTGATAAATATATAGGTCCAGTTACGTAGTTCGAAAAGCCCTAATGTGGCAATTGAACAGAATGTCCAAATCCCGGCAAGGAAACCTGCTGTGGCGCCCCAGGCTATTGTGGTTTTATTGCCGCTCAGGAACATAGCCAGGTTCATCGCCATGATGAGCGAAAACACTGCGGTCATACCGAATATCTTTGCTTTGTTGCCTGTTTTTAAATGTTCCTGGGTGAGGCCGGCAACGCGCATCCACACATTACAGAAAAGGAGCGGGGAGTACCAGATGCCCCCGATGACAAATGATGATAAGGCTGCAGCCACTACGGCCAGCCAGTTAATGGTTGAGAAGTTCATGATCTTTAAGGTTTTATCTGAATAAAATTAAAAAATTTTATTCAACCCTATAATGATAAACATAATGTGCCAAATTGCCGTCGATGTCGATACCTTCAATCACCACGCGATAATTGCCCCTGCCATCTGCATTCGAAAAATCAAATGAAGCTTTACCGGTCGCTTTATCAGTTATGATGACAGGGTTCCAATAGATGGTTGTGCGTAAATCCGGGCTTTCGATACTTGGTTTTGCTACGGCATATTTAGGGACATAGAACTCTTTGCCTTTTGGATAACCCATTGGGGTAAGCGTAACCACGTTAGGTGAACCGAGCAATTGTTTTAATTGTGAAAGACTGATCTTTTCGCCCTTTGGCATCACTTTAGAGTTTACCTCGAGCACGCCTTTTGTATTGTTCATCGCCCCGATATTGGTAATACCGTTGTTCAGGAATATTTCTACCGATTCAACCGCGTTTGGCTGAATGTTCATCAGGTACGAGGTTTCAACCGGCGTGCCGTCCATATACACCTGTACAGGGGTGTTTTTATTGCCTTGTGCGTAATCCCTTGTAATATAGAACTGATCATTTTCATACGTTAATCCCATTGCTCCTCCTTTAAGGCAGGTAAGCAGGTCGTTACACCCCAACAGTTGCGGGCCATTTATAATATGATCCGGCTCAGGGCTTAATCCTGTCAATGATGCGTGATCCATATGGCTTGGGCGTTTTTCCACAGGTTTGGCTTTGATCACAACCTCCTTAAGAATGTGGTTGCCGTATTGCATTTTAATATTCCTGAGATAGGTGGTCAATACGCTATCGATATTGGTCACATTATCAGGCGCATTAATATTTTTCGTCACCAGCGGATATGTTTCGCCATTAGGTGTAATTACAAGACCGTTGGCGCCAACATTATTTTTAGCACTTAATATTACTTTAGATGAATCCTGGAAAACAAGGTTTGTGAATACAAAATAACCGGATGCATCAGTAGTAGCATCTTTATAAAATATTTTATCAGGAATTGTTAAATGGATGTTGCCACGTGCTACAGGTAAACCTGTTGTTGTACGCAGCATACCTGATAGGCTGATACCTTGCTCAGGCACGTAAAATATCTGGGGGTTTTTATCATACACTACATCGCTGTATGAAAAACGGCGGTAACCCTGTGTAAGCATCAGCATATCCAGGTTTGCACGCCGGGTACTATCCACATGGTTAAAGTAATAGTTCGGCTTTTCTATATAGCCCTTCAGATCCGATGAAAGCAGCAGGTTGGACAGGATTGTAGTTTCCGAATTCTCATCATATGGAACTTTTGATTCATCGGTTACGGCCACGGAGAACGATCCAAGCGCAGGTACATCTTTATTTTTGGCGGCGATGGTCATATGCACCCTTTGGCGTTGCAGGTATGTGGGTCTGTCGGTATTTACAGCTACGTTCATCAGGTCGTTATGCTGGATAAAACAAATGCGTTCGCTCAGTGGGTCGCCTTCAGATGAAAGAATTGTAACCTGCAAAATACCCGTAGGAAATTTATTTTTGGGTATCGATGCTCCGTAAGTAAGCGATTGCAACCTGGTTTGCGCAGCATAATAAATAGTGCCGCCACTTTGGGCGATAATGTAAAAACGGATATTGTTGAATTTCTGCAGGAAATCGCTGTTTGAGGATATTTTTATAAAAAGGCTGTCGGGGTTGTTATTGTAAACGGCCAGATCTATGCCATCATCCATTGTGCGGGGCAGATCATAGCTGCTATGGGAACCATCGGGAAAATCGATAGTAGCTTTATAGCTTTTACCAGCCTCGGGGGTAAGTATAAAATAACCCATACCCAAATGTTGTGACGTAAAAGTAATAACAGGGTTGTTATTGTTATCGACTATAGTTCCCTTTACATCAACGCCCAAACCGCTGGAGTTAATGGCCTTAAACGCCACCTTTGTACGTATCCCGCTCACGAGGTTACCGCCTTCTGGGAAAAACTGAACATCTTTAGGTACGGATGCTGTACTTAGGGAAAAGCTATTGGTAACGGTTTTTTTGTAATTTACCTCAAGGTCGGTTATAAGGTCTGCCGTAGCAAAAACACCAGGCTTATTACTTGAAAAAGTTACCGACAGTACGCCATCACCATCCGTTTCACCTTTACCTTTGTCTATAGTGCTTTCGTCATCCCCAACAACTTTCCAGGATACCTTGCGGTTGATGTACGCTATGCCGTCCTGGTCTTTATAAATAATTTTTGCGGTGATATTTTCTGCGCCGCCCGGTGACTCTGTATTATTAAAGGCCACATGTGTGTTTACGGGATTCTTTTCATCAACTGTATTACCGATCACTATATTTTTAGTGAAATAGTAGGCGTCGTCAAAATTGCGCATCCAGTTGGTATAAGCGCGTACATGGTAATTGCCCTCCTGGAAAGATAACTGCGGCAAAACGATGCTACCTGCGGCCACTCCATTTATAACAGGTAGTCGTAATGATTTTACAACAGAATCGCGGTTAGTGATCAGGTCGACATATACGATCTTACTGATACCTGAAAGCATGTGCTCCTGCACGGTTACATATGCCTTGAACCATATGGTATCGCCAACAGCATAGTAGGGCTTATCAAAATGCAGATATACTTTCTCGACAGGATAGCTGGTAGCGTATTTGGAGACTTTTGAGATAACGGTTGTTAGTGCAACGCTGTCTGACTGTGCAAAAGCTGCAGTAACAAGCGTAAAAATTAAGCACGTAGATAATAGTATTCGTTTCAGGATCATTAATGCGAATTAAAATAAAAACCGCGGATTATGCCGATAAATATATCCATTATAACTGCGGCATATGCTAATTTAACATGCTTTAACATATTTTTTACAATAGGCCTAAGTCACATTTAATAACATCATAAAATACGTAATCAGCGAAATCATCAAAATCAAAGAAATCAACGGTCAAAAGTTAATGGTCTGGCAACCTTTATAAGCTGCTTACCGTGATACTTATACTTGATAAAGGTTAGTTGGGTTTTTGTTGTTGCAGGCATCCCGGGGAGGGAGGTTTTCTGAACCGGGGAATGCCTGATTTTTTCTGAGTTGCTATAAAAAAATAGCGATGGGTTTGAAACGCCATCGCTATTTTTTTATAGATGTGAATATTTTTACCAGCCAGAGCCTTTTTTAGCTGCGCCGCTTGCGATGTGACCTTCAGCAGTAGCTTTGCTCATGATCGCCGACATTTTGTTGCCTGCTGCGTCTTTACCTGTAGCGATGTACCTTCCTGATTTAATGTCGATGGTTGGATCGAGCATTGGCACATTTTTGGTTTTTGTCTTCACAGAATAGGCGGTTATACCGCCGCTTGTTGGTGTTGCCATAATAAGTTTATATTGTTTTAGTTAATTAAAACCCCTGTTAGGGGATAATTGTTTAAGCAAACATAGCTTATTACAGCTAAGTTGTATATAATCCGAACTAAAACTTATTAACAAATTATATATAATTAACAATTTTTTAAGTTTAAGGTCATTTGTCTATAAGTTAAATGTCCCTGAATTTAAAACTTATGTAGAAATTGTCGGTTTTGAACTATATTTATCAAGACAATCAGTAAACAATGGATAAACGCGATTCGAGTATATTATACCTGGTATTGGGTATTTACTCTTTAATGGTAAGCTGGTATTATAACCACAATTTTATTGTATTGATACTTACCTACATTTTCTGGCCTGTATACCTTATTTATGAGTTATTAGTAGGTCACCTTGCCCATGGTATGTGGCGGATCATACCGATGTCTTACTTTAAATAGAGACAAAAAATCAAGAAGCAGGATTAATAAACTTTATTCTTCCTGCTTCTGCATATCCTGCTTCCTGTATCTATTATTGTATCTTTTCTACAACTACAGCTGTACCGTAGGCCAGTACTTCGGTTACGCCCTGCATAACTTCGTTTGCATCATAACGCATATTAATTATGCTGTTTGCACCTAACACCTGCGCGTGTTGCGCCATCAATTGAAAAGCTTCTTCGCGGGCATTTTCGCAAAGCTCGACATAAATAGAAAGCCTGCCGCCAAACATTTGCTGAAATCCGCCGGCTATGTTACCCAGCGCGCCGCGGCTGCGTACGGTAATACCGCGAACCACACCTAAATGTTTAACAATACGATAGCCATCGAGGCCGGTGCTGGTTGTGATCAATGAAGCATCCATGATTTGTAATATTAAAGTTTATTTTTTGGTAATTTGATAGAAAGGTACGCTAATTGTTACATGTTTGCATATTAAATTACTTGTGCAAGGTTTATTAAATTAATAGTTTTAGCCGTAAAAAGGCTATGCCTTATCCTTTATAATATATGCGTAAAATAATAT
The DNA here is from genome assembly GCA_013289045.1 of Bacteroidota bacterium. Lineage (GTDB taxonomy): Bacteria > Bacteroidota > Bacteroidia > Sphingobacteriales > Sphingobacteriaceae > Mucilaginibacter. The sequence goes on along the minus strand of JABDAU010000019.1, from coordinate 8,118 downwards.
TAATACTTACCCTGGTGGGTTTTATAGGCTCAGCTTACGGTCAGCAGAAAAGCGATTATCAATCAAAGGGCGACATAGCGTTTGCCAACCATGATTACCCAACAGCCATTACCGATTATACCAGTGCTATAGACAGCAGTAAAATAGACAAGAGCATATTATCGGTGATCTATTTTTATCGGGGCGAATCATACAAAAACACCAACCAGTTGGAGGCTGCAATAAAAGATTATTCAGCGGCCATAAAGATCAATCCAAAATATCGTGAGGCATACTGGAGCCGTGCCATTGTTTATGGCGCGGCAAAAAATATAAAAGGCAGCATCAGCGATTACAAAAAAGCGCTTGCTTATACACCGGTAGAGGAAAATGCCAACCAGGCCATTTTATATTGTAATATAGCTGCCAGTGAAGGTATGATAGGGCAGGTGGATAGTGCGCTGGTGCATGATTCAACTGCTATAAAAGTTAATGCCGGGTATGCGCGGGCCTACAATCTGAGAGGGCATTTATACGCGGAAATAAATAAATACGCCGATGCCGCAACCTATTATCAGCGCGCCATAGATAATTATAAGGACGATGACGAAAAAATGCTTTCGTACTGGTATACCGACCTGGCCGATGCCCGGAGCAGCAACCAGCAACTAAAAGACGCTATCAATGATTATTCGCTTGCGCTTAAACTATATCCTGATAATGGCGTAGCGTACTGGAACAGGGGTGGGGCGTACAACCATCACCAGGATTACCAGCTGGCCGCCGGCGATTATTCAAAGGCCATGAATTACTATAAAGATGATAAGGAGAACCTGTCGAAGCTTTATGTAGACCGGGCTAGTAACGAATTAGGCCAAAGCTTGCTTACGGCGGCAATAAAAGATGACTCAACTGCGATAGCGATTGATCCGAATAACAGATCGGCACATCTTAATTTGGCAGATGCCTATACCCAAAATGGCGATTATCAAAAGGGAATAGATGAATACCGTGTGGCACTAACCTTTGATAAAAACAATAAAAAGTTGAATGCCGTTTTATATTTCCAGATAGCTACAAACGAATATTTCCTAAAAGAATTTGATAAGGTAATAGCTGATTGCAGTACTTCCATATTATTAGACCCAACCTACAGCTCAGCCTATTTTTACCGAGGGAAGGTTTATTTTAAACAGCTACATAAAACTGACCTTGCCACGCAGGATTTTAACAGAGTGATCGCGTTGGATACCACCAAACAATCGGTTGATTATATCTTTTCGTTATTCTATATCGGCAAAGGCGACCAAGCAGCGGATATCCTGCAAAAAGAGGTGCTGAATACTACTGACGAGTCGCAAATATTGGGCGATTATTACAACCTGGCCTGCCTGTATTCGCTCATGAACAAACCGGATGAAGCAAACAGCTATTTGAAAATGTCTATCGACAGGGGATATGCTAAAAAGTATGCGGCAGCTGACGAAGATTTGGATAACATCAGGAATACGGCGGATTATAAAGCTATTGTTGGAGATGGTAAATAATAAACAGCCCACTGTTGCATAATTAACCCACCAGGCGTTCCGACGGAACGCTTTATTAAATGATACATTTTTTTCTACCCACCAGATGTCCCGATGGGACATTGAAATGTCAGGCTATATAATCTGTAATCTAATACCATTCTTATTCCAAAATAATCCTAATTTTGTCCCCACAAAAAAAGATCACATAGTAGGTGATCGACTAACAAACATATTTTTAAAATTGCGGCCTCTCCCTAAATCCCTCTCCAAAGGAGAAGGACTTGAAGAAAAACCGCTAAATCATAGTTGTAGATGATTAACATAACACTTCCTGATGGCTCTGTCCGTGAGTACGACAAAGGCATCTCTTCCGCACAGATAGCACAGTCTATCTCCGAAGGCTTAGCACGCAATGTATTGGCAGCCGAAGTAAACGGCCAGGTATGGGACGCAAGCCGCCCCATCGAGGAGGATTCGACTGTAAAATTATTGACCTGGAATGATGCAGCCGGTAAATCCACCTTCTGGCATTCATCGGCGCACTTAATGGCCGAGGCTTTGGAAGCGCTGTATCCTGGCACCAAATTTGGCATTGGCCCGGCCATTGAGACAGGCTTTTATTACGATGTAGATTTTGGCGACAGGGAGTTCTCTTCGGACGAGTTCAAGAAGATCGAAGACAAAATATTAGAGCTTGCTAAAACCCGCGAGGAGTTTATCCGTAAGCCGGTGAGCAAAGCTGATGCGATTGAATATTTTACTGATAAAGGAGATGAATATAAGCTCGACCTGATCAAAGACCTGCCTGATGGCGCCATTACATTCTATTCACAAGGCAATTTTACCGATCTCTGTCGCGGCCCGCACATCCCGAATACCGGTTTTATAAAAGCGGTTAAGCTGATGAGCGTTGCAGGTGCATACTGGCGCGGTGATGAAAGCCGCAAGCAGTTAACCCGTATTTACGGCGTAACTTATCCGAAACAAAGCGAGCTGACCGACTATCTGCACATGATAGAGGAAGCCAAAAAACGCGACCACCGTAAGCTGGGTAAGGAATTGGAGCTGTTCGCTTTTTCTGAAAAAGTGGGTATGGGCTTACCATTGTGGTTACCAAAAGGTACTGCACTGCGCCAGCGTCTGTCCGATTTCCTGCAAAAGGCACAAGTGAAAGCCGGTTATGAGCAGGTGATCACACCGCATATCGGGCATAAGAGTTTGTATGTAACTTCTGGCCACTATGAAAAATATGGCGCGGATTCATTTCAGCCGATAAAAACGCCACAGGAAGGAGAGGAGTTTTTCCTTAAACCGATGAACTGCCCGCACCATTGCGAGATCTATAAAACCAAGCCGCGCTCTTATAAAGATCTGCCGGTTCGTTTGGCAGAATTCGGCACTGTTTACCGTTATGAGCAAAGCGGTGAGCTGCATGGTTTAACACGCGTTCGCGGATTTACACAGGATGACGCGCACTTGTTCTGCCGTCCCGACCAGGTAAAGGAAGAATTTAAGAAAGTGATAGACTTAGTACAATATGTACTAAAGGCGCTTGATTTTAACGATTATACTGCGCAGATATCGCTTCGTGATCCTGAAAATAAGGCGAAATACATCGGTACTGACGAAAACTGGGCTTTGGCCGAGCAGGCTATCATTGAAGCTGCCGCCGAAAAGGGTTTGCCAACTGTAGTAGAGTTGGGCGAAGCCGCATTCTACGGCCCTAAGCTCGACTTCATGGTGAAGGATGCGTTGGGACGTAAATGGCAACTGGGTACTATTCAGGTAGATTACAACCTGCCTGAGCGCTTTGAGCTGGAGTATACCGGAAGTGATAATCAGAAACACAGGCCGGTGATGATCCATCGCGCGCCGTTTGGTTCGCTGGAGCGCTTCATTGCCGTGCTGATAGAGCATTGCGCAGGCAATTTCCCGCTGTGGTTATCGCCTGAGCAATTTATTATTTTGCCTATATCTGAGAAATATGAAGATTATGCAAAAAAACTTTCAGATTCGTTAAAAGATTCCGATATTTGCGGGCTTATTGATTTCCGCGACGAGAAGATCGGTCGAAAGATCCGTGATGCAGAGGTCAAAAAGATCCCATACATGCTTATTGTTGGCGAGAAAGAGGAGGCTGAAGGCACCGTCTCCGTCCGCAGGCATGGCGAAGGTGATTTGGGCAGTATGAGTATCGAAGATTTAAAACAAAAAATAACAAAAGAAATAACAGTATAACTTGGCTTTAAACAAACCGAATTTTAACAGAGGTCCAAGGCCTCCTTTTAAGAAAAAGGAAGCTGAACACAACATTAACAACTTTATCAAAGCTCCGGAAGTACGACTGGTTGGCGATAATATTGAACAGGGTGTATACCCTACAAGGGAAGCCCTCGCTATGGCGCAGGAGCAGGAACTTGATCTTGTTGAAATTTCTCCGAACGCCGTACCACCTGTTTGCAGGATCATAGACTATAACAAGTTTATATACGAACAGAAGAAAAAGCTAAAGGAAATAAAAAGTAACGCCAAGCAAACCGTTATTAAAGAGATCCGTTTCGGACCGAATACTGATGACCATGACTTTGAGTTTAAACTGAAGCATGCCATCAAATTCCTGGAAGCAGGCGAGAAGGTAAGGTCATACGTTCACTTCAAAGGTCGTGCTATCGTGTACAAGGAACAGGGCGAGATATTATTGCTCCGTTTTGCACAGGCGCTGGAAGAAGTAGGCAAGGTAGAGCAATTACCAAAACTGGAAGGAAAAAGAATGTTCCTGACAGTTGCGCCGAAGGGGAGTAAGAAATAGAGGTTAGAGATTGGTGATCAGAGATTAGTGAAAGGCTTTTAGCTTTAATTTCACCTCAAAAAGCAATTAATTAAATAAATATATATTCAAACGGTTATGCCAAAAATGAAAACCAATTCCAGCGCAAAAAAGCGTTTTACGCTTACTGGAACAGGTAAAATTGCAAGGAAAAATGCCTACAAAAGCCACATCTTAACCAAGATGTCGACCAAACGTAAGCGTAACCTTACCCACACCAGCTTAGTAAGCGATGCGGATATGGGCAACGTAAAACGTATGCTTTGCATAGGTAAGTAATTAACAAATTTTTTAACCAGGCTTTAGGGTTTGCAAGTTTCGGATAACGAACACCCACTGCCAAAAACGACAAAAAATGCCACGTTCAGTTAACGCAGTCGCGTCGAGAAGACGCCGGAAGAAAATCATGAACCTCGCCAAAGGTTATTGGGGTTCACGCAGCAAGGTTTACACCATTGCAAAAAACACAGTTGAAAAAGGTTTACAGTACGCTTACCGCGACCGTAAAACCAAAAAAAGGGAATTCAGGGCTTTATGGATCCAGCGTATCAATGCAGGCGCACGCCAGCATGGTATCTCTTACTCACAATTAATGGGTAAGCTGGCTGCTAAAAACATCGGCCTGAACCGTAAAGTATTAGCTGATTTGGCTATGAACAACCCCGATGCTTTCAAAGCTGTGGTTGACGCAGTAAAATAAATTGTGATTAATACCAAAATAAGGAAAGGCCCGCTATATGCGGGTCTTTTTGTTTTATAAAAATCTCAACCATGTCATTTCGATAGAGCGAAGTGTGGCCATGTGCGATGAGCGAAAGAGAAATCCTTTGGAAGGGATAGTCAAATAATGCATGGCGCAAAAGATTTCTCACCTGCCCAAGCCCCACCAGCCTCTGCTATTCAGGTTCAAAATGACAAATTTGATAAAGCTTGATAAATATAAACACCATGCCCAACAACCTCCTACAACTATACGGCAATATCGATATCTACCTGTTCGATCAACTGCTTAAAGGGCGCTTTGACGATTGCCATAAAATAATCGATATAGGCTGCGGCGGCGGGCGCAACCTGCATTACTTTTTACAGAATGGCTTTGAAGTACACGGTATTGATCCTGATGCCGGGGCGGTTGAGCATGTGAAACAATTATCAGCCAAACTTGCTCCCCGTAACGCTGTTTCAAACTTCGCAATAGCTACTGCCGAACAATTGCCTTACCCGGATAATACTTTCGACCTGGCCATTTGCAGCGCCATTTTCCATTTTGCTAAAGATCATGCGAATTTTGATGCGATGCTGCGGTCAGTTTGGCGGGTGATCAAGCCGGGGGGATACTTGTTTGCCCGGCTGGCGTCGGATATAGGGATTGAAGACTTAGTGATACATACAGGCGAAGGCATTTACCGGCTACCCGATGGCTCAACCCGCTATCTGGTAAACCAGGACACGCTGTTGCGGTATACCTATGAATTTGGCGCGGAACTTTTTGAGCCGATAAAAACTACTAATGTGCAAAATTTACGATGTATGACGACGTGGTGTTTGCGGAAGGTGGATTAAAATAAAAAACTTACGAAGTTCTTAAAACTTCGTAAGTTCATATCGCTTTTAAAGAGATGAAGGCAAAAGATTTTACCTAATCTCTATTCTCTAATCAACTAATCTCTATTTACAAATAATTCACCGTATCCTCGGCGTAGTCAATATCCATGTATTGTTTAAAGTTTTGGATATCTTTCTCTACCATTTTCTTGAATACAGGGTTGAACAGGCGTGCTAACTTACCGCCCAGGGTACCAACCGGCGGCTGGTAGGTGATCACTACATCCACTTTGGTAGCTTCGCCATCCATTACATCTTTGAAGCGTACCCTGCCTGAGGTGACAACAACCGAACCCGGTATAGAGTTCCAACCAATTGTTTCGTTTGGCTCGTCTTTTACTACTTCAGCTTCCCAACTAATGTTTGGTACGCCGGCGGGCATTTTGAGCACCCAGCGAGAATGGTCGTTACCTAAAAGCTCTACACTTTTCAGGTGGCTCATGAACAGTGGCAGGTTATCAAACCTTCGCCAGAAATTATATACATCGCTGCGCGGCATTTTTATTACGAAGGACGAGCGGATATTGATATTTACCGGCGTGGCCATGTATTTATCCAACTGATCATACACTACGCAGTTGCCGGTTACACCGCGGTTAAGCAAATAACCCGCGATACCTAATTTTAAAATACTTGTCACAGGCGAAGAAGTGATGTTCTTCAGCCCGGAATAGCCCAGCATAACGCCGCCCAGTATAGAGACGTAACGCTCCGGCCAGTTTACATTTCCTTCATTTTCAGTCGATTCCGTGTTTACGGGGTTCATTGTGACTACTTTGTTTGCCATAGACGGTAAAAATATAGATTATACAACTTATTTTATAGTTGTAAAGTTTCATTAATAAGTAAATTTAAATTTCGACAGATCGGGCAACCGCGCCTTCTGCCGTTTCAGTTCATATTGGTATAGCAGCTGCCCCAGGTTTTTCATGAAGGGCAGGCAAACGGTTTTGTACTCGTATTTGTCGTCATTGTAAATGCCGTCGTCGTTAGATTGTACTACCGCCGTCAGCATAAATTCGACCTTATTTTTAAAGTCAACAATATAGGCATTATCTACATCATAACCATAAGAGTCGCCTATCTTGTTAAAAATCCTGACGTCCGGGTTGATCACCGCCAGGCTGTCCTGCCCGTAAAATAAATACTTACAAAACGCCGGATAATAGTCCGGTGGATTATACGTGGGTTTCCTGCTTTCGGTTGGGTACATACTCATATAACGGTAAATGAAGCGGTAATCGTCTTTAGTCAGGTTAAATTGTTGCTCTTTTGGGAATGCCTCCGGGAAAAGCAGTCGTTTTAAAACCAGCTGCTGATCGGTGATGGTATATACATTCTTCTGCGTAAAATCATAAGGCTGCATCACCAGTTTATCGTTCTTATCCAGGTAGCCCTTGCCCTGCAGCATGTTATCGAGGTGCATCGGATAATCGCGCGAATCATATTGCGCCGGTTGGTGATAGACGAGCTTTTTGCCTTTATAAAAATCGATGGCATTGGTATGTTTGGCATTTTCGCCGACATCATAAATGGCCAGCCGGCCGATGATGCGGGTATGGTCGAGATGGTATTTCTTTAGCCTATCGTTTATTTCAGCCCGGCCAACAAACTCATAAAGCCGGTTATAGGCATAATTATCACTTACCAACAGGATCTGTTTAATATAGTTCTCAATGCTTGGTAGGCCATTTTTAGCCGTGGTATCCTGCAGCATCTTGGTTTCACCGGCAAAGGAACTGTCGGTAAGCATGGTGGTTTTGCGGTTAAGCCTTTTGATGTGCATCTCGTTCAGTTTTTCCAGAGCAAAGATTGCGGTAGGAAGCTTTACCGTGCTGGCAGGGTAGAAGTACCGGTTGGCATCAAGCCTATAACTGTATGATTTGAAATGCGGCTTGTTGTCCTCGTCGCGATCTATCTGCGTATACAATATCTGTACTTCGTTATGGGTAGGATGATTAAGGATATGGCTGAATAGCTCCGGGTGCGATTCGAGCAGGTTTTTTAGGAAGATCGTATCTATATCCTGGGCTTTCAGGGCAAATGCTGATAAGACAAGCAATGCGGTAAGTAATGCTTTCATAGTATAAATATAGCTATGAAATTTTCATATAAAAATTCGGCATGACGTTATAGGGGTTGCCTTATGACAATTTCGCTTTAAAGCCTGTTGCTTAT
>JABDAU010000018.1 GCA_013289045.1 Bacteroidota bacterium | reverse complement strand
TTTATCGGATATTGATGATAGTGCAGGCGATAAAACAAGTACAGATTTACAAACCGCTTATTCAACATCATTAATGGGCCAACAGGTATGGGGATCAAACAATTTATATATCAAAAAAACCACAACCCAATGGGCTAAGATCCCTTACACAATAGCTTAAAAATCATGTCACATTTATTAAAAACAGGCAGCAGCATATTAAAGGTTGGCGAAAATCTATTCAGGGTAAGAGATACTGCCTCCTATATGAAAATTGCAACCAAATCAATTAATACACCAAGGGGCGTAATTTTCGATCCTATTGTAACCAACAACAGGTTTTTCGTTATAGAACAGGCTACTAATAAATGTTATGTGTACGATAATACTAGTTTCAATTTGATAACAACTATAACTGGATTACTCATACCCGTGGTTGTTGTCTTTGATCCGATTGTAGCAAATAATAGGTTTGCCATAGGCAACCTGTCCGGCAGTGAAACTACCAATATATACGATGCTACATCTTACTCCTTATTGCACACGATAACAACTGTACACGGCGGATCAGGTGTGGCATTTGACCCGGTAGCATCAAATAACCGTATGCTGGTTGCAACAGACAGTTCTGGCTTAACAGAAGTAGATACAACCACTTGGGCAGCTGGTAGAACTTTAACTGGTATTTCTTCTGTGAGAGGAATAGTTTTTGATCCCGTTGTTAGCAATAACAGGTTTTTTGTTTCTTATTTCAATACCACTGTCAGCGCAAACAGGATTGGTGTTTACGATGCGACAACACTGGTTAAAACGGCAGATATAGCGGTTGCTGCAAATGAATTCTGTTTTGATCCGATATTATCAAATAACAGATTATTAGTTGCAACTGGTGGTAGTACAGTTACAAGTTTGAATGCAACCACGTTTGGCACTATAGAAGTATTATCAGGATTTTCAACAGCATCCGGAATTGCCCCCGACCCAAACAGTGGTAATAATAGAATAATTGTCTGTGAAAATGGCACTAGTAGTTTTTCAGTATTTAATAAAATACTTAGTTAATAAACACAAAAATCATATGAAAACCTCAAACCTCTACAGTCTTGATCTAAAAGACTTGTCCAAAGGCCTCATCGTTGCTGCAGGTGGCGCCACAGTAGCCGGTATCCAAAACGTTTTAAACAGCGGCTCCCTAACTTTCAACTGGAAAAGCATTGGTATTACTGCGCTGGCAGCAGGCCTGTCATACCTGGCAAAGAATTTCTTCACGCCTGCACAAATCGTTAGCAATGCAGGTTCAGAAAATGCTTAATATTTAAAATCACAAACATCATGACAGCCATTGAGCACAAAGAATTAAAAGGCATTACTGTCAAAAATATCATCGTAACTATTGTTAGCACTGCCAGTATTGTAGCTTCGGTAACCACATCGTACTTCAGCCTTAAAGCTGATGTTGCAGACCTCCGGAGCAAACAGGAAACAACCGACAGAATTAGCGAAATAAGATTAAAGTTACTTGAAAGTGAGGTCGCTGTATTACAACAGCAAGTTCAGGAAATAAAATATAAACCTATAACCAAATAAATTACAATGAGCATAAAATCCTTCCTAACCAAACTATGGGCCGAAATTAAATCGCTGTTCGACGGCATTCCATCAGAATTAAAAACAGCTGTACACATCGGGGTTATTGTTACCGAAGCCCTGAAAACATTTGTCGACAGCCCGGCTGCGGATGTTCTGACAGCCATTATACCCGGCGATATTGATGATGGCATCAAAAATTTACTTCGCGCCAAATTACCGCAAATATTAACCGAGTTAAAGCTGGCTGATAGCTGTGCCGGGCTAACCGACCCTTCACAAATTACTGCATGCGCTATTAAAGTCCTGCAAGGCCTGGATGGAGACGTAGGCAGCGCTTTTCTGCATAGCCTATCCATATTAATTGCCCAAACCGCGGCCGATGGTAAATTAACGTGGAGCGACGGTGTATATATCTTAGAATGGTATTATCAGAATGAATACAAAGCGGTTGCTTAATATTTGAGAAGTGCCCAGGAGCAGATTCGAACTGCCACACCCTTACGAGTGCCACCCCCTCAAGATGGTGCGTCTACCAATTTCGCCACCTGGGCATTAAAAAGATGTGAGATTTCAAATATGAGATCAAAATTGTTTTCTCATATCTCAAATCTCACACCTAAAATCTAACAAGGATGTGCCCGAAGAGAGACTCGAACTCTCAAGAGACAATTCTCAACGGCTTCTGAGACCGCAACGTTTACCAATTTCGCCATCCGGGCATTTTCCGTTAAACGATCAACCTCTCGGTTAAAATTCTATCGGGCTGCAAATATAAGATTTTCTGCCTGAATCGGTCAAATAAAAAATCAAAACAATATCCGTCTTCAACAAGCTAAAGAGCTATCTTGGTTTTAAAATTAAAAAATGACAAAGAAGTTTCTTTTGCTATTGTTGCTCACGCTTATTACATTTTGCCTGAAAGCGCAGAAGATCGTCCTGCTTCAGGAAGGTAAACAGTCGAGCATCCGGGGAATGTCTGTTGTAAATGATCAGGTTGCATGGATAAGCGGGAGCAATGGCTATACAGCTTTAACCATCAACGGAGGAAAAACATGGGCATGGCAACAGGTAAAAGGATTTGAAAAAGCCGATTTCAGGAGCATTGAAGCATTTTCAGATAAGGAAGCGATCATCATGGCTTCTGGCACACCGGCGTTGATACTGAAAACTACAGATGGCGGTAAGAACTGGCAGGTAAAATATCGCAATACCGATACTGCTTATTTTTTAGATGCAATGGATTTTGCAAATCCGGATCACGGACTTATTTTGGGCGATCCCATCAAAAATAAGTTTGTGCTGCTCGAAACAAAAGATGCGGGGGAAACATGGCATATGTTTAGCGATTGTCCCAAAGCATTAAATGGCGAGGCCGCTTTTGCAGCGAGCGGTACATGTTTACGGTTTGTCAATAGCACAATACAAATAGTTACCGGCGGAAGTATTAGCCGCCAATTAAAATACCGTACCAATAATGGATGGACCTATGATATAACACTCATTAAGCACGGCAAATCAAGTCAGGGGGCTTTTTCTATAGATCGGGATGGCTTTGTAATAGTTGGAGGCGATTATCAAAATGATCATAGTGCTGATTCTGTTGCTGAATATTACTTTTACAATGGCGCTTATGCATCCGGTGGCATAGTTTTAGCTACAAAACCGCCCGCAGGCTACCAATCATGTGTCGAACAAATAAGCGAAAACATTTACCTGTCAACCGGAACGCCAGGCAGTAATCTTACTACTGACGGCGGCAAAACCTGGACTAAAATTGACGATACCAGCTTCAATGTTTGTAGGACAGCAAAGACGGGCAAACTTGTTTTATTAGCCGGAAACAATGGCAGAATTGCGGTATTTAAACCATAATTAGCTGGATAATAACTTATTATTTAGCATCAGAAAATAAAATAAAATAAGCCTTGCACACAAAACCCAATAGTCGTATATTTGCACCACTTTAACCGAAACGGTTAAATGATTCCGTAGCTCAGCCGGTAGAGCATAACACTTTTAATGTTGGGGTCCTGGGTTCGAGTCCCAGCGGGATCACTGGAAAGAAGAAAATCCACTTCGGTTAAGTAGAAAGGCGCTTGAAAAAGCGCCTTTTTTCGTTTAAACCGCACTTTTGTGCTTTTCCGAAAAAATAAGCAAATCAATTTTAATCAAATTATTTCAATCCAACTGGTGCCCCATTGCTTGGGTGGAAATTCCGGAGCCATTGACTACCACGTTCCGAAAATAGCAAACAGTTGATTCCGTAACACTTTGACCATCCTAATTCATTTATTATCAATTACGATTTACCTGATTGACTACACAACTCGGTGCTCCAAAGCGTACGGAACGGCCTGGTCAAGCCTCGCGGAACATCCAAATAAACAACCAAACAAACCAGGCAAAGAATCCGTTCATATGAATTTGCGGTTTGGGCATGTCAACCACCGCCCTGTACTTACCGATAATTGCCATGCTTCCTTTGTTGGAATACCTGAATGGCTTTTGGGGGCCGTTATTCTCGGCCGAAATTAAGTTTTTGGCCAGGTTCGTCCCTTGCTGAATGGCGGGTTGCGCCATTTGCGGATGTGCGAATGTGCAACAGGGGTAAACATCCGGATCATGAGTATTTCTTCGTGTAAAAGAATGTTGTTGGACAATACAGATTTGGATTAGCCTTTAACAAATATTTCGCTGTAGATCTTTTCCATGGCGGTGAATTCCTCATCGGTGATCTCCGGAAAATGTTTTTTGCGGCGGTTAGGAAATAAACCTTTATTCTGGTGCAGGAAAACGATCACCTCGTTCAGTTTCCGGTCCGGCATATCAATAAGGTTCTGCAGGTCGCCTTTCAGCTCATCATACCGTTCCAGAAAAAAGAGCTCTTCGGAGAGATCATGGCGGATGGTGGACTGGATCGTCTGCGTCAGGTAAATAGATTGCAGTGTTAGGTCCGGGTAACGGAAATAAGCAGCCACCTCATCGGGATTGGTGACGGTGATCTTTCCATTCGCGGCGGCGTTAAATGTAATGCGCTGCATCAGCGGTTTTGAGAAGTCTTCCAGCGCCGCATCATAGTCCTTCAGGTTATTCAGCATATGCGCAGAAACGGGGATGATCAGGCCCTGCTCCGCCAGGCCGTCACGGGTCAGCATATCATGAATGAGAAAGCGGTGAATACGGCCGTTGCCGTCCAGAAAGGGGTGAATAAAAACAAAGCCGAAAGCGATCATGGCTGCGCGGACAACAGCAGGGCCGCCAGCCGTCTTTTGTTCGACAGCTACCAGTCCTTCCATCAGGCTTTTTACCATAGCGGGGGGCGGACAAACATAGTGGTAAATCTCTTCCATGCGGTAATTGCTTTGGCCGATATAGTTCTGAAAATCACGGTAGCCGGGCTGCGCACAGCGGGGGTCAACGATCGCGTTTTGCAAAACGGTGAGATTAGCTTCCTCCAGCACAACAGCAGCCGGCTGCTTCCCTGCCTGATGCAGGATAGCGATAAAGCGGTTCATCCTGTCGGGCGACGGCTTGTCGCTTTCTATTTCATAAGATGATTTGGTTTCTTTACGGTAAAGATATTGTGTTGCCCGGTTAAATATTTCGGGGGAATATTCCTCCTTGAGTTCATCTATCTGGCCTTTGAGATCTGTGGCCAGCATTTCTTCCATAGCGGATGTCCGGCGCACCACCGGGCAAAAGGCCGGTCCGCCCGGCAGGTTGTCATTGATGCGCCAGCGGCTGTTCCGTACCTTGCTGCCGGTAATATAGGTTTCGCCATCCAGCAGGTCCACATAATTCCCGCCCGGCTCAAAACCCAGGTCAAGCACTTTCCCGGTTAACCATTCATAGAGAAAACCGATCTTTCGTGCGTAGCGGCCCGACGGGCTTTTGGCCAGGAAGGCGACCAGTTCCGCTTCATCTGTTCTGGCGAATACTGCGTACAGAAAGTCGAGGCTCAGGTCATCATATTTCAACAGGAATTCGATATGTTCCGGGATGCTGTCTTCTGCCGGAGCGTATTTAGGACCGTAGACCTGCTCAATACCGCCATCCGGCGCCATTTCCATTTTGTCACGCGGGCCAATAAAGGACCGGTGAGTCAGGCGGTAATGATTCAGTCCGAATTGCTGTTTCAGCCAAAGGCTTCCTGCCGGTTGATTTGCCATAGCTTTTGCAGTAAAATGATTAATTTTGCAGTAAAATTAATATAAATTATATAAAATAAAGTAAAATTACTTTAAATTAAATTAATTGTAGTAAAATGAATACGAATATTGGTAAAGGGGGGAAAATCCGTACAAGTGCAGTAAAATGATTATTAATGCAGTAAAATAAATATAATTACAAACCAATGCAGTAATTTAATTATAAATAAAAGAAGAAACCGTATTATGACGTCCGCAGTCTCCTGATCCGCTATCATTTAGCGCATAATCCCTAAGCAGCACAATATAATAGCAGGCACCGACCCGGGGGATGATACTAAAAGGGGGATTGGGCGGCCCTTTTTTAAATTATCAGGCCGTCTTACCGGTTTCCGGCGGATCGAAACAATAACGGGCAAATGGTGTTTTATTACGTATACTTTCACCCGGCACATTCCTGCAATCAACTGACGCCTATGAAATCGATCCTTGAAAGAAATAATGTAAATGTGCTCGGAGATGGTGAACAGGTCATGCTCTTTGCGCACGGATTCGGCTGTGACCAGCGGTCATGGCAATTTATTGTCAATGCTTTCACTGCCGACTACAAGGTTGTGCTGTTCGATTATGTTGGCTCCGGCGAGTCGGACCTCAGTGCTTATAGCTCCATAAAATATGACAGCCTTGACGGCTATGCGCAGGATCTGCTGGACGTTTGCGAGGCGTTGTCCTTGAACCAGGTGATCTTTGTAGGTCACTCTGTGAGCGCCATGATCGGCGTGCTCGCGGCGATTCAAAAACCGGAATATTTTAAGAAGCTGATCTTTATCGGGCCTTCGCCCCGTTACCTCAACGATGAAAATTATACCGGCGGTTTCGACCGTAAGGACCTGGAGAGCCTTTTCGAATTTATGGACAGCAATTACCTCGGCTGGTCAAATACCATGGCGCCCGCGATCATGGGCAATCCCGACCGGCCGGAACTCGGCGACTTTTTAACCAATAGCTTTTGCGCCACCGATCCAGAAGTAGCCCGCCAGTTTGCGCGCGTCACCTTCTTTTCAGACAACCGTGCCGACCTTGGCAAGCTGCAGGTAGAAAGCCTCACCCTGCAATGTACCGATGATGTGATCGCACCGCAGGCTGTCGGCGAATTTGTCCAGCTGCATCTTCCTCAAAATAAACTCGTTTTGCTGGAGGCCACCGGCCATTGTCCCCACATCAGTGAACCGGAAAAGACCATCCAGGCCATCAGGGATTTTATTTAGGGATACATGGGCGAGGAAAATAACAACAAACTTCTTTCCGTACCAATGGACCCTGAGCGTTTATATCATCAGGCACCCTGCGGCTATATTACTTTTTTGCCCGATGGAGCGATCATCAAGGCTAACGAGACGCTGCTAAACTGGCTTGGCTACACGGCCGGTGAGCTGGTTGGCCGCATGAAATTTGGCAGCCTGCTATCAAAAGGCGGCCAGATCCACTATGAAATGTTCTTCAGGCCGATGCTGAACGTCAGCGGCAGCGTTAAAGAGTTGAGCTACGAATTGCAAACGAAGAGCGGAACGGTCATTCATGTATTATTCGGTGCCGTCGCTATAAAAGATGAACAAGGCGGGTTACTGGCGGTGAATGCGATCCTGACCGATAACCGCGACCGCAAGCGCTACGAACAGGACTTACTGCAAGCGCGTAAGCGCGCCGAAGTCGAAAAGCAGCGCCTGACCCATTTTTTTATGCAAATACCGGCTGGTGTTTGCGTACTGGACGGGCCAGACTTGGTTTTTGAGCTGGTGAACCCATTATACCAGCAGCTGTTTCCCGGGCGCGCGCTATTGCATAAGCCTCTGCTCGATGCCGTGCCGGAAGTGCGTAACCAGCCCATATGGAATATTTTAATGGACGTATACCGGACCGGCCAGACCTTTGCGGGAAATGAATTGCTGATCCCATTACGACGGACAGAAGAGGGCCCCATTGAAAACCGTTATTTCAATTTCATTTATCAGGCGCGTACCAATGAATTTGATGCGGTCGACGGTTTATTGGTATTCGTCATCGAGGTGACCGCTACGGTATTGGCCCGCGGCGAAATCGAGGAAGGCTACCGGGAACAGCAGGCCCTCAACGAGGAACTGGCCGCGACCAACGAAGAACTGAACGCCACAAACGAGGAACTCTCCGAAACCCAGCGCAGCCTGCAACAAATGATCGCCAATTTTGAGGCCAGCGAACGTCAAAAAGATGGATTCATCGGTATGGCCAGCCATGAGCTGAAAACCCCACTCACTTCGCTGAACGCGATTTTGCAGGTAGCCAGCTTAAAACTGAAAGGCACCGCCGATCCTTTCTTAAACAACGCGATGGCTAAAGCTGGTATCCAGGTCAAGCGCATGACTGCGATGATCAATGGATTTTTAGACATTACCCGCCTGGAATCCGGTAAAATGCAGATCGATCACAAAAAATTTAATTTAGACGAACTCATCAAAGAAATGATCGAGGAAACGCAGCTGACTACCCGCAGCCATATTTTCCAGGTAACTACCTGTGATCAGGCTACGGTATCGGCTGACCGTGATAAGATCGGCTCGGTGATCACCAATTTCCTCAGCAATGCCGTTAAGTATTCGGCGGCCGGTACGAACGTCATAGTCAACTGCTTCTTAAAATCAAATGAAGTAGAGGTCAGCGTTCAGGACGAGGGCATCGGCGCCAAGCCGGAAGACCTTCAAAAACTTTTCGACCGTTACTACCGGGTAGAATCTGCAGACACCCGCAACATTGCGGGTTTCGGCATCGGGTTATATGTGAGTTCAGAGATCATCAGGCAGCATGATGGCCGGATCTGGGCGGAAAGCGAACTGGGTAAAGGAAGCACCTTTTATTTTTCGCTGCCGGTCGGAAATGCGCCAAATTAAATCTCGAACAAACTATTGGAAACCCTTTTATTTTAAAAGAGGTCAAAAAGAACGGGGGCATACGACTACGGTTTAGCCGGTGCCTGTTGTAATTCTTGTCCTCGCAAGATCTTCCAACGGAAACCCTGCGAGAACAAAAAGTAGTCTGCCAATTACTTATTAAAGTTTAGCATAGTGAAGTGCAATAACACCGCCGGCGAATGTCCTGGTTTCTGCAAGTTTTAGTTTAATGCGTTCATTGATGCCTTTTAACAACGGGCACCCCGGCCTAATAAAATCGGATTAACAAGCGCATTAAGATCAAAGCCGGCAAAGCTGCCTGAACCAGAAAATCAAATCACTTTAAGTTGCCCTGAAACATTCATCCTATTTCAGGGTGACTTTAAAAATTTATTACGATCAGGCGTATTGTTCCTGAGTAAGGCATCGTCCAGGAAAAAAAATCAAATAAGATACGGCGAAATCGCTGAAAATTAATATCGGATTCTTATGCTGCTTTTTTTACCAATGCTAATTGCCCGTTATGTGAGCTTAAATGGTTCGTCCGGCTCAATAGCAGGTTGAGCTTGTTTCTTTCGGGTTGCAGAGCGAAATCTTCCGCGCGTACATAGGCATGTTTGGAAAGCCAGTCTGCTTCTGTCATTTGATTAAATTTCTCATTCAGGAACTCGCTTTGCTCCTTCCAGTTTTCTTTGATCCAGGCAGTATCGGGGTATTGAGCATCCGGTTGCCGTGCATCTAAAAACAACGCATCCAGGTTGGCATGTTTACGCTCACCCAACTCCATACCTTCTATCAGCTTGTCGTGGACAATCAGTAAATGTCCGA
Organism: Bacteroidota bacterium; assembly: GCA_013289045.1. Classification (GTDB taxonomy): domain Bacteria; phylum Bacteroidota; class Bacteroidia; order Sphingobacteriales; family Sphingobacteriaceae; genus Mucilaginibacter. The sequence continues at coordinate 43,389 of JABDAU010000018.1, read as the reverse complement.
TCACATAAACCACTTTATTTCTGCCCGGAGCGATCTCGGTGTCCATTGCCCATTCGCTTAAACTGTCCATTAATCTGGTGGCCTGAGCAATGCGCTGTTCCCAGGCTTTGATACACTGGTCAATAATTAAATTTTCTGGCATGTTGTTTATAATTTAGCTGTTAGTGGGTTTAAGGGTTGAAAGCGCTTTTGTACCCAAAACTAATCTCCTGCCATCAAAGCAGCATTAAATGGCAGTATTAAATTTGAAAATCAGAATGAAAAAGGTCTCCACATTGAAATCCAGGTACCGATAAAAAAATGAAATTTGAAAATATCCTTGTCGCAGAAGATCACGAGGTCGCAAATTTGTCGCTTCGAATAACGCTGGAAGATCTGCAGCTCGCACGTCCACAACATGCCTATTATTGTGAAATCGCTTTATCAATGATCAGGAAAGCTGGTCAGGATCAGAGGCCGTATGACCTTTTAGTTACTGATCTTTATTTCGAAGCTGATGGCAGCGCTAAACAAGAACCTGACGGGATGGAACTGATTAAAGCCGCCAAATACCTGCAGCCAGGCTTGAAAGTACTGGTTTTTTCCGCCGAAAGCCGTCCTGTGATCATCCGGCGTTTGTACGATGAATTCAATATTGATGGGTATGTCCGAAAAGCGCGTGGCGACGCACAGGAGCTAAAAAGCGCCTTAGAAAACCTCACAAAGAACCGCAAGTATTATCCCCGGGAATTTCGCTCATTAGCGACCCAGGAAAACCAACATGATTTTACAGAATATGATAAGACAATTGTACGACTGCTTGCTCAGGGTTATGCTCAAAAGGACATTCCTGCCTGGTTGGAAAGCAACGACATGCGGCCGTTTAGTTTAAGCAGTATGGAAAAGCGTCTTAATCTGATCAAAGGAGCTATGGGTTTTACCAAAAATGAACAATTGGTCATCTTTTGTAAAGAAATGGGACTAATCTAACTATACTTGTTATACTTTTTAATTAACTATAAACTCAGTACTTATTATTGGATATGAAAACATCCTTATTAATCCTGTTGCTGATTGTTGCTACGGCGAAAGTTCCCCCCACTATGGTTTACATTTGTAGCGGTGCTAAGGGTAAAAAATATCACCTCAGGGCCGATTGCCGTGGTTTGAGTAGTTGTCAGCACAAAATAATCAAGATAACCCTGGCGAAGGCGCAGAAAGATGGTCTTACACTTTGCGGCTGGGAAAAATAGCTACCTGCCGTTTGAATTTATGTCTGTTTTTCTCGCAGAGAATGTGATCAATTGGAAGAATTGCAAAACAACTTATCCCCCCGTTATTTAAACGATTTACTGCATTAGCTTACCGAACTGAACGCACAATGGACATTTCGGAGGCATTGACCGCCTCATTATTAAAACTACAAACAGGTAACTCAGTACACATTGATCACATCAACTTCCCAAGTGTTCATTGCGATTTTTCGTCTTGTAAATACAACTCGATCCTCTAAAGCGTACAGAATAGTCTGTTCAAACTTGCCGTAATATCCACTACCAGGTCCATATTAAACTCAATATGCATTGATTTCAGTTTACTAATCATCCTTCAATGTTACTGCTTGCCCACAATAGGATTCCACTTATTCCGTAATAAATTTTCCAAATACGGTGCGATCACGTCATAATTTTCAACTTCAAGTTTTAAGCTATTTACTCTTAATTTCGTACCGTAAAGATTTTTGCGAGCCTTTAATTTCATAGCGAAGGTGGTTTTCGTTAGCTCTTTTAAAATGTGCTCATTGATCCGGCTGCCCACGCTTTTACTTTTGCCAATATAGAGCGGCACCCATTCACCTATAGAAAGGTGTTTTTTGACTCTCCCTTTTTTGGGCCAGGAACCCACTGCATGTGGTAATCTGGACGTTGCCAGGCTGCGCAAAATTCCTGCATCCAACCAGATACATCAGTGCTTTGATTCATATTTTTGATCTCAAAAAAATAGATACCAGGGTGGAAATTCCGAAGCCATTGACCACCACATTCCGGAAATAGCATACAGTTAATTCCGTACCTTTCACCATCTAATTTGTTCACTACCAAGTGCAATTTACCCAATTGCCTACACAACCCAGTGCTCCAAAGCATACGGAAAGGCTTGGTCAGGCCTTGCGGAACATCCAGCTCACGTCACTTTATTGACGATTAAGGCTGATATGCGATATTGTGATTTGACAAGTGTACTAATAGTACAAATCCCAAACACCAAAAAAGGGCATAATTTTTCATGCAATTTGGATGTCTATCATCATGCCTTTCACCAAGTTTTGATTTACTTCTCGATCACCCAAGAGTTTCTGATTTCATCCAATAGATCGTCTCTCCGATATTCAAAATTCCTTTTGAAGTTTTCGGAGTTATATGTCTAATATTTATGTTGATTTACAGGTAGTTATAAATGCAAAGCATTAATTCATGGAAAGATTGAAATATGGAAAAAAAAAAAATAACGGGTCCAAGTTAAAATCTTAACTACACAAAAAATGCCTTTCCCAGCAGATTACTAAAAAAACAATCCCTCAATTATCCCGGAGCCTCTTCAGGCTTTCAACGATTTCCGTTGGTTCAGCTCTTTTACGGTAATCGGATTCAGCAAAGACATAGCTTATAATTCCATCTTTGCCTATGATATAGGTTGCAGGCACCGGAAATTCTATATTTTGGTAATCCTGATAATATTTTCCGACGCCGCGATTGGCATAAAATTCTCTGATCTGCTCAGGCAGGCCGTGTACGCCCGCGTACATCACAGCAACCACGTTGTTTTCATCGGTAAGTACTTCAAACTCCAGGCTGTTTTTCTCTTTGGTCGACAGGGACTGATCCGGGGTCTCCGGAGTGATCGCGATTAACTGTGCGCCATAACCCTTAAACTGGAGCAAATATCGTTGTAAATAATTTAAGGCGAGGTTGCAATATGGACACCAGCCACCGCGATACCAGTTAAGGATTACCGGACCTTTTTTCAGCTCATCACTAAGGGATATATCGTGACCGGAAGCATTTTTCAGCGTAAAGTCGGGCGCTGTTTCCCCAACCTTCCGCGCTTCCCCACCAACACCATCACTGTCTAGTTTATCGACTAAGTCGCGGAACATTTCCGCTGCCTCCGGGGAATTGTTTGCCTTAAACCTTTCTTTAGCACTTTCCAGTTCTCCTGAAAGCAAATCGCTGTTTTGTTCCATAACAAGTAATTATTGGTTAATAGAGAAAGGTAAAGTTCGGGCACTCCACTGCAACCCAAAAGGATATATGTCACATTTTAGCAGCAGAACAAATAAGACAGTACCCGAAGGTCATTTAAAGATGTGGGTTCAGGTAGTGATTACTACCTTCCTTTATTGAATTTGAAGCGAGGCCATACGGTAGGGATTAAGAGAGGCATCGGTAGTCGGCAGATCAGTAATTAACATATCTATTTCCGAGCAATCGGCTACTTTGAAATATTCGACGATACCCAGCTTCTGGCAGTCGCTGAGTACAGCAGTTTTTTTTGAAGAACGGCGCATTACCTGTTTCACCTCACCATCTTCACGGAAAGCTGCAGTCACTCCCATACAGCTATCAACGCCACAGGCTCCCATCAGATAAAGATCAGCTACATACTGAGCAGCATATTCGCAGGTCTGCTGACTGGCGTTTACTTCCAGTTCCTTTCTGTAAACTCCGCCTAAAACGATAGTTTCAATATTGGGAAATCGGGCCAGAATGGGCAGCAGGGCGAGATTATTGGTGACCACTCTCAACTCAATACTTGCGGGAAAATGTGTGGCAACCGCACACACGGTGGTGCCGCCATCCATAAATATGGTCTGGCCGGGCTTGATCAAATGCTGAACCTTCAATCCGATGATATTCTTTCCCTCGTTAAATTGAAGCACCCGGTCATGAAATGCGAACGGTAAATTAGAACGTACAGCCGCCCCGCCGCGAATTTTGGAAAGCAGCCCCATCTTATGCAGCTGTTCAATGTCCCTGCGGACCGTATCGGAGGAGACGTTGAGTTTAGGCGCAAGGTCATCAAAGCCAACCTTACCGTTGACTTCAAGGATCTTAAGGATCATTTTATATCTTTCTTCCTTTGCCATGCGTCAATTAGTGCCCATCATTCTGATTCGGCGGATTCCATATGCAATGGTAACAAAAAATAGTAAAATACTCACCGTGCCAAGTATCGAAGGTAGAAAAACCTTTGCGCGATAAAGACCAGCTTCCCATTTGTTATGAATTTGGTTTCTGGATCTAAAATACCATTCGCTACCTTCATCATGCAAAATTCTGCAAAGTTGCATAAAATCGCAACATTATTTATTTTCGTATGTTGATCTGAAAAACCTATTAATAATTTTGATCAAAGTAAGTGACATATGTCCTTGCGATATGCCATAGTAGCGTCCACTTTTGTAAATAGCAGGACGGTCAAATATCTGGATGTTGCCGACCATTAACTACATCGCCATGAAAAGAGAAATCATCAGAGTTGAGCCACTGGCAACGTTCCTTGAAAAATATAATGCTCCCACCTCTACGGTGACGAAACACGGGGACACCATTTATGTCACCGGGGCACCTCCATTTGATCCGGAAACGGGTGAAATCTTTAAGGGCGATATTTCAAGGCAGGCGGAACTGGTCCTGGAACAAATGAAACAGTGCGTGGAAGCAGCCGGATCATCTTTAGAAAATGTATTAAAGGTGAACGTTTATGTTACAAATGTGGAGATGTTTCCCAAAGTGAACGAGGTTTATAAAAGATATTTCCCCTCCGACTTCCCTGCACGGATATTTGTAAACGTACCGGCCTGGAACGGTGGATTTGATATAGAAGTTGACTGCATTGCGGCTGTAGAATAAATATTATGGATACTGGACATAATTTTATAGAACGTGCGAAAGCCTTTATTGCGCTGCACGACCAACCGGGTATTTTCGTGATACCCAATCCATGGGATGCGGGTTCGGCAATGATCATGGAGACAATGGGTTTTAAGGCATTGGCCACAACGAGCGCTGGACTGGCTTATGGCCTGGGTGTGCCTGACGGACATACAAGTGTGACCAGGCAGGTGGCGCTTGAAAACGCCAAAGTCATTCAAAAAGCAACATCGCTTCCCGTTTCAGCTGACCTGGAAAATGGCTACGGGCATTCAATTGAAGATGTGATTACCACCGTAACGCTTGCGGCGGAAGCCGGCCTCGCAGGTTGTTCAATTGAAGACGCCACCGGCGACAAAGCTAACCCCATCTATCCGTTTGATGTAGCGGTAGAAAGGGTTAAAGCGGCAGTAGCCGCCAAGCGTGATCTTGATCAACCATTTACGCTGACCGCCCGGGCTGAAAATTACCTGCACGGTCACATGAACCTGAATGACACCGTTAACCGGCTTACTGCATTTGCAGCCGCCGGGGCGGACGTGCTGTTTGCACCGGGACTAAAAACCGCAGAAGAAATAAAAACGGTGGTAGACGCGGTACATCCCAAACCAGTAAATGTGATCATGGGCCTTGCCGGGGTACTGATGTCAATAACTATGCTGGAGCATCTCGGGGTTAAACGAATCAGTGTAGGTTCTTCGCTGATACGCGCGGCCTACGGTGAATTTTTTCGTGCACTGGACGAAATCAAAGCCAGGGGCACGTTTACTTACGCCGATAAAAGCACGCCGTACGGCGACCTGAATGAAATTTTCGGCAATTTTGGCAAACGGTAGGCAAGCTTACGAAACTGATTTATTCTTCGGGTATAATGATCTTTCTCAGCACATGGAGAAAAAGATAACTAACGTAAGGAAGCTTTGCCCTCCTAAAGGTTTGCGTTATAATTATCTATGGTCGCGCCGATTCGTTCCAGCAATTCGCCATCGAAGTTACCTTCGAAGACCTCCCAGAAACCGTCTTCACCAATTGGCTTAGTTAAGGTTCCCAGGTGCTCATTTCCGCAAACGATAACAACGTGCTCCCGGAAAGGAATAACGAGCAGACTGTTATATTCTTCCGTAGCGAAATAATCAAATTCTACATGATAGGCGCTTGTTGGAAAGTGTTTAGAGCCGGGTATTTTATTGACAGATGTTTCCATTTTGAGGTAGTTCTAATTTGATATAGCGTGGTGCCGATGTTGTTTCATGCGGTAACGGCTATCTAAGTTATGTTATACAATATTAGGAAGAAAGAAAAACAGCTCCAATGGAAAACAAGGATCATTTGTTGGACTTTTAGGCCGACTATTAACTGCGGATAATATTTTGCTGCCATCTTTTCTCTTTAATTAAAATTGAGATAAATGTCCTTTTAATACGAAGCTGAAAATCTGAACTTGCCTAAGCCGCAGGCAATAAAGCCTGCGCAAAGCCTGATAAAAAATGATTAATCCGGAAGATCAAATACCTTTCAACGACCAGGAATTCGCCGATAAAGATGACCAGGTAAGCCAGCAGGACATCCATTCCAATGGCCTGGAAGAAGAAAGGACTCCAAGAACCAAGGAGGAGGATACCAACGCTGATACACTGTCACAAGCCTACCGTGCGTCGGAATCCGCTTACCTGCTTGGCGAAGAACCCGGGTCAGATTACCGGGTCAAAAGAAAGCGGATTGACAAGACAGAGGATTGAACATTTCATTGCGCATGAAAGCGATCTGGAATAAGGAGGTTATAGCGGACAGTAAGGATGCCGTTAGGGATGATGGTTACTATTATTTTCCTATCGCCTCCGTTCGCATGGAGTTTTTAAAGGCATCACGCGACACTTCGGGTTGTTTTCTTAAAGGTACCGCTAATTATTTCCATATTAAGGTCCGTTCAAAACGGCTGCTTAATGGTGCGTGGCAGTACCAATACCTGAGTGACGCAGCGAAAATTGTAAGAGATAAAATTGCTTTCGGTGATGAGGTAATTATCCAGGATAGCTAAGCTGGTGTTTCATAACCCGCAGGAATAACCAATGCCACGGGCTATTCAATTTTTAAATATGTCCCAATGCATATTGATAATTGAGGGTGATCCGGATATCCTGGATATTATGGGTTACATTCTCTCCGAAGAAGGGTTTGAAACTATCTTGTCCCGGGAGGATAAACCCATTGATAGTGTTTGTTCGATCAGGCCTGATCTCATATTGATGGATTACAGTCTGTCCGATGAATCAGTGCTGGGTATTTGCCTGGGTCTAAAAAAGAACTGTATCACGATTTGCATTCCGTTAATATTAGTTTCCACCAATTCAAAACTGGAGGAAATAGCATTGGAAAGCCATGCGGACGGCATTCTGAGTAAGCCATTTGATGTCTGTGAACTGGTTGCCATTTCCCGTCATTGGCTCAGTCGTTAGAATACAATGATATATCACCTATTAATGCTTGATATAGTTTAATTTTGCGTTATCTAGAAAGAAAATCATAAGATGTCCGATAATGATTCAATCAAAGCTCCCGGGGATTGGCAGGAGCTAATCAGGAAGGAGTTTGTAGCTGCATGGGAGGCGCGCTCGACAGTTGATATAACCGCCTACCTTTATCACATCGAAGATCATTTTCACCTCGCAAAAATCGCCGGGCAACTATATGCCAAACCAGATGAAACACAGCGTTACAAACAAATGATACCCGTCCTGGCTGGGATACTGAGCGATGCCTTGTTGGAATATTCGGATGACGGCAAGCTATTGACAGATCATCATATTTCTCAGGCCAAAGAAAAAATGAAGCTCAGGATGAATTGCACAGATATCGATATTTGACCTGCCAAGAATAAAGTTAACTCCCTGCTTCTTCCAGGATCTGGAGGTATTTATCAATATAGGTATGCCTTTCCTTATAGTTATACTGAACAATGTACCTGGGATGCTCAACCGGGATGATCCGTTTAAAAAAACCAAATTCATCGTTAAGCTTGCGCAATGCCCTGGCATTTGTACCCGCACCCAGGCAGATACACGCGCCGGGATTGCCCGATATTTCAATCTGTTTCCGGATATTTTGAATAATGGCCGGGCGCAGCAAGGCCAGCAGGCTGTATCGTCATAGTAGTTATAATTAACCACCTTACCCTTTGTGGCTTGCTTTACCACGGTAAGCGGAAATAACGAATTGATATAGGTGTCTTTGTAAAACTTAGCCGGACCGCCATAGGCGCTGATCATATCGTAGATAAATTCTGAAGATGGCTCATGAGTAACTTTACCCTCATAGGGTAGCCCTAAGGCAGATACTAAACGCTTCGGATCGGTAAAGGAAGGCCGGTCATGCCTGCCCCGAAGCGGCCGGGATTGATCCCCAAAATAAGTGTTCGCGGCTCCACATCCTGGTAGAATTTTTCATAAAAGAGCCTGGAGGTCTCCCGAATAAAAGCACTCTCGCCGTAAGGGTTCAAAAGGGTGATACCTGCCGGAAGGCGGAATTCCGAAATATCCAGCTGGTCTAGAAAGTTAAGGATTAAAGCGGCGCGGGTCATTTCGCTAAATTAAAAGATCGGCAGCTCTTTTCCATACTGATCAGGATTTTGTGATTTATGTCCTTTTACCCTGGGAGCATCCTACGGTAACTTGCTTTATCCATTCACAACGTTCATTCCCTATCTGCTAAAAAATGAAAACCGAAGAAGCCGAACATGTAAAATGCCTGATCATCGGATCGGGGCCAGCCGGATACACCGCTGCCATCTATACCGCCCGCGCGGATCTAAAACCGGTATTATATACTGGGTTCTTGATTGGAGGGCAGCTGACCAAAACGACCGGCGTAGATAATTACCCGGGGTACCCAGACGGAATCATGGGTCCGCAGATGATGGAAAACTTCCATAAGCAGGCTGAACGGATGGGCGCAGATCTGAGAGCGGGATATGTTAGCAAGGTAGATTTCTCTGTTAGACCCTACCGTATTATCGTTAATGAAGAAAAGACCGTCACGGCAGATGCAGTAATCATTTCCACAGGAGCGGCACCAAAATGGCTTGGCCTGGAGTCTGAAGTAAAATACGCGGGCTGCGGGGTTTCCGCATGTGCCACCTGCGACGGATTTTTCTTTAAAGGGGAAGATGTGGCTATAGTAGGCGCCGGCGATACCGCTGCCGAAGAGGCCATACACCTTGCCGGACTTTCAAAAAAAGTATATATGCTGGTCAGGAAAAGTGAGTTTAAAGCCTCAAAGGCTATGATCCATCGTATACAGTCCACACCAAATATTGAGGTCATGTTCAATGTCGAGGTAAAGGAAATCATCGGCAACGGTGTAAGCGTACAAGGCGCCAGGCTATTTAATTCAGTGACCAAAGAAGAATCAATGCTGGTCGTAACGGGCTTCTTTGTAGCTATCGGCCATCATCCAAACACCGAGATATTTAAAGACTGGATCAACATGGATGAGGGTGGCTATATCAGTACCATTGGCCGGTCGACAAAAACTAACCTGGAAGGCATTTTTTGTTGTGGCGATGCACAGGACGCCACCTACAGGCAGGCAGTGACCGCCGCCGGCAGCGGCTGTATGGCGGCGCTGGATTGTGAACGCTACCTCGCCGGAACCGGGGGATCTGATTAAGCCGGCCTGAAAATTTAGCATACTATCAAATCCAAAAAAGATTGCCATGAAAAACTTAAAGTATTATCTCCTATTGGCTGCCCTGATAAGCGTAATTGCCGAAATCCTTTCCAGCGGTCTTAAGCATATTGATTATGAGCTGCTGTGCTTGACGGCCGGCGGATTCGCCATTATCTTTGTTGTCATGAGCTGTACCGGGAGCTGCGGCGTGCGTAATGTCCATCGTTACCGGTCCAGGCACTCCGGACGTGGTTGAATAACAGTTAATGCAGAGGCTGACCGTCCAGTTATACGGGGCAGCCCGACCGCCTCTCTTACATTTTGTGATATATGTCCTTGAAGTAAGGCCGCAACGACTTCTACTTTAGCTGATAATTAAGACATCAATCATTATACCATGACGCCAAACATAGGCATTACTCAGGAACACCTGGCAGAGATCAGCCAGACGCTTTCTCATATCCTGGCAGACGAGTTCGTTTTATATACTAAAACCCGGAATGCGCACTGGAACGTTGAGGGACCCGACTTTCACTCGATGCATGTTTTCTTTGAAGCGCAGTACAATGAGATCGCTGAAATTGTCGACACCGTAGCCGAGCGGATAAGGATATTGGGGCATTATGCTCCGGCAACGTTAAAACAGTTCCTGGAACTGACCCACCTGACCGAACAAACCCGGGATAAGAACGACAGTGCCGGATTCATCAAAGAACTGCTGAATGATCATGAAAGCATTATTATCAATATCCGCTCCCAGATCAATACGCTTGCGGACCGATTAAAAGATGTTGGGACCAGTGATTACCTGACTGGTTTGACAGAATATCACGAAAAAAGCGCCTGGATGCTGCGGTCACATCTTAAATAATAAAGTCAGCAAGAACCGGGTTGAAGGACCGTTACAGACACTGTAAATTTGTATCATCAAAAAGAAAATGTCATGAAAAACAATCATTTAGACACAACAGCAGAAACTAAAGATCAAGCTGGTTTGCTGAGTAAACCCAGTGTACGCGAACGCCTGAGCCATACAAAATTAAATGTTGAAAATAACACTTACAAGGTAGCAAAATGGACCCCGGAGGACAAAGCTCTGAATATCACCTGGAATAGCTATTCCACAGATTTAGGGGCGGTCATCATTGCCGGTACTGATAAAGGAATTTGCTTTTTAGGCTTTGGCGATGAACAGCAGGAGCTTACTTTGAAGGAGCTTCGGGAAAAGTTCCCTGAAAATAAGCTCGCACAGGGCAACAACCCGTTTCACCAGGAAGCGCTGAGCCATATTGGTCATCCGGAAGCTAAAAATACGGTACATCTGCATTTAAAGGGTACCGAGTTCCAGCTTAACGTTTGGGAAAAGATCTTGAAAGTTCCGTTTGGAGGACTGACGACCTATGGACAGTTAGGTGACCAGCCCGGGGATGCACGGGCAGTGGGTACCGCTGTTGGAGCAAATCCGGTTTGCCTGATCGTTGGCTGTCACCGGGTTGTTCATTCAGATGGCAATATCGAAGGCTTTCATTACGGAACGCCGATAAAAGAAAAGCTGCTGGCATTCGAAGCCGCACACATCAAGGCAAAGGCGGAATAGCGCTGTCGGCGGGTCTACTCCGGGCCGGATTGGAGGGAGGATGTTCATTACTGTTAATTGAATCAATCATTTTTTCACATAAACAAACCAAAACATGAATTTTAGATTTCTTTCTCCAACAAATCATGGTATAGTGGATTATGTAGCAGCTATTGCACTGATCGCAGCACCATTCGTACTCGGACTGGGCAGCAGTAACCCCATGGCCATCTGGATCTCTGTAGTATCAGGCATCGCGGTGATTATCGTCAGCGCCGCAACGCGTTACCGCTATGGCCTGTTTAAATTGATCCCCTTTGGCGGCCACCTGACTTTGGACATGCTGGTAGCTACTGCATTTATGCTGGTGCCTTCCCTGTTTAAACTCGAAGGACTTGACGCGGCATATTATTATATTAATGCCGTAGTTGTATATTGGGTGGTCGCGGTGACTGCCAGCGAAAACCGGCAGTCAGGTAACGATTAAGCTAATTCCCTGACAATGGAAAATAAAAGATTTCCGGTTCCTCCTTTTGACGAGGAATCGGCCCTTCAGAAAGTTCAGGCAGCACAGGATGCCTGGAATACTAAAGACCCGGAAAAGATTGCACTGGCCTACACCATCGATACGGAATGGCGAAACCGTACAGAGTTTATTAACGGCCGGGAGCAAGTAATAGAATTCCTCAAAAGGAAATGGGCGAAGGAACTGGACTATAAATTAAAGAAGGAGCTTTGGGGATTCAGAGGAAACCGGATGGCCGTGCGATTTGAATACGAATGGCACGATGAGTCCGGGCAATGGTACCGGAGCTACGGCAATGAGCTATGGGAATTTAACGAGGACGGCTATATGGCTAAACGATATGCCAGTATTAATGATCTTCCCATAGCCGAATCGGAAAGGAAATTATAACAGATGGCGCTGCAAAGCGCCATTTATATTAAAGCGTAATTATGAATTATCCTGAATTAGCATTTACACCCGCAGTAAAGGCGCTGCAGGAACGATATGGCAGCCGGAGCAGCTATGCGAGAATGGAAAACTTCCGCTACACGGATGGTATGACCGAATCAGAAATCGAGTTCATCGAAAGCCAGGATCACTTCTACATGGCCTCGATAAGTGAAAACGGATATCCCTATATTCAATACCGCGGCGGCCCTCCCGGATTTTTGAAAGCGCTGGACAATAAAACCCTGGCATTTTTAGACTTTAGCGGCAATAAGCAGTACATCACCACGGGAAATCTCGCGGCCAATGATCACCTGGCCCTTTTCTTGTTGGATCAGGCATCACAGACCCGCCTGAAGCTTTTCGCCGATGGCGAGGTGCTGGAGCTAAACAGCCAACCTGATCTGGTAAAAGAGCTGGCCCTGGCGGATTATAAATACAAGCCTGAACGAATTTACCGTTTAACTGTTAAAGCCTATGACTGGAACTGTCAGCAGCATATTACCCCCCGGTACACACTTGGTGAGATCGAGGAGCATTTTGAAGCGCAGCACGGGTTTATCGAACAGCTCAGAAAAGAAAATGCACAGCTGAAAGCAAAATTGGCGAAATTTACAGATACATCCCTTTTGGCTAAATAATCCATGGGACTAAAAATTACCTCATTTAAAAAAAAGGCAAACTATGCAGACTGATTTTGATATCGTTGTTATTGGCTCAGGTCCGGGCGGTTATGTTGCTGCCATCAGAGCGGCGCAGCTCGGTTTTAAGGTAGCCATTGTTGAACGGTATAATATTTTAGGTGGCACCTGTACTGTTGTCGGCTGCATTCCGGCAAAAGCGCTGCTCGACGCCTCGGAGCATTACCATGATATACAGCACAAGGTCGGTAAGATGGGGATTAGCGTGGAGAACCTCAACCTGGACTTTAGCCGCTTTATTGAGCGCAAAGCCGGGGTGGTAAAATCCAACTCCGACGGCGTAAGCTACCTGATGCGAAAAAATAAGATCACCACGCTGTTCGGCACCGGATCTTTTCTCAACTGTAACCAGGTAAAGATTACCGCGTCTGATGGCAGCGAAAAAACAGTTACTGCGACTTATTTTATAATTGCGACCGGTTCCAAGCCGGCTACTATCCCGGGCGTCGAAATTGATAAGCAGCGCATCATTACCTCAACCGAAGCGTTGTCCCTAAAAGAACAGCCGCAAAGCATAGTAATCATCGGGGGCGGCATAATTGGCGTAGAGATGGCATCTGTCTACGCGCGTATAGGAACCAAGGTAACCATTATAGAATATGCCGACATCCTGATTCCCACTATGGACAGGGAGCTGGGCCGCGAGCTGCAGAAAGTTCTCAATAAATTGAATATTGAATCAAGGCTGAGCTGCCGTGTGCAATCCACCGCAAATAAGGGGGTCCAAGCTGAGGTGACCTATCTGGATGCGGCAGGAGTCCCGCAAACTATCAGCGCAGACTTGTGTCTTGTAGCTGTTGGGCGTAAGCCCTATACGACCGGCCTCGGGCTGGAAAATACCAAAATCGGACTGGATGAACGTGGCCGCATTAAAACCGACGAACGGCTTCGCACTGCAGAAGTAAATATATTTGCGATAGGAGACGTTGTTGCGGGTGTTATGCTGGCACACAAGGCTGAGGAAGAGGCCACGTTTGTGGTGGAAAGCATTAAGGGCGGAAACCCGCACTTAAACTACCATACCATCCCTTCAGTGGTCTATACCTGGCCCGAGGTTTCCTCGGTAGGCTATACGGAAGAGCAGCTGAAGGAAAAGAACATCGCCTACCGTAAAGGCAAATTTCCCTTCCTGGCCAGCGGCAGAGCCAGGGCGGCCGACGATCTCGATGGCTTTGTAAAGGTCCTGGCCAGTGACAGGGATGGCGAAATCCTTGGAATGCATATTATCGGCGCGCGCAGTGCCGACCTGATCCAGCAGGCAGTTATCGCAATGGAATTCGAGATCGGTGATACAGAAATGGGAAAAATTTGCTATCCACACCCTACGTACTCCGAAGTTCTAAAAGATGCATTTTTGGAATCCTGCGGCTGCGGAGCCATCAATATTTAATCATGTCTCAGCTTTTTCTTCCCAAACTTCCGGATTTTTCTTTTACCGAATGTCTATGGTTTCTTAACCGCAATTATGACGATTGCCTGCATATCGTTCAGGATAAACAGGTGAGCCGGGCCATCGTTGCGGGCGGCAAGGTTGTAGTGCTTACGGTGACGGAAAACGAAGGCAGCCTGGTCATTGATACCGGTGAATCGGATCCTGATGGTAATGATAAGGCAACGATTTTGCGCTATGTCTGGGAATGGTTTGATCTGAACCGGGACATATCCCCTTTTACCGGCAATTAAGCGTTCATCCTGTACTGGATTATATGGCCGAGGAATTTAAAGGGCTGCGGGTCATGAACATTCCGGATGTCTTCGAAGCGCTGGTCTGGAGTATTATCGGTCAGCAGATCAATTTAACCTTTGCCTTTAAGCTGAAGCGGGCAATGGTAGAAAAATATGGAACGGCCGTTGCATTTGGCGGGGGACTAATTCATGCATTTCCGGAGCCTGATACTCTTGCTGCCGTTACATCGGATGAATTGAGGGAGATGCAGTTTTCCAGGCAAAAGGCCGCATATGTAATCAATGCCGCCGCAGCCTTCAGGGGCGGCGTGTTGAGTAAGGAATCCCTTTGGAATTTGCCAACGGAAGAAAAGATCGCCACATTAACTGCTCTTAAGGGTGTTGGCCGTTGGACCGCCAATTACGTCGTCATGAAATCATTAAATGATACTACCGGCGTTCCGCATGGCGATGTTGGACTTCTGAAGGCTTTGGAAAATCATCATTTGATCGATAGCCGCAAAAATGAACCAGCCATAGCTGCTGTTTTCGGCAGCTTTCCCGGCTGGGAAAGCTATCTTGTACATTACCTGTGGAGGAGCCTTGCTATCCCGGTAATTCCTACAAATTCTTAGGCCTGTAATTCAGAAAAAAAAGAGATATATGTCCTTGTAAGGCGGAGGGCATTGGTGGATTTTTGTTTAAAATAACCATGTGCCATTATGAATGAAGAGCTCAACAACGGGCATGAAGGGCCGCTCGCCAAAGAACTGAAGCAGGCTGAAGAGAAGTTTCGTAAAGAAAACGGTGCTGAAAGTGCAGCCATTTTAACCAATTTTATAGACGGAATGGACTACGCTGCAGTTAAGTCCCGTTCTCTGAAAATGGGTGAAGCCGCCCCTGATTTCACGTTGTGCAACGCAACAGGCAGAAAAGTGACCCTTAGTGAAATGATCAAAAAGGGGCCGGTGATCATCACCTGGTACCGTGGCGGATGGTGCCCATACTGCAACCTTGCACTGGCCTATATGCAGCGGTTCCTGCCACAGTTCCTTGAAGCCGGCGCCGAGCTGATCGCCATTACACCGGAAAAACCGGATGCAAGCCTTACTACCAAAGAAAAGCACGATCTGGAATTTGAAGTACTGACAGACGAGCAAAACCGCGTCGCTAAGTTATATGGGGAGTTAATCACCTGAATAAGGAGATTAAGGATTTTTACCAAAAGGAAGGCGTACTCGGCTATTATGAGGATAACATTCAGGAATTTCCTGTTCCTGCTACTTATATCATCAGCCCGGAAGGTACAGTCATTTATGCCTTTGTGGAATCCGATTACAGGCAGCGCGCCGAGCCCGCGTTTATAGTAGGTGTTATCAGGCAATATCAAAAACAACAGCATGACAACTCTTAAAGTTCATACCATCGCCTCTGCTCCCGAAGGATCAAGGCATTCACTGGAGGAAGTACAGCAAAGGCTTGGGAACATACCTAATCTGTATGGAACTCTGGCTAATTCCCCGGAACTGCTAAATGGCTATATGGCACTCAATCACCAGTGGGAAAGAACATCACTGACAGCGAAGGAACGGGAACTGATCTTCCTGAGCGCTTCTGTCGCCAACCAATGCCCTTATTGCACCGCAGGTTATACGGCCGGGCTACAGCAGATGCATACCGGAGGCGATATTATCCGGCAGGTGCTTTATAATGAAACCGTACAGGATCCCAGGATTAACGCACTGGTTACACTGGTTAAAGAGCTGGTTAATAACCGCGGGGTTATTTCCGACCACGTACGTACAGCCTTTATCGAAGCGGGATACGAAGAGTCGGTCATCCTCGAAATTTTGGTTGGGGTAGCCATGAAAACTATGGCTAATTACCTTGATCATATTTTCCCCATACCGATCGACAAAGCCTACCAGGACGAATATAACGCGGTGATCCGGGAAGTGCACGAGTAAAACAGCAGTCTGCCGTCAGGCAGTTAGACAGGTGAATTCAGAAAAAAGCTATGTCAAAGACAATAATAGTTACCGGCGCAGCATCAGCTTATGGCAGGGCGATCATTCACACACTGGCCGATGAAGGACATGGGGTTGTTGCTATAATGGATCCCATCAATGAAAATAACATGGCTGCTGCGAGAGAATTGCAGCTAACCGATAATGTCGAGCTGGTAGAGGTGGATGTAAAGAACGATGAGTCGGTAAAGTCAGGCTTTTCTTCTATTCTCAGGCGCTATGGTCACGTAGACGTTCTGATCAACAATGAAACGCCGGTAAGACTTGAACTGCCGGAGACATGGGGAGTTGAATATTACCAGGATGTCTATAATTCTAATGTTTGCGGCGCGCTCCGCATCTTTCAAGCAATACTCCCCACGATGCGTAAAAACAAAGGGGGACTCCTGATCAACGTAAATACCGGAATTAATTATTTGGCTATACCTCTTGTAACCGCTTTAGCTATAGCTAAAGCGGGACTGGAAATCCTGACCGAAGGAATCCTCAGGGAGGTAAAGCGTTATGGAATTGAAAGTGTAAGCCTCTGGACCGGATATTATCCCCCCGAGCTGCAGAAAGACGGGGTAGCTGCATTCGAAGAGCAAAAGGGGCAGGACATGCCGCCGGGAAAAATTAAGCTGGAAGCTGAACTTTCTGAGAAAAATAAAAATGCCAGGCAGCATGTTCAAGCTGTTGCCGCGCTGATCTCAGAACTGGTAAATATGCCGGCAGGAAAGCGACCGGCACGCTTTTGTCTGAATCCGGAACTTGAAAGGGCCGAAGTACAGTTCGCTGAAGTGCGGAAGCTGGCTTCCGAAGCCTGGCACGAAACGTACGGAGTTATCATTTAAAATCAGGAATATGGAAAACGAATCAAAAAAGGCGGAGGGCAAAAAAACTAAATTCTGGATATTGATGACTACCTCCCTGGTCTCGTCCCTGATCATGCTTGATTCCAATATCGTGGCGGTATCCTTACCGGCCATCGGCCAAAGCCTGCATGCCAACTTTGCCGAGATCGAGTGGGTAATTAGTGCCTATCTCCTTGCCTACGCAGCCTTATTACTGGCAGCCGGCGCCTTCGCTGATATTAAGGGCCGTAAAAAATCTATGGTCATCGGCCTGTTTATTTTCGGGATCGCCTCTGCTTGTTGCGGCCTTGCGCCAAGTTCCGCTATCCTGAACATTTCAAGGGCGGTACAGGGCGTTGGCGGTGCGATGCTACTCACTGCTGCACTGGCCATCATTACCAATACCTTTGAAGGCGCAGAGAGAACCCGTGCATTCGCTGTTTGGGGTGCGTGCCTGGGTGTAGCGCTCACAGCAGGACCTATACTTGGCGGATTTATCACCCACTATTTCGGCTGGCGCTGGGTATTCCTGGTAAATGTTCCCTTGTGTATAATTCTGATCTTCGCCACTTTTCGCGTCATCAAAGAATCCAGCGATCCGGGTGCCCGTAAATTTGATTTTTTAGGCATAGTGACCTTCACACCGGGTTTATTCCTGATAGTATGGGCGCTCATCGACGGTAATGATGCCGGGTGGACCAGCACTACCATATTGACCCGCTTCGCCGGCGCGGTGATTTTTGTGATCGCCTTTATCATCGTGGAGAAAAGACAGATACGTCCGATGGTCGATCTCAAGCTATTTCAAAATTCAACCTTTCTCGGTTCGGTCTATGCCATGACGGGTTATGGCGCTACTGCCCAGGTAATGGTTTTCTACCTGCCTTTATTCCTGCAGAATGCCTACGGCTTTGAACCCGCGAAAGCAGGGCTTTCCATGCTGCCCTTTGCCCTTCCGATGGTGCTTGCACCACGGCTGACTGGTAAGCTTGGCGCAAAATTCAGCGGACGGACCATGCTGACCGCCGGGCTTGCTGTAACCCTGCTGGGTAACCTGCTTTTCTGGCTGGTTGCAAAAAGCGGACTAGGCTTTGGCTACTTCACCGTAAGCATGCTGGTAGCAGGAACCGGCGCCGGAATTTTAAACGGCGAGACTGTAAAAGTTTTACAAGGCGCCGTTCCCCCGGAACGGGCAGGCATGGCTTCAGGCCTTGCCAGCACCACACGCTTTATTGGCATCCTTGTGGGTGTGGCTGCGCTTGGCGCGGTCCTTTCCGATACGGCTAAATCAAAATTCGCGGAGCTTGCAATTCCATCCGGGCTAAAAGGCGATCCGCTGGCTTCAGCAGCCAAAAAGGTAACCTCGGGGGATATACCCGGGATGCTAAAGGGCGTGCCCCCAGCGATAAGAGACCAGGTGCACCAGGCCGCGATGCACGCCTATAGTGCCGGTTTTGGACTGGCAGCCCTGCTGGCCGCCGGTGTTTCCCTGATCGCCTGTGTATTGACATGGCACTACGTTCGTTCAGAAGATACGGCACCTGCTGTTAAATCTGCAGCGGATAAAAGCAGGTATGAACCCCATCGTAAGCTGATCGATTGTCGGCATCCCATTTGAACATTAAATACCATGGTTTCTAACTAAATATTAGTCTTATGTTTTCTGTCATATTTGAAGTTTTTCCGCAAAAAGACCAGTTCAACCATTATCTGGACCTGGCTAAAGAACTAAAACCTTTGCTACAGGAAGTGGAAGGTTTTGTAGACAATGAACGTTTTGAAAGCAAGCTTCGTCCCGGTTGGATACTCTCCCATTCCACCTGGCGTGATGAAAAATCCGTGGTTCGCTGGCGCGCTACAGGCGAACACCACCTCGTTCAGGAAAAAGGCCGGGGCGGTGTGCTGGATGATTATCACCTGCGCGTCGGCGATGTCACGGGGGATACGAACCCGCCAAAGGAAGCGCCGATAAAAGAACAGCGGTTTGATGAAACCGAGATCGGAAAAACAACGCTTGTAACCTTAACTGAAATTATTCCTGTAGAAGGCCTGGAACTGGGGTCACCGCAGGATATTTTAGCAGCAATAGGTATCAACGATCTTATGGATCAGATAGCAGCTTATGATGTCTTCGCCAGCATTTATAATCCCGGTAAAATGGCGGTATTACTTTCGTGGAAAGATAAGGAACGCGGCCGCGCATGGATCCCGTTAAAGCCTGAAAAAGCGGCATCCTTACGGCAGCGGAGTGTGCGCGTGATTCGTGATTATGCGAAATATGACCGCCGGGAAGCGCCTCAATTTTATCCGGATGCACAAGGCAGGCAAACGCTGCACTCCGAACGTAAATGTCCCGTAGATCATAAATAAGAAAGAAGATTTAGCATTAACACCGCAATTAATGCTGTGGCACGGGCGTATCTTCCCTGAAAGAAATGCGGTAAACATGGGGCGTCGTCAGCGTTCGGGCCTTAAAGAACCGGCTGAAATAGGCAACATCCTGAAAGCCCAGTTCCCGGGCGATCTGTTTTATAGGCTTGTCCGTTAAATACAGTTCATGTTTGGCCTGGGTGATCAGCCGCTCAGAGATCATATTGCCGATGGTTTTCGACAGGTGCTGGCGGGTTACCCGGTTCAGCTTCTTAATGGTTACGTTTAGGAGCGCGGCATAATCCGCTGGGCGATGCTTACTCTGGAAATGCTCTTCAACAGCGCTGATTAACTTTTGAATGATATGCGGCGTTTCGGATTCCATACCACTGGATAGGCTGCCCCTTTCTATTTTGATCCTGGAAGCGTAGATCATGAATATTTTTGTCCACGAAATCGTCATATCATAACGGCCAAGGCGATCCCCCTCAACCTCCAGCAGCAGATTGTCTAAAGGGTGCAGCAGCTTTTTCATTTCCTCCTCGCTGATCTTAATCAGCGGTACTTCGTCAATTCCCTTGAATAAGGCCTGCTTACAGGGAAGTTCGGTTTGATATTTATGGTTCCAGAAAAAATCCGGGTGAAACTGGAGCAGGATCCCATTGATCGGTCCATCTGCCTTTAACTGAAATGGCTGGTATATGGGAAACCGGATCAGGCAATTTTCTGAAAACGGGTACTTGGTCTGTTCAAAGGTAATGTGCCCCCGGCCTTCCCTGATCAGGATAACGGTATAAAAATTGAAATTACTTAGGGCTTCAAAATAAGTATTATTGTCAAATTGCAGCACCTTAAATGCAAGTGCATTGGTTTGAGGATTTATTAAATCAGTTTCGGGGTGCTTGTTCATGACTGGCAATATTATTCTAATGCTGGGCTGCGGACAAGGACATAAGTCTTGTTCGCTGACCGGCAAAAAGTAAAGGATACTCACCTGGGGTAGTCCTATGATCAATTAAACCTTTATCGAATGTGATATATATCAATTCTTTTCTATTATTTTTCATACTCATCATTAAAGGGTCAGGGCCGTTGGCCTGCCCGGTTCTAAAATGTTTAGCTGGCTGTCTACGCCAAGAATCTTGAATGCTTCCACCAGGTCTTCATTGTGCTCTGTATAGTGCGACCAGCCTTCAGCATGCAGCGGAATAATAATTGCCTGCGGAAATTCAGCTGCGGTATCAATGGCATCATTGGTTCCCATGGTCACATTAAATGGGCCGCGGGGTCTGGCTGCTCCGGCGTTAATGAATACATATTTTGGATTAAATCTCTGAGCGACTTCTGCTATGCCCCGGTAAAAAGTAGTATCCCCCGTCAGGTAGATTTCAACGGGAGTGGCATCAGGAACAGAAAGGATGAATCCCGTTACCGTTCCGGTTATTTTTTCAACGCCCGCAGGCCCGTGTCTCGCAGGCGTTCCGGTAATAATAATGTCCTTTCCGGTACGACCCTGCAGATGATATTCTTCCCATGGCAATAGGCCGATAGCTGCATTTTTTAATCTTTGGGCTCCTGCAGCAGTAGTAATAACGGTTTTGGTGCGACCTAATAGTTCACGTCCGGCATTATCCAGGTTGTCAAAATGCTGGTCATGGCTCAATAACACCACGTCGATTTCGCCCGGATCAGGCATAGCAGGGCCAGCTGTCTTGGTTTCGGTCATCTCCTCGTTTAAACTAAAAGATGAGCCTGCGGGGTCCAGTGTTGGATCGGTTATAAAACGCAGCCCCTCGATCTCAAAGATTATGGTGGGGCCGCCCATGTAAATTACCTCAAGCTCTTTCATAACAATTATCGGGGAATAGATGATCTATTCATTTAATTGCATACTGCAAATTAATGCAAATTTGCACATGTCTGCAAAAAACATATTTTGTAGTTAACGTTTGTCAGGTCAGTGCATCATGGAAAATAATTCCTAAGCTGTGCCGGTTGCCACTGTGTAAGGGACTGACCCCGTGTTTCATATTTACCCGGTAAAAGCCCCGTGAGCCCTTAACCGGTCTGAAATTGGTCGTTAAAATGATCATATCCCCCAGGTCAGGCTTTAATACGTTGACCTTAGATTGCGCCCTCGGGATCTGCTCAGTGATCACAAACTCACCACCTTCATAATCCTTACCGGTCTGGTCAAGCATAAAGACGATCTGCATTGGGAAATACACTTCACCGTAAAGATCCTGGTGAAGCGTATTAAACCCGCCCTGCTGATATTTCAGAATCAGAATGGTGGGCTTTGTTTGACGGGCCTGGTGGCTGATCTTCTTCATTTCAGCATGCGTCGGAGGAAACCGGGTATTGATGCTTAGTTCCTCCATCCATGAATTCGCTACAGGCGCAATCCGGGCATAGACACTTTCCCGAAGGTTAGTGATGATTTCAGGTAAAGGGTATTTAAAGTATTTATATTCTCCGCTGCCAAAACGATAGCGTTCCATGCTAATCGTCTTCCGGTATTCATCAGCGTCATATTCTTTTATCAAACGCCCGCATTCTTCGGGAGTAAGCACACCTTTAACAATAACAAAGCCGCACTCGTGCAGTTCCGGCGCAATGGCGGACCAGTCCAGGCCTGAGATTCGTTCATTAATCGATAGTTCCATAAGAATAATTTCCTCAAAATTAAGTGTAACATTAATCCTACCCAACCCGTTTCTTGCGGACTTTTGTTTTAAGGAAATCCGGTGTTATATATCATTCGCGCTTCCGCGTATCCGCGTCAGCGTCTCCCGGGTTACACCCAGGTAGGATGCGATCATAAACAAAGGTATGCGGTGATAAAGCTGTGGGTATAGCCGAACGAACTGCCGGTAACGTTCTTCAGCCTGGTGGCTGATCATCATATATATTCTGTCCCGGTTCCGGCCGCAGTCCTCGGTAACAATTTTGGCATGCAGCACATCAAAGTTCGGAATTTCGCGCATCAGGCTCCTAAAATTATCTGCCGAAACCTGTATGATGTCACTGTCTTCCAGCGCATCGATGTAATCATCAGAGGGAGAACCTGTACTGAGACTGACCTGATCGCTAACCCAGTGATTGTCCGGTGAGAAGCTCAGAATATGCTCGGCCCCGTCACTTCCCAAACGATAATAACGAAGGCAGCCACTGCAAACGAATGTATGGAACCGGCATACATCGCCCGGACGAAGCAGGTATTGCTTTTTCTTTAGCCGCTTGGAAATTGCTACGGATTTAATCGCAGCGATCTCCTCACTGGAAAATGTGCTATGGGCCTTTATATACGTTTCAAAAAAATCCAGCATACTCACAGGCATAGTCGGTAGAAGAACTGATTTGTGAATTTTTACTCAAATAAAAATCTCCGGGATCTTTTCAGACCTCCGGAGTTTCAGGTGGCTTACTATAGCCAGAATGATTATTTCTTTTTGCCCGATACATTTTCCTCATAAAAACGGATCATGTTTTCGGATATATAGGTCAAATGGTCCTCCACAGCGAAATGACCGCCCTGAAGCCTGTGCATTTCCGCGTCCGGAAGATCCTTCAAAAACGCTTCACCACCTTCCGGGGTAAAGAAAATATCTGCCTGGCCCCAGAAAATGATCGTTTTTGGCTGATGGGTGCGCATCAGTTCCTGCCATTTCGCGTATAGCTCCACGTTCTTGCGGTAGTCATAAAACAGGTCTAAATTTACCCGCTTGGCGAAAGGCAGCTGCATAAACATATTGTCAGATTCCCAGTTATCAGGGCTGATCAGCGCCGGGTCACTTGCCCCGTGCAGATAAATCATTTTAATAGCGTCCTTTTCCAGGAATGCCGCCAATGGCTTTTCATTCGCCTCGGAGCGGTCCTTCCAAAGCGCACCACGGAAACCGTCCCAGGCAGCGGTAAAACCGATCTCGTACGCATTGGAATTCTGTACGGTCATCCATTCCAGCTTTTCCGGTGCAGCACCTACGATCCTGAAACCAACCGGGCCTCCGTAATCCTGTGCGTAAATGCCGAAATGATCAAATCCTTTTTTAATCAGGAACTTGGTTACCACATTGGCTATTCCGTCAAAAGTGTAATCGTAACCCGTCGGATCAGGGTGGTCGCTTAAACCAAACCCGGGATAATCAGGCGATATAACATGAAACTTTGGTGCGAGGGCCGCGATCA
The DNA here is from genome assembly GCA_013289045.1 of Bacteroidota bacterium. Lineage (GTDB taxonomy): Bacteria > Bacteroidota > Bacteroidia > Sphingobacteriales > Sphingobacteriaceae > Mucilaginibacter. Next base: position 19,496 of record JABDAU010000018.1, on the reverse strand, counting down.
GATTGCGGTATTGATGCGAGCTGGAGGGAAAACCGTGCAGCAGCACCAGTTTCGGACTGCCCGGCGTTCCTGCCTCCCTGTAAAAAATATTCAGGCCGTCTATTTCGGCGTAGTCATGCTTAATTAAGTTAGGATCGGTCGTTGTTTTCATAGAGTAGATTTTATTGCTGTTTCCTACAAAATTGCACTACTTGGCAGAGTATATAAATGGACAAAAGGGACTATCGGTTGTAATAATCATCCATCTATATTTTTATTTAATTCGTCACTTGCCCGGAAACCATTACCTGCGATTAGCCTGGTTCTTTGTCACAAGACGTCCCTGCACCCAATACAAAAGGACTATAAGGACAATCGGATGTACAATCGGGACATAAAGCCGGGTAAAAGGCAGTCTTTTCTCCATAACCGCTAATTTCAGTTTCCCTATACTAAAAGGGGACACTCCATATGGAAAAGGTAGTATTGGAAACCAGGGAGGATAAGACCCAGGCATTCGTTTTATATGAGGATGAAAAAAAAGCTGGCGAGATGATTGTATCCATTCAAGGAACGGAGCTGACCGCTGAACACACCGAGGTTGAACCATTTTACCGTGGCCGCGGATTTGCAGTTAAGCTGGTGGAAGGAATGGCGGATTATGTCCGCTCCCATGGAATGAAAGTTGGCGTGCTTTGTCCGTACACTTACGCACAATTCAACCGGCACCCGGAAAAATATGCGGACATCTGGAATAAAGGCAAATAGCTACTTGATTGATCAGCTTTTGAAATATTGCTCTTCAATCACCTTACCGTCCTTCCAAATTGTCCGGATCACCTCATGCCAGTATATTTTGCTCCCATCTTTCATAGCGAAATCAAATGTGAATTCAGCAAAGGCAATATTCCCCGAAACAGCGGTATGATGTAAAGTAATAGCATTGATATTTTTTATGGCTTCGGTAATCGCCACTGCCCGCTTTGTCTTTGCTACAAGGTCGGTCGTTACCGAACTGTCAAAATCGATGCTCCTGCAATCTTGTGCAAAGAAGGTATTGATGGCTTCGAGGAAACGTCCCTGCTTGACCATTTCATTTTGTGCTGTTGAAAGCGCCAATATGCTATGCTCTTCCATGTTGCTTTTTTTCAAATAAAGATAGCGCGGGCACTAAACACAATAAAAGGACATTTATCACAAACTTTACATCACGGCTCAAACAGGCATCATTCTGCAATAAAATGTCCCTTGCGTCCATCTGTTCCGGGGAGAAATTTTCTGAAGTTTGATTAAAGGAAATCAGCTGCCATCAAGCCGGCCGCAGCTGAATTTTAAGTAAAACAATACCTGCCATGAAAAAAAGCTATAACATCAATATGCCGCCCATCGGGTTTGGTACCTTAATACCGGATCCCGCTGAAACAAAAAGAGCCACAAAAGATGCGCTGGAAGCCGGGTTTCGAACCTTCGATTGCGCGGAGCGATACCGAAATGAAACCGAGATTGGCGAAGCATTTAAGGAAGGCCAAAATGCATTTGGAATTTCGCGGGAAGAATTATTTGTGATGACAAAGCTCTGGAATACCAACCACCGGCCAGAGCGGGTGGAACCCGCTTTTAAGGGGAGTTTGGAAAGGCTACAGCTGGATTACCTGGATCTCTATCTGATCCATACTCCATTTGCCTTTCAGCCCGGCGATAACCAGGATCCCCGCGACGAAAAAGGCGAGGTAATATATGATAATGACGTAACGTTGCTCGATACCTGGAAAGCGATGGAGCGGCTAGTCGACGGTGGCCGCTGCCGCGCCATCGGACTTGGGGATGTCAGCCTGGAAAAGCTAAGCCTCATTTATGAAGATGCCAGAGTTAAGCCATCTGTAGTGCAGGTGGAAGCGCATCCTTATTTACCGGAAACAGAATTACTGGAGTTCTGTAAGGAAAAGGGGATCGCCTTGCTGGCATTTGCGCCACTCGGCCATGGAATAAAGCCGGGTCCGCTGGAAGATCCTGTCGTTTTGGAAATTGCCCGGCAAGTTAGTAAAACACCGGCTCAGGTGCTGCTGGCCTGGGCAATTCAGCGAGGTACTGCTTTGCTGACCACCGCAAAGACCCCCGAACGGGCAAAGGAAAATTTCAATGTACCCACTATCCCGCAAGAAGCGGTTGAAGCGATAAATAATATACCGACCAGGCAAAGATTTAACTCCGTCGTAAACACAGGCGTACCTGGATTTATCAAAAGAGGGAACTAAAACATATCACGACTTAGCTGCAGGATATGCTTTGTCGGGTCACAGTGTAATCACTAACAGGGTTCGGGGCATGAAAGTAATTTCAGTAAATATTGGAGTTCCACGTAAAATACAAATAAACGGGCAGGAAGTAGATACCTCCATTTTTAAATCACCTGTCAGCGGAAAAGTAAGGGTAGGCAAATTAAATCTCGAAGGTGATGTCCAGGCAGACAAGGCAGCACATGGCGGGGAGCATCGCGCCCTGATGATCTATCAAATGCAGTCCTATGAGTTTTGGCGAAAGGAGCTAATGCGGGATGACCTTACCTACGGTCAATTTGGGGAAAACCTGACGGTACAGGGAATGGCTGATGAGGAGGTTTGCATAGGTGATCGTTATCAAATCGGTACCTGTCTCTTCGAGGTCACACAACCAAGGGTAACCTGTTTCAAGGTTGGCATCAGCATCGGTGTGCCGGAAATGCCGGCGCTTTTGGTCGCCAAACGTCGGCCGGGCTTCTATTTCCGGGTGCTGCGCGAGGGGGAACTGACCGCAGGGGATGAGATCATCAAAGTTGCCGACGGCCCAGAGGGCATGAGCGTGGCAGATGTTGACGGTCTTCTGTATAGTGCCAATCATCCCGCCGAAAAGCTACGGCAGGCATTAAATATTCCCGCGCTAAGCGCAGGCTGGCAAAGCTCCTTCATGGCACTGGCCGATGCTGTAAAAAACGGACTGAAAGGCAACGCAGGACTTGCTGAAAAAACACTGCCCTTAGCATGGAGCGGATTCAGGCAGCTAAAAATAACCCGGATCATCAAAGAAAGCATCGATGTCCTGAGCTTTCGCCTGGAAGACATGAAAGGGGAATCTCTCCCTGCCTTTGGGCCAGGGCAGCATATAGCGGTCAAAATACCCGCCGGTAATAAGGGGACACCGATCATCCGTATGTATTCTCTTTGCGGACCGGCTGCTTCCGGCTATTACCGGATAGCGGTAAAGCTGGAGGGCGGGCCGGGCAGCACTTATTTTCATCATTCGATAGCAACTGGCGCAACGCTGGAAACGAGTGCACCCCGCGGGAACTTTATTCTCTCAGATAACCAGTCTCCCGTTGTGCTGCTCAGCGCTGGTGTCGGTATAACGCCGATGCTGGGTATGCTTCATTACCTTTCTGTAAAAGGCGAGCGACGCAAAGTGTACTGGATCCACTCAGCACAGGATAGCTATCATCATTCTTTTGCCACGGAAGTTAAAGGGCTGGTTAGTAAGCTTCCCGATTCCTGTTTAGTAAACCTTTACAGCAAACCCCTGGCTACTGACAGATCCGGGCATGATTTTGAATATAGCGGACGGCTAACAAGTGAAATAATCAATCGCCTGCAGCTGCCCCCGGACAGCGAATGTTATATCTGTGGGCCTGCCGGCTACACGCGCGATTTGATTGGTTGGCTGGGTGAAAATGGTATCCGGCAGGAGAAGGTATTTACCGAGCATTTCGGAAAAGAGCAGCAAGCCCCGGGCGCTAAGCCTCCCCACGCGCCGGCTACGGATTCGGGCAAAGGGCCGAATATAACTTTCACAAAAAGCAAAATAACTATGAAATGGGGAGAACAGTATCAAAGCCTGCTTGAAGCGGTGGAAGCTTGTGATATCCCGGCACGCTGGTCATGTCGTACCGGTGTTTGTCACCGCTGCGAATGCAGCTTGGTGGATGGCGAGGTCACCTATAGTCTGGAGCCCCTGGACAAGCCCGCCGACGGCAATTTGCTGATCTGCGTTAGCAAGCCAATCAAAGACGTGGTAATTGACCTTTAAGCCCGCTTGCTAAGGTGCTCATGCAGCACTTCAGCTAAGACGGCAGCATTACTGGTTTCAGGATCCTTCGCGGCAAACAACAGGGAAACCTCTGGCTTGTACGAGCAACGTTCTTTGAGGAAACAAATCAAACAGCAAGCGTTCTTTATTTCAAAAACAAGGAAACTCTTCATAGAAGGCAAGATACAATTTGAGGATTTTATCAATTTAAAAAGAGATTACAAGGCTATTTCCAATGACATGGAAGATGAATTGGAAAAGGTCGATATCAAACTGACCCGCCTTAATGAAAGGCTGAGGCGAGTCATCAAACCGTTTCATAACATATTCCGAGGTTTCGGAAAAATGGACGTATACCATAAGAAACACTTGATAGATTTAGTCACTCCCATCGCGATTGATACCGATGGTCGATTGACCCTCAAGCCCCATAACGCAATAGCAAAGATTCTGTCATCAACTAAAACATTAAACTTATGATTAAAAAAACTTTACTATCAAGGAATCAGTATTTTAAAGAACGGAAGGTAACCGTGGATAAAGCCATGTTGGTCCTGGCCAAAAATAATATTATGGTCGATGAGGAAGAGGCTGCTGTTATTCTGAATTTCCTTTATCTTATTGCTGGATACAGCAGAAAACCTGAAGCTATGTAAATAAATAACTAATGTAGCGGATTAATAGGATAACATCGACTGTATTTCCTCTATAACACATTGACGTAGACCCCAAGGAAATGTCGAACCGAAGAAAAGTTGGCCTATGTAATAGAGTCTAACTTTTTATACTTAGCATTTAATAAATTGAAAAAGTTGTTGGGAATTGTCGAACTGTTCTCTGTTCGGTCATAAAGCCATGGCAATCAAATGCTTATGGTCATAAAAAAAGGAAGCACACTCGAAAGTGTGCTTCCTTAGGTAGCCCGTGAGGGACACTTCACACACCGCTTTGTTGAAGATTTACGGGTGTTAGGTAGCTGCTTTGATGAACAACCGTCCTATTAGGACGGTTATCAAATCAGCATCCTGCTTATTATCCATTTACAAAAAGAGTTAACCATGTGTCGGACAGCAAAGCCGATTATTAAAGGTAGTCGTATTCTTGGAAATTAACCTGCCGGTTGATAACGTTCCCTACCCTGACCTTGTAAGGCGTAATCAACAGTATGCCTTCCTGGCCCTTGCGGTAATGGACGGCATCCGGGTGGTTGTTGAAATAAAGGTTTTCCAGGATCAGAAATTGCGGCTGGCCGATCTCGATCTTAGATACGCGGCCGAAAACCTGCGCGTAATGGTCTAAATGGTCATAGCCGATGGCCAGCGATACTTTTTGTCCTTCTTTCAGGTTGTTCCATTTGTAGGTCCAAGTACTGGTATGGAGAATGATCTTTTCCTCGTGTACGGCGAAACCCATATTACAGACGACAGGATTGTTATCTTCAATGATATAAGCCAGCGCGCAGATCCGCGGGCGGTAGTCGGCTAAAAGATTTTCGATGGTTGGCAGGGCTTCAGTTTTCATAGCTTGTCCATTTTAATGATGTTGGTGGCCAGATCAGTCAGGCGTTCGTCGTGGGTCGCCACGAAAATGGTCGAACCTTTTTCCGAATAGCCTTTCAGGAGTTCCATGGACCGGAGGGCGTTCGACCAGTCGAGGTTGGCTGTCGGCTCATCCGCAATGATATATTCGGGTCTGTTTATCATGGCCCTGGCCAGCAGTACCCTTTGTTTCTCGCCAAGGCTGCATTCTTCAGGAAAACTATGAAGCCGGTGGCTGATGCCAAGATATTCCGCCAGCTCAGCCGTCTGTTCCGGGTTCTCCAGTAGTTTAGGAAAACTGATGTTTTCGGCATTGGTCAGGTGCGACAGTAAACCTGCTTCCTGGAACATAAAACCGAAATGCGTCCTTCTGATCTCGGCGAGTTCACCGAAATTCAGGGTGCCCAGCTTCCTGCCTTTAAAGATCACCTCCCCTTTAGTGGGATGAAGCAGTGCGCCGATCATTTTCAGCAGGGTCGTTTTACCGCTGCCGCTTTTACCCAGGATCACGTTAAAGGAGCCCTGCGGGAAGTCGTAGGAAAAATCCTTCAAAACTTCGTTCCTGGCTGTTATGCCGGAGTAAGCTTTGGAGACATTCTTTAATTGGATGGTGTTCGCTATAGCTTCCATTTTTTAACGGCGTAAATCATAGTGGATATTCCTAATATAACAACAAAAAACAGGTTCAGCCCGATCAGCTGGATCCAAAGCGGCAACAGGTCGTTCTCCGGCTTGAAAAAAGAACTGGTCATCAGCAATTGCGTCATTAGTCCGGCAAATGAGCCCGTCAGGTTGATCAGCAGCCATTTGATATAGATAATACGGATAATGCCGGTCATTTTCAAACCGGCCATAAAAGCGTAATTAAAGGATTCCAGTTCCAGACGGGATTCTCTGATATATATCACAAGCGTTGAAAGCGTCAGCAGTAAAAGCGCTACAATCAGAAAGGCGTGGATATAAACAGGCGCGTCCTGCGCGGCGAGCAAAAAGTGCATTTTGGCGAGGATCAGGCTGGCTAGAAATGCCGGCGCCATCTGCCAGAAGGAACGCCACGGCGCCCTTTTGATTAGCAGGACTGCGTGCCGATAGCTATAATTATCTGAATTTTGCGGCATAGGACAAGGATTGGTTCAATAATACAAGAATCTGAACGATGGTGATCAGCGGCAGGTAAGGGATAATATAGATCAGTCCCCCGCTGACGGCACTGATCTCCTGCGGGCTGGCACTGACGGCCTTTAATATCAGGGGTACACAGGCGATGGTCAGCAGGAAGGCAAACAGGTTCTGGATGCAGCTGTCGATCATCGTGATCTTCAGATTGGTATCGATATAACCTTGGATAATGAATACGGCGGCTTCCGTTTTACGCTCCCGGAAGTACAGCAGGGTCATATAAAAGGTCAGCAGAACAGCAGAAAAGAAGATCAGTTTGGCAAACCCTCCTATCGCCGAGGAGGTTTCTGTTCCCAGAACGGCTGCGGACAGTTGGTTGCCGAATGAAAAAATGGAAAACTTGTTCTGGTGATTGTTCAGGTCGTATAAATAACCGTCATAGGCGGAAAGCGAATCGGTTTTGGTGAACCCGCTGAGCATTTTGATCTTGTGATGATTGCAGTAGGCGGCAAGCGCCTGCTGCGGCAGTGCGGTGTTCAGCTGGATATAGGCGTCAGCATTGCCCGCGTCGCATTTGACGATCTTGAAAACAGTAGATGGGAAAGCAGCGCTTAAGCTGCCCGAGAGGGCTGTTTTAACCGGCTTGCTGCACTGTAGCCGACCGCTGGAAAAAACAATACCCGCCGGCCCGGACAGGATATAGCGCGCTCCGGCGAAATGACTGTTAAATGCCGCACTTGTCCGCTGCTCTACCAGCGAAGCAAAAGTAAAGATCAGGGCTACACTGGCATAGCAGCAGAAAAGACAAAGTACAGAAAGGAGCAGCAGTCTGGTCTTCGCTCTATAAAATTTGATGATATACTGTAAGCTCGTCAATATATATGGTTTAAATTATTGCTGCGCGCTTTCGTCCAGCTCGCCGTGGTTGAGTTTTTCGCCAATAAAAAATATAGCTAATCCGGCGAGGATCACTACAACTACCATGGAGATCAGCCATCTTCGCCATTCCGCTGCTGAAATATCCGCAGTGAAAGGATTGGCAAATACATAATAGATTGCAACAAAATTGAAGAAGAATCCCAGGATCACGACCAGCCACATTATAGCGCTCCTGCCGGGTATCCGCCACACGCTGTCATTATCCTGATATTTCTGCGCGAATTTTTTTCGGATCAGCGGCAACGCGATCATCAAGTAAAACAGGGAAACGACCCATACGACGATTAGTGAGGCGATATAAAGTTGAAATGTAGCGGCTAGGTTCTGCTGTGTTGTAAAGAATACCACAACTAGGATTCCGCCGACGCACTGCACCAGGATAGCGGCTACCGGCACTTTTTTACTGGTCAGGTAGCTCATCACCGGTGGCATTCTTTTTTCCAGTCCTGAAACGAACAATAAGCGGGAATAGGCATTCATGTATGCAACGTCCTGCGAAGAAACGGCAAAACAAATCATCACGCCGACGGCCAGGCCTAGGAATGGTGAGATGCTTTTCACTGCGTCGGTCACGCCGGTTACGGCGTTGATACTTCCTGCAGGCAGCAGCAGCAGCACGCCGGCGATGCCGATGATATAGGCGAACATCAGTGCCAGCGTACCGACCAACAGCATGAATCCGGCTGATTTTTTATGGTCTTTGATCTCGTCACCCATATTGAAAGGAACCTCTACACCCAGGAGCCACAGGATGGCCGCGGAATACATGGCGCCGTGCTTCAGGACGTTAAAGTCAAACAGCGAGGCATCGACGGGCGTTGCGTGTTTCCCTGAATAAAGGGCAACGCCGAAAACGATCACTGCGGTGGCAAAGGAAACGAAGAACATCCAGTTGATATACCGCTGCGAAAAAACCAGTTTGATGCAGGAAATGATGGTAATGGCAATGATTACGCCGGATTGCAACAGAATATTGGCAGACAAGGATAATTTGATACCAAGCACTAACTCAACATGCGCGACAATAGTAGACGCGCCTAACGGGAGCAGGAAGAAGATGGGCACCCAAGAAAGCCAGCCGGAGATAAAACCGTGGACCGGCCCGAGTGCTTTATGCGTCCAGATGTATATGCCGCCTTCGCCGGGGAACAGTGTGCCCAGCTCATAAGCGGCCAAGGCGGTCGGCAGCAGGAAAGTGACCGCGGCCAAAATCAGCATGGGAATACCGGCCCAGCCCTCGGCCGTCATCTGGGCGGCGCCGTAAGCGCCGAAAATGAGTGCGAAATACAGCGACATCAGGTCGAAGCGCCTTAATACTCTGTCCAGTAATCCAGGAGATTTTACCTCCGTCAGCATTTTTGTTTCCATGGTTACGTAAGTTCTGCTATTTCCTGTTTAACCAATACGCCGAGCTCCTCGATGAGAAGGTCAAGCAAAATTTCTTTAGTCACTTCTTTATACTGTTGTGCCCTGGTCAGGCATTGATTGATCAGTTTGCCGGCTTCATACAGTTTTCCAAAGGAATCCCGTTTGGTCAGTATCCGGTCGGAATAGGTATCGCCGTAAACGGACCAGATCTGCGGCAGGAACGGATAAATGTTCCAAAGATCGAGCGATGACAATACGTACTGATGAATCGGCAGACCTCCGTTATGGGTATAGATTTCCTGTGCTTCCGCTGTCAGGTAATAGTTAAGGAATTTTAATAGTTTACTGGTTTCAGTAGCCGCGCGCTTTTTATTGACGATAGAAATCTGCCAGCATTCTTCAAACAAATGGAACGATGGCGGGACCTGATAGATGACGCTGTTATCGGAACGTTCATTCGGTTCGTCTGCATCAGGATATTTCCGGGTCGGGATCGCGTCCGGCCAGATAAAGATCAGTCCGTTTTTTTCATTCACATAAAACTCTTCCAGCAGGTGATCCCAGTCGTAGCCTGATTCGGCAGGTTTTTCGTTGCTGGTCAGGTCTGCTTTAGTTAATAGTTTCAGATACATCAGGGTTGCCTCCAGCGCTTCGCTGGTGGTCAGAAAATCGAGGTACTTGGCAATCGAATCAATCTCGGGCGGCTTTCCCCCCTGATCATAAAATAAGCTGAAAATAGTTTGCCATTCATACCACATGGCGATATTGTCCGGGTTGTTGCAAAGCAGGACGTTCTCGAACTCTTTTACGTCCTTGGTAAGTTTACTGAAATCGATGAGGTCCTGCGGGGCACGGAAACCTTCAAAGTTCCGGTGGAACTCCTTTCGGTAGCTGGTCTTGAAGTCTTTTTTATCATAGACCAGATTCTTGCGGTAAGCAAGTAGCTGGAAGTTCACAAAAAGCGGGATGCCATCTATACGGTCGCTTCCAGGCCGTTCCACGTACTCCTTCCAGCGGTTGATATTTTCCCGGAAATAAGCCATAGACGTGCCTTTCAATGAATCGCTGATCGGCAGTGCTTTTATAAAATCGGCAGTAGAAAAACTTTTGATATGGTTTGCTTCCAGCAGGCTGGAACGAAGGTGCTCCGGATAAGAAATAAAATCAATGTCGTTCAGGCACAGGGTCAGCTGGCCGTTATCCCCATCAACGCAGAAATTATAGATCCCCGTCTGCAAGTCTTCTATCCCCGTCAGATTCGCTACATCCGTCAGCGCCCCTTTAAGAAAAGAAGTATCACCCAGCTCGACGATTTCCTCGTGCGTCACTGCCAAGGCAATAATGGTGGAGTCCGCTGAGAAATAATTGACCAGTAACTGATAGATACCGTTCAGCGGGCCGGAAAAGGTGTCATCTGCGAAGACACGCTCGCCGATAATAACGATTCTGGCTTTTTCTCTTTTCGGCTGGACGGGTTTTGCATCCTGCAGGAAACTCTTTTCAATGCTAGTGATCAGGCGCGTCAGTTCATTGACCGCGAGGTCTTTTTCGGAATAAAAGTGCTCTTTCTGCACGGCATCATTGATGAATTCCGTAAGGAAGATTTGTTTTTTGAGATCCTGGCGGTTTTCGGTCAGCTGATCAATAAAAGAAATCCGTGCGTCTTTATCCAGTGCCCGGAATTCTTCATGGGGCGAGGTCTGGTAAACATCAAGGTTCAAAGAATTCTGAAGAGCGATCTTCCGGAACTTGTATTGGTTCAGCACTACCCAGGGGCTCTTTTCATAGGTCCTGCAGTAATGGTCGATCATGCCCTCCAAGCCGCTTTTGTTCTGCAGGTTGAGGCCGCTGACAAACACGCTGGCATCGGCGAGTGACCGGTTCAGTACGGATGGCAGTGAAACGCCGGCCTGCTGATCAACCAGGACGCGAATAGCCATGTTTTTCGGCGCGGTCTTTTTGATCTCCTCGGCGGCTTTCAGAAATATGCCGTCTAAAAGGAACAAGCCAAAATTTTCATTGAATTTGGACCAGTCAAAGTTATAAACCAGTTGATTGAAATCATCGTGATTAGGGGAAGCGGCCGGAATGATATAAATGTCCCTGCCTTCATAATGCACTTTGAGCAGATGACGCGAGGGGGCATATTTATCATCAGACAGAAGTTTCGCCATAAAAGCGTTAAATTCCTTATAGATATGGGCGGCAGACTTCGGATTAAATTTCAGTTCTTTGCCAAGCGCAGCGGACATTTTGCGAAATGAGGGATCATTCATAATATCTGTAAGCAGGAACAGGAGTCCGAGTCGCTGGGATTTCAGTTTGACCAGCATTTCTTCATAGGTCAAGCAGTCCTGATCGCCGAAAGCATAAAAACATTCGGCGACATTATGCTTGTCCAGGATAGTAAAATCATAATGATGGATACCCGGTGCATGAAAATCAAGGTCTGCCAATATAGGGATCACCGGGTCTATTCCTGCCCAAGAAGAACCTTTGGCATAGATCATTGCACAGTTACACAAGGTCAGCGTGCGGCCAACCCCACCTTTGGGTGAGCTGAAGGACAAATATTTAGTGGTCATTTGCGGGATGATGTATTTCTTGGTAAATAATTATGGAGGCTAGCAAGCGCATGCTCACCGAACATCGATCCGCTTTCTGCAGCTTCTTCGTCATATTCTTCCAATGCCCGCGAGGCGGCCACACTTTCCTCGATCCGTGCCCTGAAAAAATGAGCCTTTGAAGTAAGCTCATAAAAGATCTTTTTCGGCGATGCGGCTTTTTTTCTCAAAAAACCCCATTCAACCAGCTGGGTAAGGTCCCGTTCAGGTGTCTTTGCATTAAGTTCTTCATATAGCTCTATATGTTGCAAGCTGCTGACGGTTATAGGTCCGTCCTGGCGGTACATATCGCAGAGCAGGAGCCGCAATCTTTTGGCTTTCTTACTGTCATCTTTTAAATACTGCTCGTCTTTGCTGGCCATATCCGAACGCAGGTAGATCTCAATGAAATCACGTACGAAGTTCAGCTGCGCTCCGAAACGCCGTTTTCCGGAAGTACCGGCAAAGGGCGAAATGAATTCATCATCGCTGTCGATGGTCGCCTTAATCGACGTGAACATCTCCAGCAGGTCTTTTTCCTGGCCTTTTCCGATCCAGTCAATGATATTTTTGAAGAACTCCTCGAAAAAGCCGTATTCTATGCTTTTGGGAAGGTAAGCTGAACGTTCGTATTCTTCGACGATCAAGCTGACGGCGTTGGTTACGGCTGCCGGAGTTCCATCCAGGCGCTGAACCTCGTATCTGAGTGTATCTAAATCCATTTTCGACATTAATTCGACAAAATTAATATTTAATTTAACATCTGCAATAGCAAATGGTTTAATTATTAGACATTAATTCGACATATTTGTTGCAAATGTTTAGATTTTATTTTCTTGGGGAAGTAATCTCGGATAAATCGTATAAGGCAAGTGCGTTTGTTCGTCCTTTATAAAAACAGGTTCTGGGTCTTTAGGCGTGACATAAAAGGTTGGACTAACATTTTTGGTGTCGAATGACCGTGCATTCACATAATAACAACCGATGTGACTTTCCATGACCATGTGGTTACTTTTTGCTAAAAAATCTGCCTTGGGACTGAAATTCAGGGAAATGATGAACATATGATCCGCCAGCCGCTGGTAGTTTTCAATCAAGAAACTAAAGTCGGAAAGGGCATCTTTACAGATCACAAAGCCAATGTCCCCGAATTTTTTCGTGGACAATAATAATAAAGTGTGATCCGGATCTACATCCTCTTTTAAAAAAGCCACTGGCCAAGGTGCTTCGGTCCCGAAAGCATCGTGGAAGCCAGGCATGATTCGGCTGATGTCTTTAAAGCTCTTTTCATTGACCTCCAGATGAAAAGAATCCATTTTTGAGTAACTGAATTCATGGATTTGCTGGTTAAAATACACCAGCACCGGAACGGTATTTTTATACTTGTCATCAGCGTATTTCCGGTGATCACTGCCGGCTACCAAGATAAAGAACTGCTTGTTCAGACTTTTTACTCCTTCTTTTAACAGCGCCACGACCTCATCGTTAATGAGCAGCTCCGGGAACACTGCAATATGCATATCGTTATCATTAATGCTCTTAATGATGTGCTCCACTTCCTGTGCGTAGGCCTCATGCAGCAGCTTGTCACTCAAAAATCCATATATCTTGCGTATTTCATTGGTCATGCCGGTTATCCGGAAAGTTCTGAGAAACTCTTTGGAAAGAGGGAACAGGCCGACATTCAGCTGTTTGCTCTTTTCGATCGGATCAACGGTATTGTTTTCTATATGGAACTGGTCAGCCAGGTCATCCAAGCGGATGATGGCAGCCTTGCTTCTAACATCGTAAAGTCCGAAGCTAGAGAATGATTTAGAAGAATCTATAGGTGAACCTTTATAAGCCTTCCAGTATTTGGAGGGCTTCAGAAAAACATCCCTGGCGTCGCCGACCACGCCGGTGATCAGCTTATTGTCCCGGCCGGGATTGATGAAATAATAATCAAAATCGTCCAAGACATAGTACATGAGTTGCGTTTGCTCATATTCTTCATAATCGAAGATGATTGCATCCAAGCATTCTGTTAACTGTTCGAGATACAACGTAAAATTATGCGGGGGAGCGGTGAGTACCGGATATTGTTCCAGGTGCTTGATAGTGGCTACATTTTCCTTGGCCCTTAGCGCGGCTGAATGCTCTGCTTTTAAATAATCGTAATGCTTTAACAGATTTGAAAAGCTATTCATGACATCCAGCCAACTTCTTCTCATATGGGTGTTCGTGTTAAGGTTTATTATCGGGAGTTGCTTTGCTGATGATCACGCCGACAAAAAGAAATGTGATCATATACTGTATCATCGAGATCGTATTACTGAACTCTGTCAGCGGTTTTACTTTATCATAGTTACCTGCAACTGAATTGGAAATACTGAACCAGATGCTTTGTTCGGGAAACCAGAATTTCTGATCCCAGGTAAATTCCTGGAAATAAAAGATATTGTACATATAGGCAAAGCACAGATCCGAAAAAAAGATGGCCAGGATGAGTTTCAGGAACCTTTTTTTACTGCGATCATGATCAATATTAGTCGAAGGCTTCCAGAGGAAGTAAAAAATAAAGGTGTGGAGATTTGTGATGATCATGTACCACACGAGCCAGTGGATCCAGCCGGCATTCACTTTAAAATACCATAGTGACAAGATCAGCAGCCATTTCAGGATGGTATAAAAGTCGACAGCGTTACTGATGTAAAGATGCCGTTTGGCATTCGGCTCAGTCTGTTTGCTGAGCCTGCTGCCGGCTAATTTAAAATATTCGATCAGGTTCAGATACTGGGTCTTTTCCATCGACCACCTGAGGAGCGCGTAAATAAATCCGTTTTTGGTGTTGAATTGACCCATCCGTAAAGTTTTTATTTATTTAAATGGGCTATCAAGTGAAAGTATAGCTTTTAATACCGGGAAAAACATGTTCAGGTTGTTTAATTGCATACAAAGGATTCAGATGGATAATATTACAAAATTTTGTCTAACAGAAGCTTATGAATTAAATATTATTTTTTTGTCGTTGATGGAATAACCAAACCTTGCAAAGTCATATTATTACTGACGATAGCTGTGATTCTGGGGCATCCCGCTTTTTGGCGATCAAGCTTTACGCTGTATCTTTTGCGAAGGATGCCGCTGCAATCTGTAATGAAGTATAAATTGTATATTTGATTTATAACTGGTTTCACCATCATTAAATCATGATCTTCAACATTTTCATTTCGAGCCGTAACAAAAACAAACTTATTCTGGACGGGGTAACCACCGCCATTACCATGACGGATATCCGCCAATACATTAAGAAAGAGATCGAAAATATTAAGTTTCTAGGCAACGATTTCTTCCGGGTTGAAATTAACGAAGCGTTTGCCGCTAATGCTACGGAGGATAGTTATAAATCTTGCATCACCAAGGTGAAGATGGCAGACCTTTTCATTGCACTTTACACGGGTGAATCAGGCTGGGCCCCGGCCGGTTATGATTTAGGTATCTGTCATGCCGAGCTGGATGCTGCATTGACTATCTCCAGCCGCAAATCTGTGTTTATCAAGTTACAGGGATATTTTACTTCGACCCCCGCTGATGCAGATGAGGTGAAAAGGAATGCAATGTTTAGTCAATATGTCCTTGACGGGGATTTCTTTCTCAATGATATTTACCCGACCGGAACTTCCGAAATACAATTCAAAGAAGCGCTGCTAAAGGCCGTGAAAGACCTGATCTACGCACAGTTAAAAGACAGGATCGAGCTGTCACGAATTTACTTTGACATTGCCGGTAACAATAAGATATCGCTAAACTGGAAGAAACTCAAGTATTCCGAAAGAGAACAACAATGCAGGACGTTGCTCAGCGATCTGTTAGCAGTGAGTCCTGATTTCAAAATCTTCACTTGGAAGGTTACCGCGATACCGGACAACATATCCGTCCCCGATGCCAAGGCCTATACCGGCAGGCCCTTCCTCAATGACCAGAACCTAATCGACAAGCCTGCTGCGGGCGTTACCCCTAAATATGGTCCTTTTCATTTTATCGCTGTTTACGGCAAGGCTACAGTTATACAAGTAAAAAATGTGATTGGCTATCCTGATGTCAGCGCGATACAGGATGAATTCGGCATTTATGTATGGGAGCAGAACACCCACATCCAATTGGTTTTCCTGACTGAATGCAGCACGCCAGCCGGACTGCAGTCCAAGCTGCTGTTATTTAATAAATGGTGCAGGGCCAATGGTGAATATGAAAACATGAAGAAGCGGGCACAGGGCAGGCACATGATCATGACAGCGATCAATGAAGCCCAAGCTGTAGTTGGAATTTAGGCTGCCGTATTGAACATTACAACCTTCAGGACTTCTAATAAGTTACAGGATTCAGCTTGGTAAGCACGGCTATGCGAATGCCCTGTCTTCCCGTTGTCCCGATCCTGGATGCGCCATCCTCATCCGTCAATACTAAAAAAGAAAGATCAGTCGGATAACAGACCTAATGCTTATACTTTATCCCCTTATAATGGCATGGTCAGTTTAGCCCGGAATAGAAATGACTACGATCGTGTGAATTATAGCATTAATAGCATCTAGATTATATGTTGCAAGCTCCACTTATCTTAAATACAATCATAATTATTTGATAGCTTTACATAACCTACTCATAACCACAGTTAGATCCATCCAATGAACATTAAAAAGATTAACATTCCAAATTTCAGGAACTTTGAAGATATCACCATTGATTTCTCCGAAGGGTTTCAAACTATTATTGGAGAAAATCCTGATTGGCCATTCTGATCAGATGGTTATGGATAAGAATTTAGTGCGCAGAATGGAAGATATTGAAGCCCTGCCTAACGAGGAGAAAGACAAAGTATATTACTTTATTGATATGGCACTGGCTTACAATAAAACGAAAAAAGCCTTTGCCCACTAAACAGTAAGACCACAATTAAACACCTTGAAAATGTCTGACGATAACACCTTCATATTCCCTGCGGCCAATACGTTTGAAGAAAATGTAAAGCTATGGGCTGAACGCCACCATGCTATTATTGAACCCGGGCACGGCCTGTTTTTTGATTTTAAAGCTGCCCCTGAATACGAAAAGCCTGTTTTGGATTATCTTGTGCAGCATTTTGGCTGGAAACTTGAAAAGCCTTTCTTTATTAGAAAAAACGCGCTTTAAACAACAAAGCCCGACGCATTGGCCAGGCCCCCTGTTTGTTGCAAATAATTTTAAACCCCTAATTTTACCCAACTACCAAACCGTTACCTGGCACGCGTACACACAAGGCAGAGCCTTGCGGTAGCCTAAAAGCCCTTGCGGTAGCTGGATAAATAACAAAGCCCGGCGCTCGGCCAGGCTTTGTCTTTCTAACTGCTTTTCGTTATCTCGGCAAGCGCAGACGCTTGGCCGGGCGGGCATATACAGCCACGTTTAATTTAGCCACACTTACTAAAAGCCAGTTCTAACGCTTCAATAATCTCCTGATTTGTAGCTTGATAATTGATAGAAACAGATTCGCTTTTATCTTTATGCAAAAAACCTTTATCTGGCTTTTCAGCAGGCTGCGATGGTGTAAAAGTTATCTGCAATCCATCTTCCGCAATTGTTACGTATTTATTTAAGTGCGTATCTAATTCTTTCATAGTTTTCAAGCCTATTTTCTTTAGAAAGTCTTTTCCCGATTGCTTCCAATCTTTCGGATCAGGTATTCTTTTATTATCGTCATTACAAAGAGAAGCCTTAATGGCATTCCCAATTAGATCGGCATTAGCTTCTGTTTCTGAAATATTGAAATAAGGTTCTGATGCTACTCTGAAGCCGCTTACTGTTTTACTTTTTCCAAATACTATATATCCTTTATTAGGTATCTTATAAATAGATGCTGTTTTCATATTATTTAACAAATTGTAGTTTGAAATCTATATTATTATCCTTTGCATATTTCATAGCGTTACCAATTTGCTCCCATTGACTTAAAGTGGCTTTCCCGGGCTGTATTCCCACTTCTAACACTTTGCTCGTTATATCACCGCCTTCAACTGAAAAATCCCCTCTGGTAGCGCCTTGGAAACCATCTAATTTATTAACATAGCTCTTTAATGTGTTAAATAAACCGTTCCCTTTAGTGTAAGAATCGGCAGTTACATCAATACTTTTTATGCTCGTCGCAACCCCCGTTTCAGGATTAAATTTGTCAATAACAGGAAAACCGTAAGGAAGATTCCCCCCCAACATTTGTTCTACAGCAAAACCTCGTTCCGATGCATCTAATGCCCAAACGGAATTACTGGTTACCGAAGTACCGAAAGCACCAGCAATACGCCCTATTAAGCCATCAGTCATAACCATAACAGCACCAGTAGTAACTGCCGCCTTGACATCTTGTTTCCCTTTTTGTTGTAGTGCTTTCCATTGTGGTGAACCTACTTTCATATGTCCCCCAGCATTCATGTCGTCTATAGGTGCAAGTAAAACGCCGATTGTAGTTATGACAGATTTAGCGACAGCTTTAAGAATTTTAAGATTTAAAATGGCACATTCGGGACATGGCCCCATCCCATCAGGGTCGGTGTTCCCCATCGGATTATCATCAACGTAATTGTAAGGTGACCATTTACGATACTTCTCCGCCAACGGATCCACACTCGTCCACCTCCCAATCACCGGGTCATAGAACCTTGCGCCATAATCATACTCACCGAATTCCTGCTGCAATTCCTTCTTGTTGTAAAGGTAATAATTTTGCGGGTGTGCAATACTGTGGCTGATGTCCATACCAAAAGGATAATAGTCATCCGACTGTGAAGGGACGGCACTGCCGGATTGGGTGTCAAATGCTATCCTGCTGTTTCCAAGATGATCGGTGAGGTAATATTCATAGTTATATGCCGATGTCCCCGATGGGATCGCCCGTCCTTCTTCGGTTTGGATAAAGGTAATGGCGGACGTGTTGGCGCCGGTAGCATCGTACTCAATACCACCGATATAATCCGTATTGCCTGTCACGGGGCTTACCCTTCTTAGTTTATCCCCGTCGGCCTTATACGTATAGGTAATGGTTTTGCCCCCGGTTATGCTCTGCGGCAAGTTTAACAGGTTATAGGCAATGGCTATAGAACCCGTTGGTTTACTGGGGTCAATGGTTGTGTTACCGTTACCGTCATAATGGTAAGTAAACGTACCGCCGGTTTTAACGCTGGGGTTGGAACCCGTTTCGGTGATGGTTTGTAATTGATCCGTATAATTACTGGTACTCCCGTAATTGTATGCCAAAACATCGGTATATAATCCATAGCGGTTAAGCGTGGTTATATTGCCATTCAGGTCATAGGCAATGTTTTCCCTGTTCCCTGTTGACGCTGAAGTGCCGTCAGTTAGCCGGTTCAAGGCATCATACGTATACACGTATGAATTGCCGTTTGGAGCGGCCGATGTGCCCCAGCTTGCACTCGCTATATTGCCGTTAAACTGAGCGGTCGGCGTGATTCCTGTTACATTGTTTACGCTGTTGTATTGCAGTTGCTCCTGGAATAACGGGGCGCTGCTCGTCAGCAGCCAGCCGCGTTCATTGTAGGTATAAGCTATTGCCTGCTTAAAGTTAGCCGCTATCGTAGTATCCCCAATATTATGTAATTGCTTGTTTTCCAGTTGCCCTATCTCATTATATACCAGCTGGGACAGAAGCGTATTTGCAGTGGCGGTAACTACTCCCGTACTACTGGTATTGGTGATCTGTTCCCATGTTTTTAGCTTTCTGCCCATATGGTCGTATATGTACCGGTTAAAGATGGTCACCGGCGGATAGCCGCCGTTAAGCGTATTGTAGTGTACCCTGGTTACCGTGGTCGGCGCATTGGTAAAATCGTAGGTCGTACTCACTGCATCATAGTTGTTCACGCTGTGG